>NZ_OZ038525.1:4351273-4694091 GCF_964036645.1 Tenacibaculum sp. 190524A02b | reverse complement strand
CCTGCATATTGATTATAAAAAACCACTCCATTTACTGAAACGCCTATAGGGCCTAAACCTGTAGCTGTTTTATTAGCTGCTTCCTGAGGTTTTAATGGAATTCTAAAAACAATATTTTGAGTACTAATTGTATTTGGATTAAGATTCCAGTTAGGGTTTGTTCCATTATAAGCTTCATACAAAGCATGTCCCTGCTCCCAATAAGGGCTTTTATGATCTGGTAAACCATTGGTTGTTATCTCTACAAAGTCTCCATTTACACTATAGCTTAATCCATCAACATTATCAAATTTCGACAATATTGATGTTATATTGTAACTTGTTGGGTTTGTTGTTACTCCACCTCCATCAACATTTCCTTCATCATCTGAGCCACACGATATAAAAAAAAGACTCACTACTAAAAAAAACTTCGATATTACATGTAATTTCCTCATACTGTTATTATTTTAAATTATTAAGAGATTGTTTTAAACTTTCTAACTCCTCTGCATCCGAATTATCAAGCGTAGTATTTAGTAAATTACTTTGTTCAAAAGCGTCATTCACCAAATCAAATAAAGCTTCACTACCATTAGCAAACTGAATGTATTTGTGTGTTTTATTTCTTATTGTATGCTCTACTCCTTCCTCATTTTTTTGTTCTGTGTATGCAAAATCTCTAATACTACTTTTGTTAGATGATAAATATTCTTTAAAGCTCTTACTATCATTAATGGTTGTTGTATTTACCCCAGCAATTTCTGCTATTGTAGCAAACAAATCGGTTGTATTTACCAAGCCTTCTTCTATTTCATTTTTTCGCCATACGTTTTTCCCTGAAATTACCATAGGTACATTCACGCCTCCTTGATATAAAGTTCCTTTTGCTTTTCTAGGTCTATACTCTTGTACTACTCCTCCAGGCGTACCATTGTCTCCTATAAAAATAATTATTGTATTCTCTTTTTCTTCAATTGACATAGAATTCAACAACCTTCCAATTTGAAAATCCATAGCCTCAATCATTCCCATATAATAAGGTAAAGGATTTGCATCTACACTTGCCTGATCTGCTGGTAAATTTCCTTGTGAATGCATTCCTTCAGGAGGTAAATGAAATGGTGTATGTGGTGTGTTATATGCTAACCACAAAAACCAAGGTTGGCTTTGCTGTTTTACCCAATCAATAGCTAAATCGGTAAACTTAGTTGTTATATATTCTCTAGATGTGATTGTACTTTCATTTTGGGTTAAGTTCCATTCTGAATACGACTGAACACTTCCACTTAAAAGCCCTGCATAATAATCTATTCCCATTTGGTTAGGGTGAGTAACGTTTTTAGATAAATGCCATTTGCCTATAACAGCTGTACTATAACCTGTATTATTATTTTTTAAATATTGTTGAATAGAAACTTCTGAAGTAGACAACTCATCATCTACCTTCATCACATTCGTTCTAAAACCATATTTCCCTGTTAATATACCTGCTCTTGTTGGTGTACAGGTTGGATTAGACCAAACGTTTGAAAACCTCAATCCATTAGTAATTAGATTTTGTAAGTTAGGCATATTTGGCTTTGTTGTACCTACCGAATAACTTGGCGTAGCATCTAAGCCCATATCATCTGCAATGACTAATAAAATATTAGGCTTATCTATTAAGGAAACGGTTCTTATTTGTTCTTCTTGTTGAATTTGCTCCTCATTACTACAAGAAACAAATACTAATAAAATGATAACTAAAAAAGAAAGTTTGGGGAATCTCATAAATATTTATTTTTAAGTTAGACCCGCTAAAACGTAAAAAGTTTAACTTACAAAAAAAGATGCTTAAAACAGCACCTTTTCAATATGATTACGCTTTAAAACACTCATTACTCTTTATCAAACAATGCTTTATGAATAAAACCAGCTACAATTGCCCCAGCTATAGGCGCTACCCAAAACAACCATGACTGTGTTAAATACTCACCTCCTGCAAACAAAGCCTGACTCATTGAGCGTGCTGGATTTACTGATGTATTGGTTATTGGAATACTTATTAAATGAATTAACGTTAATCCTAAACCTATTGCTATTGGCGCAAATCCTTTAGGTGCTTCTTTACTTGTGCTTCCTAAAATAATTAATAAGAAAAATAAAGTTAACATAAATTCAGCTATAAAAGCAGCTCCTAAATTATAGCCTCCTGGTGAAAGTGTTCCATAACCATTGGCAGCAAAGCCTCCAACACCTTCAAATCCAGACTTATTAGATATTATTAAATATAAAGTTCCTGCTGCTAATACAGCGCCAATTAATTGAGAAGCAATATAAGGAACCAACTCTTTAGAAGAAAACTTTCCTCCAGCCCACAACCCAAAAGAAACCGCTGGGTTAAAATGCCCTCCAGAAATGTGTCCTACTGCGTATGCCATTGTTAACACTGTTAAACCAAAAGCCAAGGCTACTCCAGTAAAACCAATTCCTAATTCGGGATATGCTGCTGCAAAAATAGCACTACCACATCCTCCAAAGACTAACCAAAAGGTTCCGAATAATTCTGCGAAATATTTTTTCATTATATAAAGTTTAAATTTAGTTACTATGCTATGAGACCCTATTTTTTTTAAAATGTCACTTTATAAAAATAACTAAATAATAACTTATCTTTGCATTTTTAAAGTTATTAAAATGAAATTAGTTTTTGTTACTATTGGTTTATTAGCCATAGCTTTTGCAGGAATTGCCATTAAAATTTGGGCAAAAAAAGATGGTGAATTTGCTGGTACTTGTGCTAGCCAAAACCCGATGTTAAACAAAAGTGGAGAAGCTTGTGGTTTTTGTGGTAAAACCCCTGATCAATTTGATACTTGCGCCGAATCTCAACATAGTTAAACATTAATCATTTATGCTTTTTACTGTATTCTTCTACATTTTTGTAGCTATTACGGTTATCCAGTTTATTTATTATTTAGTTTTTGGTTTTTCTATAGCTAATAGAAAAAAGAACACGTCTATCACTTCTTTTAATAGTCCTGTTTCTGTAATCGTTTATATTAAAAACAACGTAGAAGATTTACAAAAAAACCTACCCTATATTATAAATCAAGATTACAATGAATTTGAAATAGTTTTAGTAAATCATGCTTCTACAGATAATAGTTCTGCCTTAATTGAAGAGTTACAAGAAAAGCATGCTAATATTAAAGTTGTTAATGTTGAAAATAAAGAAGCTTTTTGGGGTAATAAAAAATACGCATTGACATTAGGTATTAAAGCGAGCTCACATGATTACCTTTTATTTATTGATTGTAAGTTCCAGCCGTTCTCTAATCAATGGGTTAAAGAAATAACTAGTAACTTTAACACTCCGAAAGAAATTATTATTGGTTACAAAAAATTAGCTACCAAAAAATATTCTTTCTCAAATATTTTTGTACGCTTTATAAACTGTTTAACTTTTATCAAAGCTTTATCTTTTTCTAAAATCCATAAACCTTTTAAGGGGTTTCAAGAAAATATTGCATTTACAAAAAATACTTTTTTTAATGTCAAAGGTTTTATTAACCATATAAACATCCCTATTGGAGAAAGTGATTTATTCCTCAAAGACGCAGCATCAATTGAAAATACGGTATTTAGCATACAGACTAATAGTTTTGTTGTTCAACAAGAAAACTTTTCTTTTAAAAACTTTTTAGCCCAATATAGAAATCAACATTTTTTATTTTCTCAATATAATAATAGCCTTAAAATAATTATTTCTCTATTTAATATAACCAAGATATTTTTCTATCCTCTTGCTATAGTTACTTCTATATGGGACTGGAAATTATCTTTACCTTTTATAATCTTTTACTTTTTAATGCAATTTATTGCTTTACTGAAACCCATAAATACACTAAAAGAAAGAAGTTTACTTTATTTTTTACCTATATTAGATATTTATTATACTGTTTTTATAGTTTTAACGACTGTTACAAATACCTTTTCTAAACCTAAACCTTGGAGCTAGATTCTAAAATATTACTAGATCATATACAAAAAGCCAAAAAAGGCAATCAAATTTCCTTCAACTTTTTATTGGACAACTTTTGGGGCAGTGTGTATTACTTTCAGTTAAAAAAAATTGAAAATGATAATGATGCTGAAGATATTACCATTCAAACTTTTTCTAAAGCTTTTGATAAGATAGATACTTTCGATGAAAAATACCAATTCAAAACTTGGTTAATTTCTATTTCTAAAAATATTTATATCGATTTTCTTAGAAAGAAAAACGCCTCTAAATCAATAAAAACAACTAATGAAAAAGAAGAAGAAGCTTTTTATGTTATTGATGATGCTCCTTCCCCTGAAGATAAAATTATTAGAGAGCAAAATCTTGCCAAACTTTTAAAAGACATTAAAAAACTAAAACCTAAATATCAAGAAGTTATTAATTTAAGATTTTTTCAAGAACTTAGCTATAAAGAGATTTCTGAACACATAAAAGAACCTATTAATAACGTAAAGGTAAAACTACTTAGAGCTAAGAAATTACTTGCTGAAATCATAAAACACTCTTAACTTTTTAAAGTTTACTCAATATTCTTATTATACTTATATTTTTTAACTACTTTTAGCTAGTTTTAATTTATATCAACCAAACTGTGAATAAAACGATTTCTTCCTTAGGACCAGGACTATTATTTGCTGGTGCAGCAATTGGGGTTTCTCATTTAGTACAATCTACAAGAGCTGGTGCTGATTTTGGCTTTGGTTTATTATGGGCATTAGTTTTAGTCCATTTATTTAAGTATCCTTTTTTTCAATTTGGCCCAAGGTATGCTGCAGCTACAGGAGAAACACTTTTAGATGGTTATAGAAAGCTAGGAAAAGGAGTTTTAGTTACTTATTACATTTTAAACTTTGCTACCATGTTTACCATACAAGCCGCTTTAACAATCGTTACTGCTGGGTTGGCTTCTCATTTGTTTGGTTTTAGTAATGACTTAGTTCTTTGGGGAGCTATTATCTCTAGTATCTGTATTGCCATATTATTAGTAGGTAAGTATAAAATACTAGACAACCTTATGAAGTATATTGTAATAATTTTAACTATTAGCACCCTTATAGCTGTTACTGTAGCTATTTCAAGTACTGATAAAGGTTTTACATTCACACAAATTATTCCCTCTGGCACAGCTGAAATAACTTTTTTAATTGCATTTTTAGGCTGGATGCCTGCTCCTTTAGATATATCTATTTGGCACTCTTTATGGTCCGTTGAAAAAAACAAAACTACGTTTCAAAAAATCCCCCCAAAACAGGCTATTTTTGATTTTAATGTTGGTTATGTTGGTACTTTATTCTTAGGTGTATGTTTTGTTATATTAGGCGCAATGGTTATGTATCAATCTGGCAAAACCTTTTCTAGTAAAGGAACAATTTTTGCATCACAACTCATTAATCTTTACACTCAAAACTTAGGAGAATTCGCTCATATATTCATTGGTGTAGCTGCATTTACCACTATGTTTAGTACTACTTTAACTAGCTTAGACGCTTCTCCTAGAGCTATGGAAAAAGCATCATCTCTCCTACTTCGAAAAAAAATAAAACTAACTTATTGGTTTTGGATTCTTGTTTTAGCAATTGGCACCTATGTCATTTTAAAATACTTTTTATCAGATATGGGTTTTTTAGTTAAAATTGCCACTGTACTTTCCTTTCTAACAGCTCCTTTTTATGCCATTTTAAACTTTATACTGATTACTGGTAAACATACTCCTGAAAAACATAGACCTGGTAAAGAATTAAAATTTCTCGCTATAACAGGTATTGTTTTTTTAATTGTGTTTAGTATCTGGTTTTTACTTAATTTCTAAAGGTTTATTTGTAACTTTGCAGTTCATAATAACGTAAAAGAATGACTAAGGAGCCTGTTAAACTACCGGAAAGAGCAAAGAAACCAAAGTGGTTGCGCGTTAAACTACCAGTAGGAAAAAAATACACAGAGTTACGTGGACTAGTAGATAAATACAAATTAAACACAATTTGTACTAGTGGTAGTTGTCCAAACATGGGAGAATGTTGGGGTGAAGGTACTGCTACTTTTATGATATTAGGAAATGTATGTACACGTTCTTGTGGTTTTTGTGGTGTTAAAACTGGAAGACCAGAAACAGTGGAATGGGATGAGCCAGAAAAAGTAGCTAGATCGATTAAGTTAATGAAAATTAAACATGCCGTTATTACCTCTGTAGATAGAGATGACTTAAAAGACGGTGGGTCTATTATTTGGGGAGAAACTGTTGATGCTATTAGAAGAGCCAACCCGAATACTACTCTAGAAACTTTAATTCCAGACTTTCAAGGAAACGAAAAGTTAATTGACAGAATTATTGAAGTACATCCTGAAGTAGTCTCTCACAATATGGAAACTGTACGTAGACTTACTCGTGAAGTTCGTATTCAAGCTAAATATGATAGAAGCCTTGGTGTTTTAAAATATTTAAAAGATAATGGTATGCGTACCAAATCTGGTATTATGCTTGGTTTAGGAGAAACCGAAGAAGAAGTAATCCAAACCATGAAAGATCTTCGAGGTGTTGGATTAGACATTATAACGATAGGCCAGTACTTACAACCTACTAAGAAACATTTACCTGTTAAACAATTTATAACACCAGATCAGTTTAAAAAGTATGAAACTCTTGGATTAGAAATGGGCTTTATGTACGTAGAAAGTGGAGCTTTAGTACGTTCTTCATACAAAGCACATAAGCACGCAAGTTAAACTAACAATTCATTATATTTTATTTAACATTTTAACACTTTAAAGTTAAATAATTGTAAAATAAATAAAATTCAAATAATATTGGTTTTAATATAACTAATTTTGGCACAGAATTTGAAAACATAAATTCTGTAAAACAACAAGTTTTGTTTTCATTGTGTAAATTATTTGAATTAGTTGATTAACAAAAGCCCGCTCAATGAGCGGGCTTTTGGATTTCACACCTCAACATTACTATTTTACTAAAATTAAAAACTACTTTAGCTAAAAATTTACACCATGACCATACAAGGAAAAATTGTAGACATTCCAAATAAAAAAATTTTCAAAGGGGAAATCACTATAGAAAATAATACGATTGTTAATATAAGAGAAGTAAATCACACTATAGAAACCTACATTTTACCTGGCTTTGTAGATGCTCATATTCATATTGAAAGTTCCATGCTAGTACCATCAGAATTTGCCAAAATAGCTTTAACCCATGGAACAATAGCAACAGTATCTGATCCTCATGAAATTGCCAATGTACTAGGTGTAAAAGGTGTTGATTTTATGATAGAAAATGGCAATCAAGTTCCTCTTAAATTTAATTTTGGTGCACCTTCTTGCGTACCAGCTACTTCTTTTGAAAGCGCAGGAGCCATGATTGATTCTGAGGATATCAAAAAGATGCTCCAAAATCCAGATATTAAGTATTTGGCAGAAATGATGAACTATCCTGGAGTAATTTATAATGACGAAGAGGTACATAAGAAAATTGAATGGGCTAAGCATTTCAACAAACCTATTGATGGTCACGCCCCTGGTCTTAGAGGAGACGATCTATCTAAGTATATTAATGCTGGAATTTATACTGATCATGAATGTTTTACCTATGAGGAAGCTTTAGAAAAGTTACAAAAAGGCATGAAAGTTATTATTAGAGAAGGGAGTGCCGCTAAAAACTTTGATGCTTTGATTGATTTATTACCCGAACATTACAACAATATAATGTTTTGTTCAGACGATAAACATCCCGATGATTTATTACTTGGGCACATTAATCAACTTTGTGAAAGAGCTATCAATAAAGGGTTCGACATTTTTAAAGTACTTCAAACTGCATGTATTAACCCAGTTAAACATTATAATCTTGATGTGGGACTTTTAAACATAGGAGATTATGCTGACTTCATTATAGTTGAAGATTTAGAAAAATTCAATGTACTACAAACCTATATTAATGGTAAATTAGTAGCTAATAACGGACAATCCATTGTTCCTTCTGTTGCTTTTGAAATACTAAATAACTTTAATACTGAAAAGAAAAATATTGAAGATTTTAAATTCCATTCTTCTTCTGAAAAAATAAAGGTTATTGAAGCACTAGACGGTGAATTAGTAACCAATCAAATTGAAGCTAATTCATTAATCAAAAACGGAAATTTAGTTTCTGACACAGATAACGATATCTTGAAAATGACAGTGGTGAATAGATATCAAAACTCAGATCCCTCTATTGCATTTATCAAAAATTTTGGCTTAAAAGAAGGTGCTATTGCAAGCTCTGTTGGTCATGATTCTCATAATATTATTGCAGTAGGAGTCTCTGATGAAGCCATTTGCAAAGCTGTAAACTTACTTATTAAACATAAAGGTGGTATTTGTGCTTTAACTAATGATGAAGAAAAAATTGTTCCACTTCCTGTAGCCGGTATTATGAGTGACAAACCTGCTAGTGAAATAGGTAAAGCGTATGCTGAACTTGACACTTTGGCTAAAAAAATGGGCAGTACTTTAAGGGCTCCTTATATGACATTATCATTTATGGCTTTATTAGTAATCCCCTCTTTAAAATTATCAGATAAAGGATTATTTGATGGAAATTCATTTAAATTCACTTCAGTTGAAGTAAAGTAAACTACCTCGGGATATTATACCTTTTAGTGGTGCCAATAAAACCTTAGAATTAAAACTTTTAGTTTTCTAACTACAAAACAAGTTCAACTTCAAATCAACCTACTAGCAATTCCCCCTCTAAAAAGAAGGACAGTTATTTTTCAAAAAAACTGCCCTTCTTTTTATGCATCCCTTATCTCATATTACGTTAATATTTTTTTGTACACGAAAAATTTCCGCCAAAAAAAACGTGTACAGTTGGTGTACACGAAAAGTTTCTCCCAAAAAAAATGGGTACAATAGATATTATCAAAAGCACTCCGCTTTTAGTGACTAAACCAACTACTTATAAAATTCATTTAAGTGTTCTTACTTGTTTTACAATTCCCTTATATTTATCACTTAAAGTCACTTTATAATTTCCTGATAAAATAATAAGGTTATCTGACAGTACAATTTCTTCTACTTTATCTATATTTATAATAAAGTTCCTATGGGTTCTATAAAAAAGTGTTTTATCTAAAATATGCAGAATTTTTTTTAATGATATTAACACTACAAACTTTTCTTTTTCTGTTATAATATTACAATATTTTTCTTCTACCTCTATATAAACTATAGATTCTATATCAACTTTTTTTAAACTCTTTCCTTTCTTAACAAATAGATACTCTTTACTTATTATTGTATCATTAGTTCCTTTTAAAAAATCGTTATTGGGTGTATAAAATTTAGACACCGCCATTTCAATAGCATATAATATCTCCAATTCATTAAAAGGTTTCATCAAATAACTATAGGGATGCGTTAGCTTAGCCCTCATAAACACCTCTTTATCTACTGAATTAGTTAAAAAAACAAAAGGTTTTGCTTCTTCTAAATTAGCATGTAGCATCTCTGCAAAAGAAATTCCATCTGGGGTACCGTTGAGAAAAACATCTATAATAACAATATCAACTTTTACCTTGTTGTATACTGCAATAGCTTCTTTAAAACTTCTGGCTACTCCTGTTATATAATATCCATTGGCTTCTAAAAAACTCACTAATCGATTACTTTCTGCGGGGGTATCCTCAATAATAAATACATTTATATTATTCATTGAGTCATCTATTTAATCAAAGTGGTTATTGCACTCTTTATTTTACTACAAAGAGACTCAAATTTTACAATAAATTATTTAAAAAGACGCTAAAGCACAATATATGAAGCATAAGAACCAGATATTAAGGAATAAAGTTTTCTTTCATCGTATTGCTAGTTTTTTTAATAAGCGCAAAACCTCAACGTATAACCAAATTAAGGTTATTAAAAACCCCCATGTTGCTATCCATTCCCTTTCTTTTGAAGCCCTACCAATATACCTGTCTATATAATCAAAATCTAGCAGTAAACTTAAAGACGCCACAATAGCTGTTATCACATTAAATACAATAGCATACCATGAACTTCCCCATAAAAAAGGCATATTAATTTCTAACAACCATAAAATCCAACTTATAAAATATAACATAAAAATAGTTACAGATGCAGAAATAATAATGGATCTAAACTCTCTAGTTACTTTTATTAATCGCCATTTATACAACAATAACATTACAAAAAAAGTAAGTAATGTTACACCAATAGCTTGAAATGGTAAGTTAGGAAATCGTTTATGCGCATAAGCACTGATACCCCCTAAAAAAAAGCCTTTAGCTAAAGCATAAATAGGTAATAAGAATTTTGCAGATCTATACCTATAAGAAATATAGACACTACAAAACACCGCTATTAAAGCCCCTATAGAAGTATACCACTTTACGATAACTCCGCTAAAATACAAATGCCAAGTATAAAAAGCCGCACAACAAACAAGTATTAACATTACTAAGCTTTTAAATATAATGCCACTTAATGTCATTTTAGCTTTTGAGTAACTGTATTGTTTTTTCCAAAAGTAACTTGTAAATGCAGGATTGGAAGTTCTTAACCCGAAAACACTCATATAACTATATATTTGATTAGTTTTGCGTTAGTACAAAGTACAAAAATTTGAAGACAGAAAAAATCATATTAGGCATAGATCCAGGAACTTCCATTATGGGGTTTGGTATTATTAAGGTTATTGGTAAAAAAATGGAGTTCATTCAAATGAATGAACTATTGTTAAAAAAATATGATGACCATTACTTAAAACTAAAATTAATTTTTGAGCGTACCCTAGAATTAATAGACACTTATCATCCTGATGAAATAGCTTTAGAAGCTCCATTTTATGGTAAAAATGTGCAATCAATGTTAAAATTAGGTCGTGCGCAAGGAGTTGCAATGGCTGCTGGACTTTCTCGTCAGATTCCTGTTACTGAATATGCTCCTAAAAAAATAAAAATGGCCATCACAGGAAAAGGAACTTCTAGTAAAGAGCAAGTAGCATTAATGCTTAAGTCTTTATTAAACCTAAAAGAATTACCTAAAAACTTAGACGCTACTGATGGATTAGCCGCAGCTGTTTGTCATTATTACAATTCAGGCACTAAGGTAGGTGGTAAAAACTATACAGGGTGGGCAGCTTTTGTTAAACAAAACAAAAACAGAATAGAATAAACAGATATTAAATTTTGAATATTGATAACTTAAATGGCTGGCATTTATCTACACATTCCTTTTTGTAAAAAAGCATGTTACTATTGTGATTTTCATTTTTCTACTTCTTTAAAAAAGTATGATGAGGTACTTTCAAGTTTAAAAACGGAATTAATACTAAGAAAGGATGAATTAAAAAAGGAAATAATTGAAACTATTTATTTTGGCGGCGGCACCCCTAGCCTACTAAAAGTTGAAGATGTTGAATGGTTAATAGAAATAATTAAAACAAATTATACTGTTTCTGAAACTCCAGAAATCACCTTAGAAGCCAACCCTGATGATTTATCTATAGAAAAAATTGAAGCTTTAGCTAAATCTCCTGTCAATAGATTAAGTATTGGTATTCAATCTTTTTATGAAGAGGATCTGAAACTCATGAACAGAGCACACAACTCTAATGAGGCAAAAAATTGCTTAACAAATGCTACAAAATATTTTGATAATATTACTATTGATTTGATTTATGGTATTCCTAACATGAGCAATGTACAATGGAAAAAAAACTTACAAACAGCTTTTGATTTTGGAATTACACATATCTCTTCCTATGCCTTGACTGTTGAACCTAAAACTGCTTTGGATACTTTTATAAAAAATGGGAAATATCCAAATATTGACGAAACTGTAGCCAAAGAACATTTTGACATTCTTGTAAAAGAGACACACAAAAATGGCTTTATCCATTATGAAATTTCAAACTTTGGAAAACCCGATTACTTCTCCAAACATAATACGAGTTATTGGTTAGGCAAAAAATACATAGGCATTGGTCCTTCTGCTCATTCATTTAATCAAACCCATAGAAGTTGGAATATTGCTAATAATGCAAAATACATTAAAGCACTACAAAACGAAACACTTCCTAATGAGGTAGAGAAACTCACTAAAGAAGATCAATTTAATGAATACTTAATGACAGGACTCAGAACTATCTGGGGCATTTCATTAACAAAAATATTAAATGAATTTGGAGAAACTTTTTGTAGTAAATTATTAAAATCTTCTCAAAAATTTATAGACAAAGGATTATTAATTATTGAAAACAACACGCTAAAAACTACCCCTAAAGGAAAGTTTTTAGCAGATGGACTAGCTAGTGACTTGTTTATTATTTAGTTATTTTTACCCAATGAAAGCTACTATTGAATACCAGTCTAAAATATATACAATTGATTTATCTGAACCATTAGATATTTCAATACCTATTGATGTATCTAAACAAAATATAAATGCTTGGTATATTGACAACCCTAAAATTACACCTGTCTCTTTAGGCGATTGGATAGGAAGTGTAGCAAATGGAGCAGATGTAAACTTCAATAATATTAGTTTTAATCCGCACGCACATATTACTCATACAGAATGCGTAGGACATATTACTAAAAAAGTTTATTCTGTAAACAAAAATCTTTCTCGATTTTTCTTTTTAGCTGAAGTTATTAGTATTACTCCACAGATACTAAAAAACAGTGATGCAGTAATTACTAAAGAACAAATAAGACGTTTAATTGATTTAAAAAATATTGAAGCTATTATTATCAGGACACTTCCTAATAATAAAGAAAAAAAATCAGCAAGGTACTCAAACACCAATCCTCCATACTTATTAGAAGAAGCTGCTACTTATTTAAAAGAAAAAGGAATTAAGCACTTATTAGTAGACCTACCTTCAGTTGACAAAGAGAAAGACGAAGGAAAATTGTTAGCCCATAACGCTTTTTGGAACACAGGTGGCAAAATAAGGTTTGATGCAACCATTACAGAATTTATCTATGTTAATAATGAAGTTAAAGACGGAACGTACTTTTTAAACTTGATGGTAGCACCTTTTGAAAATGATGCTACCCCAAGTAAGCCAATTTTGTATGAAATTGTTATGTAATGTAGGTTTAGCGATTCTCGATTATAAGAGTAAGATATTCTTACTTTATTAGTTTCAATAAGAAAGCATGCTTAGTTACTTTATTTTATATTTTTACTTTGTTAGTAAAGTTGTCATTCTGCAAATGTTTCTTTTTAGGGACCTCTATCTGTTCGGCGAGATTTACTTTATGTTTCATTTACACTACAAAGATACAACCGCTTTTCAAGTTTAATTTTCAATATAAGATAAAATGTAATTTAGTGTCGATGAGTGGTTACTAATATTCTTTTAAAATCAATTAACTGTAGTTATTAATAGATGAGCTTTTATCAATAATATAATAAACTGCTTTATCTACTCCTTCAAAAATTCCTTTCTTCCATTGTTTCATCTCAAGTTTTTCTAACACTCTTATTGAAGCTACATTCTCAATAGATGCTCTTCCTATAATTTCTTTCAACCCTAAACTATTGAACCCATAATATAAACAAGCTTTTGCTGCTTCAGTTGCATACCCTTTATTCCAAAAGTTTTTAAAAAAACGAAAACCTATATCTACTAAATTTTCCTCGTTTCTTTTCAATCCGCACCAACCTATAAAAGTATTAGTATCTTTGCATATTACTGCCCATCTCCCAAACCCATTTTTAGTATAATCTTTATAGTTTTCCAAAAAACATTGAGCCTCCTCTACATTTTTAAAAGGAATATCACCTGTATACTTCATTACTTCTTTATCTGAATTAAGCTCGTAAAAAGATATCGCATCACTTATTATGAATTCACGTAACAACAATCTTTCTGTTTCTAAAACAACCTTCATATTATTTAAAATCAATATAAAAAACTAATATATATTTATTTTTTGGTAAACATATTTATTTTTTTCATAGTTTTGAGGAGCGAAAAAAGCACAAAATAATAAAATGACAATTTTTAATACATATAAGCAATGTTGGTCAACTGTCTTAAGAGATGGTAAACAGCGGGCTTTTTATGTATTATGATTATATAAAAATAAATCATATCTATTACAAAAAGTCCGACTTAACAGTCGGACTTTTTAATTTTACAAACATCAATAAATAACTAAATTTTAGCACTATGAAAAAACTCTATTTAAATTATTTAGACACTTTTAAAGGACTCTCAAATGAAGTTTGGTGGTTATCTTTAATTACATTAATCAACAGAGCTGGTACTATGGTAGTACCTTTCTTATCCTTGTATTTAACTAAAAATTTAGATTTTACCTTAAAAGATGTAGGTTGGATTATGACTTGTTTTGGCTTAGGCTCTGTTTTTGGATCTTTTGCTGGAGGAAAGTTAACAGACAAAATTGGTTACTACAAAGTCATGAAGGCTAGTTTATTCTTAACTGGATTGCTATTCATTGCTTTGCAATTTGTAACCAGTTTTATAGGTTTCTGTATAGGTATATTTTTAGTAATGCTTGTTGCAGATACTTTTAGACCCGCTATGTTTGTTGCATTAAGTGCCTATAGTAAACCTGAAAACAAAACACGTTCTGTAACCCTAATACGTTTAGCTATTAATCTAGGTTTTACAGCGGGTCCTGCAGTAGGTGGAATAATTATTTCTTCAATAGGCTATAGTGGTTTATTTTGGGTAGATGGCGTTACCTGTATACTAGCAACCTTTCTACTAATCAATGTATTAAACCCTAAAAAATCTAAAGTAACAGATGAAGTGGAAGTTAAGAACCCTATTTCTGTATTTTCAGATAATGCCTTTTGGGTATTCTTTGTAAGCATGTTTATTTTTGGTTTTATATTCTTACAATATTTTTCAACAATGCCTCTATATTATAAAGATGGACACCATTTATCTGAACTTGAAATTGGGCTATTAATGGGGATGAATGGTTTTGCTATTTTTATTTTGGAAATGCCTCTAATAAAATGGTTAGAAAATAGTAAATACACTAAGGAATTACTGATGTTCTTTGGTTTATTCTTAACAGGGCTAAGTTTTTTAGTATTAAACTTAACTAGCTGGGCAGGTATATTAATTATAGGGATGTTATTAATGACTATTGGAGAAATGATTGCTTTTCCTTTTTCAAATGCATTTGTAATGGAACGTGCTAAAAAAGGAAAACAAGGAGAGTACATGGCCTTTTATAGTATTGCTTTTTCTATTTCACATATATTCGGGCATAACCTTGGATTACAAATGGTAGATGGAATGGGCTTTAATAATACTTGGACGGTTATGATTGGGCTTTCTTTTATAGGAATGCTATCACTTCTAATTTTAATGAAAATTATAAAAAAAGAGAAACATGCGCTTAAACCAAGTAACCATACCCTCTAACAATGTTAAAAAATCTGTAGATTTTTATAAAAAACTAGGCTTGCATCTAATTGTAGATGCAAGTCCTAGATACGTTCGATTTGAACTTCCAGACGGTGAGAGTACTTTTTCTATTCACTATACAGAAAATCTCCCTAAAGAAAGTAGTATTACAGTTTATTTTGAAGATGATAATCTTGATGAACTTGTAAAACTTTTACAAGGAAAAGGAATTCAATTTACTTTACTTCCAACTGACCAAAATTGGTTGTGGCGTGAAGCTCATTTAATAGATCCAGATGGAAATAAATTAATTTTATTTACAGCTGGTGAAAATAGAAAAAATCCGCCTTGGCGAGTAAACTAATACAAATTAAAATCAACAACTAAAAAAACCTCGGATAATCTCCGAGGTTTTAGCATATATATAATTCTTTGGCTACTTACAATTGAAATGCTTCTTTAACTTTAGCTACATAATCTAACTTTTCCCAAGTAAACAACTCTACATCCATTGTTTTTTGTTCTCCATTAGGTTGTGTAAATGTTTTAGAAACTACTTCATTTACACGCCCCATGTGCCCATAAGCTGCTGTTTCGCTATACATTGGAGTTCTTAATTTTAAACGTTCCTCTATAGCATGTGGACGCATATCAAAAACTTCAGAAACTTTTTGAGCTATTTCTCCATCAGTTAAATCAACTTTAGCGGTACCATACGTATCTACAAAAATCCCCATTGGTTCTACTACACCAATAGCATAAGAAACTTGAACTAAAACCTCATCAGCCACTCCAGCAGCTACTAAATTTTTAGCTATGTGGCGCGTTGCATAAGCAGCAGACCTATCTACTTTACTAGGATCTTTCCCTGAAAAAGCTCCGCCTCCATGTGCTCCTTTTCCTCCATAGGTATCCACAATAATTTTTCTACCAGTCAATCCAGTATCTCCATGAGGACCACCAATAACAAATTTACCTGTTGGATTTATATGATATTTTATATCCTCATTAAATAATCCTTGAATTTCAGGGGTTAATTTTGCTTTTACCCTTGGAATTAAAATCTCTACGATATCTTTTCTAATCTTAGCTAACATTTCTTCATCTGCATCAAAATCATCATGCTGTGTAGAAACTACAATTGCTTCAATACGTTGCGGAACATTATCATCAGAATATTCAATAGTTACCTGACTTTTAGCATCTGGACGTAAATAAGTAATCTCTTTACTTTCTCTACGCAATACTGCCAATTCTTTCAAAATCAAATGAGACAAATCTAATGCTAAAGGCATATAATTTTGAGTTTCATTCGTAGCGTATCCAAACATCATACCTTGATCTCCTGCTCCTTGCTCCTCTTTACTGGCTCTATCTACTCCTCTATTAATATCATCTGATTGTTCATGTATAGCCGATAAAACCCCACATGAGTTCCCATCAAACATATACTCGCCTTTAGTATATCCTATTTTATTAATAACATCACGTGCTATTTTCTGAACATCTAAATAGGTGTTTGATTTTACTTCACCAGCTAAAACTACTTGACCAGTAGTTACCAATGTTTCACAAGCTACTTTAGAATCTGAATCAAATGCTAAAAAGTTATCTATTAACGCATCTGAAATTTGATCTGCAACTTTATCTGGATGCCCTTCTGAAACACTTTCAGAGGTAAAAAAATATGACATAAATAATTTCTTTTAAATATTTACACAGAAAGAAAGTTGATTTGATTGCTGCAAAAAGAAGTAATTTAAATACTGCTTTAGCATTTTTTAATGAGGTTGCAATCAGAACAAATTTCTCCTCTAAATTAATTTAGAGGGCAAATTTAAAGATTATTTATAGATTAAAAAACTTCCTTCAAATAAAAACAATTGATGCTCTGATAATAAAAACCAATTTTCTTAAAATTGCAATGGTAAAATATTTGTTTACTTTTGTACTGTAAACGAGAAATTAACCCTCAATATAAAATATAACATAAATGGCATTAGAAATAACAGATGCTTCTTTTCAAGAAGTAGTATTAAATTCAGACAAACCAGTATTAGTAGATTTTTGGGCAGCTTGGTGTGGACCATGTAGAATGGTATCTCCTATTGTAGATGAAATCAGTAGTGAATATGAAGGCAAAGCCATTGTTGGTAAAGTAGACGTAGATGCAAACCAAGAATTTGCTGCTAAGTACGGTGTAAGAAACATCCCTACCGTTTTAATCTTTAAAAATGGAGAAGTAGTTGATAAGCAAGTTGGTGCAGCACCTAAAAAAACATATACAGATAAAATTGATGCTGCTTTATAATTCTGTTAGCTAACAATAATACTTATAATAAAAGGTTTGGCAGTTGCCAGACCTTTTATTATTTTCGATGCATATGATAGAATTAAACAATGGACTTACTTCCGAAATAAAAAATCTAGAGTTATTAGCTAAACAAGTAGTTGAAGGTTTTATAACAGGAATGCATAAAAGTCCTTTTCATGGATTTTCAGTAGAGTTTTCAGAACATAAGCTCTATAATAAAGGAGAAAGCACTAGGCATATAGATTGGAAACTTTTTGCTAAAACAGAAAAATTATATACCAAAAAATACGAAGAAGAAACTAATTTAAGATGTCATATTATTATTGACAACTCTGCTTCCATGCATTTCCCTACAAGTAAAAACCAAAATATCAACAACTTAAATAAAATTGGTTTTTCTGCTATTGCTTCTGCATGCCTAATGGAAATTTTAAAACGGCAAAGAGATGCTGTAGGATTGAGTGTATATTCTGATACTTACGAATACTATGCTCCTGAGAAAGGAAGCGAACGTCATAGAAAAATGATATTAACACAACTAGAAAAATTAATTTCCAATTCGTCTACTAGTTCAACTCAAACGTACGAGTTTTTGCATGAAATTGCGGAAAAAATCCATAGGCGTTCCCTTATATTTATATTTACAGATATGTTTCAAACGTCAAAAAAAGAAGATGAACTTTTTGACGCTTTAAGACACTTAAAACATAATAAACATGAAGTAATTTTATTTCATACTTATGATAAAGAACTTGAACTTTTATTTAATTTTGACAATACCCCAAAAAAGTTTGTCGATGTTGAAACTGGCGATGAAATAAATTTATACGCCGAAAATGTACAAGAAAAATATAATGAACTCACCTCTGAATACTTCAAGAAACTAAAAAACAAATGCTTGCAATATAAAATTGATTACATTCCTGTAAACATTAGAAAAGGCTATAAAGATATACTTACCAGTTATCTTATCAGCAGGCGTAAAATTTTATAAAAAATTGCTTTTTTAATTAAAAAAAAGTTATATATTTGCATCCGCTTAGCGCAACGGTCTGGTAGTTCAGCTGGTTAGAATACATGCCTGTCACGCATGGGGTCGCGGGTTCGAGTCCCGTCCAGACCGCTAAGATTTTCTCAAAAAAAACGAGAATAGTTCTTTAAAAAATATTTGCAAATACAAAAAGTAATTTTATATTTGCAACCGCTTTAAGCAACGGTCTGGTAGTTCAGCTGGTTAGAATACATGCCTGTCACGCATGGGGTCGCGGGTTCGAGTCCCGTCCAGACCGCTAAAAGCTCTTCAATATTATATTGAAGAGCTTTTTTATGTTTATAAAAATAAGTAAAGACTCAGCACTAAAAGCTCCCAGCTTTAATCTCAAAAATTGCAAGCAAAAAACACATCACTTTTTTACCAGAAATAACTCTTCCCTAACTTTTTATAAAAACCCATTTAACATTATAGGTATTAAATAAATATATTATATTTGTTTTTAACAGAATTATTTCATCATAAATTAATTGATGAATATCAATGCTTTCCATCATTAAGGAAGAAAATAGGGAAATATTGGTACCAGTTATGGAAACCTCCATATACCTTAATCAGCTTAAAACTGATTTAGTATATGGAGGTTTTTTATTTTTAACATTAAAAAATAAAAAAACAAATGGCAGTTATTATTGAAAGGAAAGACATTCAAAACATCCTCCCTAAACTAAAAAGCGTTTCTCTTATGGAAGAGGCTTTTATAAAGTATAGTTCTGGAAAAGCTATAATTCCACCAGTAGCAGAGTTACTTTTTGAAAACCCTCCTGGTGATGTACATATTAAATATGGATACATAAAAGAAGATGATTTTTATTGTATCAAAATTGCTTCTGGTTTTTACGAAAACTCTAAATTAGGGATATCTTCAAGTCAAGGAATGAATCTTTTATTTAATCAAAAAACAGGTGAATTAAAAGCGATACTATTAGATGGAGGAGATTTAACCAACATCAGAACAGCCGCTGCTGGAGCACTGGTAGCAAAATATTTTGCCCCTAAAAATATAAATGCTATTGGTATCATTGGTACAGGAATACAAGCAAAACTGCAACTGCAATATCTTCAAGAACATACTCCTTGTAAAACTGTTTGGGTTTGGGGAAGAAGTATAACAGCTGTTAAAAAATATAAAGAAGAATTGAATACTGATTTTGACATCCATATTGCTGAAACTACTTCTGAACTAGCGAAAAACTGTAACCTCATTATAACTACAACACCTTCAGAAACTCCATTACTTTTGACAAAAGATATTCAACCAGGCACACACATAACAGCAATAGGTTCTGATACTGAAAATAAAAGAGAACTCGAAGGAGAAATATTAAAAAATGCAGATTTAATTATCTCCGACAGTATTTTTCAAAGTAAAACTAGAGGTGAAATTTTTAGAGCTATAAAAGACGGGGTAATTTTACCTGAAAATATTATTGAGCTTGGAAACGCTATACAAACCCCTTCTTTACAAAGAACAAATAATCAACAAATAACTGTAGCTGACTTAACTGGCCTAGCTGTTCAAGATATTATGATAAGTACCGCTACCTATAAAAATTATATAAATGGTTAAATACATAAGCATAACAGGAGGTGGAAAACCTGTAGACTTTGAGACAACTATCCTAGCAGGATATGCTCCAGATGGAGGATTGTACGTACCTCAAGAGCTTCCAAAAATTTCTAAACAACAGTTACAAAAATGGAAAAGCTTAGACTATATAGATTTAGCTTTTGAAATTTTATCGCTTTTCATAGATAGGAGTATTATTTCAAGCGCTGAATTAAAACAATTACTGAAGGAGTCATATGTTACTTTTGAAAAAGAAAACATAATCCCCTTACACCCTTTAAAGTCCATAGAAAAAACCTACATCATGGAACTTTTCCATGGCCCTACAATTTCATTTAAAGATGTAGGACTAGCTTTTTTGGTAAATTTAGTTAACTTTTTTCTAAAAAAACGAAATGAACGTCTTTCTCTTATAGTTGCAACAACAGGCGATACTGGCCCCGCTACTGCACATTATGCTGCAGGAAAATCTAATCTAGATGCATGGGTACTCTACCCTCAAGGAAAAATTACCCAAGAACAAGAACGACAAATAACAACACTACCCCATTCTAATATCCATCCTGTAAGCGTTGCTAACTGTAAAGACGGAGCTGACGACCTTGATGCTGTAATAAAAAAATTTTATGCTAAAAAAGAGTTTAGAGGTAAATTAAAATTATCAAGTGTAAACTCTATTAACTGGGGACGTATTATGATGCAAACTGTTCACTATTTTTATGGTTATTTTCAGGTTGTAGATACTATAGGAGAGCGTGTACACATGTCTGTTCCTTCTGGTGGTTTTGGAAACCTTTGTGCAGGATCATTAGCAAAAGAAATGGGATTACCTATAACAACTCTTTTGGCTGCAAATAATAAAAACGCTTGTCTACATCGTATTTTTTCACAAGGCTTTTTTTCAAAAGAAGACATTCACGAAACAGCTTCATCAGCTATTGATATATTAATCCCTATGAATTTTTGGAGACATTTATTTTTTCGCACCGGAAAAGACCCTTTAAAAATCAAAGCATGGAAAGACCAATTTGAAAGTACAGGTTTTGTTGAGTTTGATAACATTTCTCAAGAGTCTTATAAAAAAGATTTCCTTTCTTATAGCGCCTCAGATAAAGAAACTCTTAATACCATTAAAGAGATTTATGAAAATGAAGGTTATTTATTAGACCCTCATGGATCAGTTGCTGTAGTTACTGCTAAAAAATTAAAGAAAAAATTAGGAGACGGAAAAGTTATTTGTTTAGCTACTGCACATCCATCAAAATTTCCCGATATTATTAAAAATACGCTAGGAATAGAAGAATTACCTAAGCAAGGAAAACATCATTCTATTGAAACTGCAAAAAAACGCTGTCAAAAAGTACACATATGCGATCATTCTCATTTAGAAGAAGCACTACAGTACGCCATGGAGGCCAACTGGGATTTAAATAAAAGGTAATATATCAAATGTCAAAGTATACAATTTTAAATAAAGCTGCTATAAGTTCCATTGTTCAACAATATGGTTTTCAAAACATAAGTGCATATAAACTATTAAAAGGTGGTTCTGAAAACACTAATTACTGCATTGACACTATAAATACTAGGTTCGTATTGACTATTTGTGAACAGAAAACAGCAACTGAGGCATTAATGTTATCTAATATTTTAAAACACTTAGAAAAACATAACTTTACTACTTCTAAAATTGTAGACACTATAGATGGGAAAACATTGGGGACTTATAAGGGTAAACCTGTTTTAATAAAGAAATTTATCCAAGGGAAAGTTCTTAAAGAACTCCCCAATCACCTTTTAGAATTAGCAGGTCAACAAATGGGAAAGCTTCATACAATCAACGCACCAAACTACCTTCCAAATGAAATTAGTTATGGACAAAACCATTTTAATGAAGTAACAAAATATGCCCCAAATAGTTCTTTTGATATATGGTTGAAAGAAATCAAAACTTATATAACTCCATACCTTAAACTCAATCCTGTAAAATCATTAATACATAGTGACTTGTTCCCCAGTAATATTATTATTTCAAGTAAAGAGAAAGACATTATTATTATGGATTTTGAAGAAGCTGCATATTATTATCGAGTTTTTGATATAGGAATGGCGTTAGTAGGATTATGTTCTAAAGAAGAAAAATTAATTTTTAAAAAAGCTAAATGTTTTCTTAAAGGCTACCAAAAAGAAATTGAATTGACTCTTTTAGAAAAAAATGTTTTACAAGCTTTTACTGTATATGCAGCGGCAGCTATGACGTTTTGGAGACATAAACATTTTAACTATACAAAACCATTACCGGAACTAAAAAATCACTATAAAGAATTACAAAACATTACTAATTATATAAAAGACATATCGGTTACTCAATTTAAGACATTAACAAACTAATAAATAAACATCAAGTTCTCTATAGAACATTATTAACACCTTTGAAATAAATCACATCAATTAAATATTAATTTTAAACAAAGACTAAGTATTAGTTAAATTATAAACATAATTAATGTTATTTCCTTAATAAAACACAAGATTTGGAAATAGTTTTATTTTTTTTCACATAAAAAGTTTGGTTATTTAAAAATTATTTTCAAGATTTGTCCCGAACAAATAAAAAGACACAATTCGATGTTAAACAATGTATGGCAAGGTTTCTATTTTTACTTTTACTTTTTTAGTAAGAGCAGAGACTTTATGACATATTTTGAATAACAAAAAAATAGTATAACCATAAAGTCTCGATAACATCGAGGCTTTTTTTTTGCACAACAATGAAAAAAATAGCCATTCAAGGAATACAGGGAAGTAATCACCACATAGTTGCGGAGAACTTTTACGGGAAAAACATTCAGCTAAATGAATGTTTATCCTTTGACATTCTAACTGACAGCCTATTGTCAAAAAGCTCTGATGAAGCTGTTATGGCAATAGAGAATACTATTGCAGGGTCAATTATCCCTAACTATGCATTAATAGACAAATATAACTTACATATTTCTGGGGAATACTATTTACCAATCCATCATCACCTGATGGCTTTACCCAATCAAAATATTGAAGATATTAGAGAGGTATGCTCACATCCAATGGCTTTATTACAATGTAAAGAGTTTTTTAAAAAACATCCTTTCATAAAATTAGTTGAGGATGTAGATACTTCTGCTGTAGCAAAAACTATTTCAGAAGAAAAATTATCAGGTGTGGCTGCTATTGCTCCAAAAATTGCTGCTGATATTTTTGGTTTAGAAGTGATTGAAGATGAAATACAAACTATAAAAAATAACGAAACTCGTTTTGTTATACTACAAACTGAAAAACCTGAAAACAATATAAACAGTATCAACAAAGCTTCTTTACGTTTTGAATTAGATCATAAAAGAGGAAGCTTGGCTACTGTACTAAATGTAATGAGTGACTGTAAACTAAACCTTACAAAAATTCAATCATTACCAATTATAGATACTCCTTGGAAGTATGCCTTCTTTGTGGATACTACTTTTAATGAGTATAGCGATTTTGCCAAAGCAAAATCGATTATTGAAATCATGGCAAACAACTTTAAAATATTAGGCGAATATAAAAACGGAAGATTATGATAACTTTTGCAAATCGTTTACAAACCGTACAAGAATACTACTTCTCTAAAAAACTTAAAGAAGTTAGAGCGTTAGCTAATGAAGGCAAACCAATTATTAATATGGGAATTGGAAGCCCTGATTTACAACCTCCAAAGTCTGTAATTGAAGCTATTCAAAATAGCTTAACAGATTCTGGAGCACATAAATACCAAAGTTATCAAGGATTACCTGAGTTTAGAAATGCTGTAGCTGCTTTTTACAAAAGTAAGTATAATGTTACAGTTAATCCAGATAGTGAAGTACTTCCTTTGATGGGAAGTAAAGAAGGGATTATGCATATTTCTTTAGCTTTTTTAAATGAAGGTGATAACGTTTTAATTCCTAACCCAGGTTACCCAACCTATAGTTCAGTTACTAATTTGGTAGGAGCAAATCCTATTTATTATAATTTAGACGATAAAAACAATTGGCAGCCTAACTTTGATGAACTTGAACAATTAGATTTAAGTAAGGTTAAGCTTATGTGGGTAAACTATCCACATATGCCTACTGGCACTAAAGCTGTTAAAGAAACTTATGAGAAATTAATTTCTTTTGGAAAGAAACATCACATTGTTATAGTAAATGACAACCCTTATAGCTTTATACTTAACGAAGAACCTTTAAGTATTTTACAAGTAGAAGGAGCTAAAAACATTGCTTTAGAATTAAATTCATTAAGCAAATCTTTTAATATGGCTGGTTGGCGTGTTGGAAAGCTCATTGGCTCTTCTAACTTTTTAAATGAAGTTTTGAAAGTAAAAACCCAAATGGATTCTGGTATGTTTTATGGCATCCAAAAAGGAGCTATTGAAGCTTTAGAACTAGACAATCAATGGTTTGTAGAACAAAACAAAATATATAAAACAAGACAGGAGCTTATTTTTAACTTGGCTGATATTTTAAATTGTAGCTACGATAAAAATGCTACAGGAATGTTTGTATGGGCTAAACTTCCTAAAGGTCAGGAATCAGAAAAAGTAGTTGATAACCTACTATATAATAAAAATATTTTTGTAGCCCCAGGTACTATTTTTGGTAGCCAAGGAGAAGGATACATTCGCTTTTCGTTATGTGTCTCAGAAAAACAAATTAAGGAAGCGATAACACGATTTTAAATGAATGTATTTGTAATTGGACTGGGATTAATTGGTGGTAGTTTGGCATTAGACATTCAAACCGAATTTGAAAATGCTACTATTTATGGAATAGATAATAATGAAAATCATCTACTTGAAGCTTTAGAAATTGGTATTATTCAACACAAAGCTACTTTTAAAGATTTAGAAAAAGCTGAAGTAGTAATTATATCTGTTCCTGTTGACGTTTCTTTAAAACTAATAACTAAAGTACTTGAAATTATTGATGATAATACCTTAGTATTAGATGTTGGTTCTACCAAAGAAGATATCTGTGAAATAGTTAAAAATAACCCTAAAAGAAGAAACTTTTTAGCTACACACCCAATTGCTGGAACAGAATTTTCAGGTCCTAAAGCTGCATTAAAGAATTTATATAGAGGTAAAACAAACATTATTTGTGAAGTTGAAAAAACGGCTTTTAAATTACAAGAGAAAGCTTTAACTATTTTTTCAAAAATTGGCATGAGAATTCGATACATGGACCCAAAATCACATGACAAACATATAGCTTATGTTTCTCACTTGTCACACATAAGTTCATTTATGCTAGGAAAAACTGTTATTGAGAAAGAAAAAAATGAGCGAGATATTTTTGATATGGCTGGTAGTGGTTTTGCCTCTACTGTTAGATTAGCAAAAAGCTCTCCAGCAATGTGGACGCCTATTTTTCAACAAAATAAGACTAACGTTATAGAAACCTTAGACGAATACATAAACAATCTACAACAATTTAAAGAGTTGATGTTACAAGATAATTTCCAAGAGATTTATCAAGAAATGGAAAACACCAATCATATCAAACAAATTTTAAACGGAATACAATAAAAAACCTATATAACAACCAAAAAACATGGAGAATTCAAAACAACTAAGAACATGGCTTAACAACATGGAGCTTCCGCATCCATTAGTAATTGCAGGACCTTGTAGCGCTGAAACAGAAGAGCAAGTATTAACTATTGCTCACCAATTAAAAGACTCAGATGTAAACTATTTCAGAGCTGGTATTTGGAAACCTAGAACTAGACCAGGAAACTTTGAAGGTGTAGGCGCTTTAGGTTTAAAATGGCTTCAAAAAGTAAAAGAGGAAACAGGAATGAAAACTTGTACCGAAGTAGCTAACTCTGCTCACGTTGACCTTGCCTTAGAACATGATATTGATTTACTTTGGATTGGAGCTCGTTCAACAGTTAGCCCATTTATAATGCAAGAAATTGCAGAAGCTTTAAAAGGAACTGACAAAACCGTTTTAGTTAAAAACCCTGTAAATCCAGATTTAGCTTTATGGTTAGGAGGAATTGAAAGGTTATATTCAGCAGGCATTAAAAATTTAGGAGCAATACATAGAGGGTTTTCTACTTACGAAAAATCAAAATATAGAAATATTCCTGAATGGCAGTTAGCTATTGAATTCCAAAACAGATTTCCTGACCTACCATTAATTTGTGACCCTTCACACATTACAGGAAAAAGAGACATGGTTTTTGATGTTTCTCAAACTGCTTTAGATTTAAATTTTGATGGTTTAATGATTGAAACACACAATGACCCTGATAATGCATGGAGTGATGCAGCTCAACAAGTTACTCCTGATAGCTTAAAACAAATAATGGAAAATCTTAGAGTTAGAAAAGAAACTACCACAGATGAAACTTATAAAGAAAACCTAGATAATTTAAGAGCTCAAATTAATGTTGCAGATAGTCAGTTAATAGATACTTTAGGGAAGAGAATGAAAATAGCTGACAAAATTGGAGAGCTTAAAAAAGAGAAAAATGTTGCCGTATTACAATCTAAACGTTGGAATGAAATATTAGGAAACATGATTTTAGAAGGTGAGTCTAGAGGTTTAAGCGAAGAATTTGTTTTAAAAATGTTTAAAGCTATTCACCAAGAGAGTATTAACCACCAAGAAAAAATTATCAAAGGGTAATTTTAAAGCTTTCAACAACAACACACAACTAAAAAAGGGTCGTTTAATTAAATTTAAACGACCCTTTTTATATAAAAAAAATTAATTATTTTTTTAATCTTCTAAAGATAAAACGAGTTATAAAAATTCCATTTTTATCTCCTTTACCTCCATAACTTTCAGTTCCACTATTTACAAAAGCTAAATCCCATCCTTCTTCAATCATAGTATTAATTTTTGAAGTAATAACAGCATCATTAGCTACAATGTTTTGAAACCTGATTCCCCCTAAGTTAAAGAAGTTTAATAATTTTGTTTCATCAAAGTTTTTTACTCTAATTTCTGACCTACTAGACTTGTTTCTTTTGTCATTTTCTTCAGTTCTTGAAGATGTAAAATCCTTATAGTTTCTTGCTTCGTTTGATGATAAAAGTCTAGATCTCCCTAAACCATTTGGTATAATTGACTCTACACTTGTTACAATTTTATACTCATACTTTTGAGCATTAATTGACAAAGCTACAAACAAAACAAATACTATTGATAGTACATTTTTTTTCATAATAAATATTTTTAAAATTGGCACGAATATAATCTTTTAGGTTTAAAATCAGCACTTTTATTAAAATAAAAATAAATCTAATTTATTTTGTTTTACTTTACACAAAACCAAACTAAAAAACATATGCCAACTATTGAAACTATAGATGATGTAATAAATACATTAAAAAAAATTATAGATGAAGCCATTACAAACAAAAGTACTACTGGATATTTTGCAGCATTATATTTAAAAGTTACTGAAAAGGTTAAAGAAGGAATTTCAAACAATTTTTTTGAAAACGGAGAACGTATGGAGAAGTTAGATGTAATTTTTGCAAAAAGATACATTGAAGCTTATTATAATTACCAAAAAAACAAGCCGGTAACTTTATCTTGGGAAAAAGCTTTTTCAATTTCTGATAAATACTGGCCTATAGTTTTACAACATTTACTAATAGGTATGAACGCTCACATTAATCTTGATTTAGGTATTGCAGCGGCTCAAGTTTCTGAAGGAAAACCTATTAATGATTTAAAAAATGACTTTAACAAAATAAATACCATTTTAGCTTCTCTTGTTAATGAAGTTGAAAATGATTTATCTAAAGTTTGGCCTTTTTTAAAAAAGATTCTTAAATACACTCATAAAATTGACAACTTCTTAGTAAACTTCAGTATGGAACTTGCCAGAAATGGAGCATGGAAATTTGCTACCAAAGTTGCAAACACTCCCAAAAATGAGATTAGTGAAGTTATAAATCAGAGAGATATTAAAGTTGCAAAAAATGCTTCGATTATTATTTCTCCGGGCTTAATTCCTCAAATACTCTTTAGATTCATTAGAATTGGGGAAAAAGGATCTGTCAAAGATAAAATTGATGATTTAATGCAGAATTAGTCATAAGTACATTCAATTTTTATTCTCATCTTTGTTATTATGATTGGAACGGTATACAAATCTACAGGAAGTTGGTATTGGGTTAAACATGAAACTACATTGTATAAATGTCGTATTAAGGGTAAATTTAGAATTAAAGGGATAAAAAGTACGAATCCTATTGCTGTTGGCGATTTTGTAGAATTTCACCTTGAAACTAAAACGGATGATGAAACTGGAGTTATTACCAAAATACAGGAGCGTAAAAATTATATTGTACGTAAATCTGTAAATCTTTCTAAACAAACTCATATAATAGCCGCTAATATTGATCAAGTTTTTTTATTAATCACTATAGATAACCCACCTACGTTTACTACGTTTATTGATCGTTTTTTAGTTACTGCTGAGGCTTATTCTATTGAAACTATTTTAGTCTTTAATAAAATTGATTCCTATGAAATTGATCAAAAAGCTGAAATCTTATATTTAAAAGACATCTATGAAAAAATAGGGTATACTTGTATAGAAGTTTCTGCTACAAAAAATAAAAATGTTGATCTTGTAAAAGAGCTTATGCTAAACAAAGTTAGTATGTTTGCTGGACATTCTGGTGTAGGAAAAACAACCTTAGTAAATACTATTGAACCTGACTTAAATTTAAAAACTAAAGAAATATCTGAACAGCATAAACAAGGCCAACACACCACTACTTTTGCGGAAATGTTTGATTTAAATTTTGATGCCAGAATTATTGATACACCAGGGATTAAAGGGTTTGGAGTGGTTGACATGGATAAAGATGAACTAGGTGATTATTTCCCAGAGTTTTTTGCATTAAAACAAAACTGTAAATTCAATAATTGTATTCATGTAAACGAACCTAATTGCGCTGTAAAAGACGCTTTAGAAAACGATGAAATTTCATGGTCTAGATATAAAAGCTATTTACAAATTTTAGAAGGAGAAGAAGAGAACTACAGAACAGATATTTGGAAATAAACTTTCTTAAAAATGAAAGCAGTAATACAAAGAGTAAGTAAGGCTAGTGTGACTATTAATAATGAAAAAGTTGCAAATATTAAAGAAGGACTTCTTGTTTTATTAGGGATTGTTAATGAAGACACTCATGAAGACATTACTTGGCTATCAAAAAAAATAGTTAATCTGAGAATTTTTAATGATGAAAATAATGTAATGAACACATCTATTTTAGATTCTTTAGGCGAAATAATAGTAGTAAGTCAATTCACGCTTCACGCTTCTACCAAAAAAGGAAATCGCCCAAGTTATATAAAAGCAGCAAAACCTGATATAGCCATTCCTTTATATGAAAAGTTTATTACTCAGATTGAAAAAGATTTGGGTAAAAAAGTCCAAACAGGGCAATTTGGTGCCGATATGAAAGTTGAATTACTAAATAACGGCCCAGTTACTATAATCATTGACTCTAAAAACAAAGAGTAATATGAACTTTATTGATGTTCATACACACAATATTGATTCAGACACAGACATAACTTCAGTTGTAAATAACTTTCCAAACATAAAGGAACCAAATTCTTTTTTCTCTGTAGGTATTCATCCTTGGTATATAGATAAAAGTACTATCAATTCTGAAATCCAACTCTTAACCCAAAAATTATCTTATAAAAACTGTATAGCAATTGGAGAATGTGGGTTAGATAAATTATCTAAAGTTGATTTCAATATGCAAATTGAAGTTTTTAAACAACAAATTCAGCTTTCAGAAAAACACAATAAACCTCTAATCATTCACTGTGTTAGAGCTTACAATGAGATTATTGCTTTAAAAAAACAATTAAAATCTCAACAAATCTGGGTTATTCATGGCTTTAATAAAAGCGAACAAATAGCTCTTGAGCTGTTAAAAAGCAACATTATATTATCATTAGGAGCCTATTTATTAAACAATACAAAACTCCAAAATACAATTGCTAAAATCCCTATAGAAAATATTTTGCTAGAAACCGATAACTCCTCTCAATCAATTAAAAACATTTATAATACATTTGCCACTATTCAAGGAAAAGATTTAGAAACCGTAAAATTTAAAATAAATCAAAACTTTAATAGAATTTTTATAACATGAGTTGGTTAGAACGTACTGAATTATTAGTGCAAAAAGATGGAATAGAAAAATTAAAAAATGCTAATATTTTAATAGTTGGCTTAGGAGGAGTTGGATCATTTGCAGCTGAATTTATAGCCAGAGCAGGTGTTAATAAAATAACTATAGTTGATGGAGATGTTTTTGATGAAACCAATATTAACAGACAATTACCAGCACTACAAAGCACTATTGGAACCTCTAAAGCTCAATCCGTTGCTAAACGATTAAAAGACATAAATCCTGATATTAAACTCACAGTAATTGAAGAATTTTTAACCCCTGAAAGAGCCTTTGAAATCATGGATCCTTCTTTTGACTATGCAATGGACTGTATTGATAGCATTACCCCTAAATTAAACTTGATGATCGCTGCTAGAAGGAAAAAAGTCAAACTTATAAGCTCAATGGGAGCTGGTGGAAAACTTGATGCTTCTAAAATCAAAGTAAAAGATATTGCTAAAACCAAGAACTGTACTATGGCCAGGCTTTTAAGAAAACGACTAAAGCAACATAATATTAACAAAGGTATTAGAGCGGTTTATTCTGAAGAAGTTCAAATTCCTGAGAGTTTAAAGCTTACAGACGGGGCTAATTATAAAAAATCGTACTATGGAACAATAAGTTATATGCCAGCTGCGTTTGGGTTACAGGCTTCTTCTTATGTAATTAACCAATTATTAAACAAAAAATAATCTCCAAGGAAAATATTTTTTATTTACATTTGTTCTAAATTATAGTAATCAATTATTAAAAATCAAATATCATGAAAAAATCAATTTTAGCTATTGCTTTTGTTGCTTTAGGTGTTGTTTCTTGTAAAACAGACAAAAAAAAGGTAGAGGCAAAAGAAGAAGTAAAGGAAGTTAAAAAAGTTGAAAATGTAATCAACTCATATAAGGCTAACATAACTGAATCTACTTTAACTTGGAAAGGAACTAAGCCTACTGGATCGCATACAGGAACAATTTCTTTAGAAAAAGGGCTTTTAGATATAGAAAATGGAAATGTAAAAGCGGGTAGATTTTTAGTAAACATGTCTTCTATAGTATGTACTGATTTAGAAGCTGGTAAAGGTAAAGAAGACTTAGAAGGACACTTAAAAGCTCCAGATTTCTTTGACGTTGAAAAATATCCAACTGCAAAATTTGAAGTTACCAGTTCTGAAGTAAAAGATGGTAAAGTTAACATTACTGGTAATCTAACAATCAAAGACGTTACTAAAAGTATAACAATTCCTGCTACTATCTCAGAAAAAGATGGTTCTTTAAGCTTTAAAAGTGATTTTAGTATTGACCGTACTGAATTTGGTATTCAATATAAATCTAAAAAGTTTTTTGACAACTTAAAAGATAAATTCATTAATGATTTAATTGAGTTTTCTTTTGATATCAAAGCTATAAAGTAAAACATACTTTATTATATAAATAAAAAAGAGCTGTAAAATACAGCTCTTTTTTATTTATATAAATTCTTCAACCTCGAACAACTCCTTAAAATGTTTTAAGATTTTTTGCTTGACTTCTTCTTCTGGTACTTTCTTACCCAATTCCGCTTCCATTGAAGTTACAGCTTTACCCCTAATTCCACAAGGTATAATATTATCAAAATATCCTAAATTAGCATTTACATTTAAAGCAAACCCATGCATAGTAACCCATCTACTTGCTCTGATACCCATTGCACAAATTTTTCTAGCAAAAGGAGTCCCTACATCTAACCAGACTCCAGTTTCACCTTCACTTCTTTCACCTTTAATACCATACTCTTCAATGGTTAAAATAATTGCTTCCTCTAATAACCTTAAATACTTATGAATATCAGTAAAGAAATTTTCCAAATCTAAAATTGGGTAGCCAACTATTTGCCCTGGCCCATGATAAGTAATATCTCCTCCTCTATTAATTTTGTAAAAAGTAGCTTTTTTTGCTTTTAATTGTTCTTCATTAAGCAGTAGGTTACTTAAATCTCCTGACTTTCCTAATGTATAAACATGAGGATGCTCCACAAATAAAAAATGATTTGGAGTAATTATAGCTTCATTACCATTCCTTCTTTGCCTTTTCAAACTAACAATTTCATCTAACAATGAGGTCTGCAAATCCCATGTATCCTTATAATCTTTTATATGTAAATCTTTTACATGTACTTTTTTATTCATACCTTTAACTCGTAAACCCCTACTTCTATTAGAGATTCATTTTTTATTAGAAACTAAATAATTACAAATGAGAAAAATCACCCTTCTGTTGCTATTAACACTTGCAACTATTTCCAATGCACAAAATTACTGGAAAAAAATAGAAACTAATAGTGTTAATAACAAAACGATTAATTATGAAAGAAAGCACACCCCTAAAAAACATCATTTATTTTCATTAAATCTTAATGAATTCAGTGCCTATCTTTCTTCTAAACCTTCTACATCAAAAACTATAGTTGACTTACCAAACACAATTGGTAAATTTTCTAAATTCTACATTGAAGAAACCTCTATTTTAGCTCCAAAATTAGCTAAAAAATTCCCTACTATAAAGTCTTATACTGCTTATGGTATTGATGACCCTACTGCTACCGCCAAGATAAGTATTGGTATTGATGGAGTTCATGTTATTATTACTTCGGCTAATCATAACTCTCTATATATAGATCCTAAAACTAAAGATAAACAATACTACATTTCATATAATAGAGAAGATTATAATTATGATAAAAGTGATTTTGAATGTAAAGTTAATGAAGCAAAAGAGAAAATTATAGCTAACAAATCTATCAACCAGTACAACCGAAATGCGAATGATGGAAAATTAAGAACTTACAGAATTGCTATTGCTGCTACAGGTGAATATTCAAAATTTCATATTAGTAGACAAAATATACCTGATACAGCCAGTGACCAAGATAAAAAAGCTGCCGTATTATCGGCTATGAATACAACAATGACACGTGTCAATGCTGTATATGAAAGGGATTTAGCTGTTAGAATGATTTTAGTAAATGATAATGACAAACTTATCTTTTTAGACCCTGAAACTGATAACCTTTCAAATAACAGCGCAGGATCTCTAATCAATGAGAGCCAAACTGTATGTGACAACCTCATTGGTTCTAATGATTACGATATTGGTCATACTTTTAGTACTGGTGGTGGTGGACTTGCTGGCTTAGGTGTTGTATGTACTGAAGGACAAAAAGCAAGAGGTATTACTGGTAGAGGACAACCTATTAATGATCCCTTTGACATTGATTATGTAGCTCATGAAATTGGACACCAATTTGGTGCTACTCATACATTTAACAACTCTTGTAACGGTAATAGAACAGGATCTACTGCTGTTGAACCTGGTAGTGGTTCTACCATTATGGCTTATGCTGGAATTTGTTCGCCAAATGTACAAAACAATAGTGATGATCATTTTCATGCGGTTAGTATAAATCAAATGTGGAATTTAACACAAACAACTGCTACATGTGCCGTTCAAACTGATACAAATAACAATGCTCCTACAGCTAATGCAGGATCTGATGTTAGTATTCCTAAATCAACACCTTTTGTTTTAAAAGGACAAGCAACTGATGCAGATGGAACCTCAAGTTTAACTTATAATTGGGAACAAATTGATACTGAAATAGCTGTTATGCCTCCAGTAGCTACAAATACTGGTGGACCTTTATTTAGATCTTTATCTTCTAAAACTACTCCAGACAGATACTTTCCTGCTTTCAATACAATACTTTCTGGAAACACAGCTACACAATGGGAAGTTTTACCTTCTGTAGCCAGAGAAATGAACTTTGCTTTTACTGTTAGAGATAATAAAGCTGGTGGTGGAGCAAGTGCAAGAGATGACATCAGAGTTTCTGTAATTGACGCACCTGCTTTCACTATAAACAACCAAGCTACTTGGGCTCAAAATACTAGTAGAAATATTACTTGGGTCGTTGGACAAACTAACAGCTCACCTATTAATTGTCAAAAAGTTAACATTAAACTATCTACTGATGGTGGTACTACATTTACTATGCTTTTAGCAAACACACCTAATGATGGTAGTCAAAATATTACTTTACCTGCTAATATTCCTGATACTGAAAATGCTATTCTTTTGATTGAAGCTGCTGATAATGTTTTTTACAATATTACCTCTCAATTTAAAATTAGTTCTACACCTGATTTTGCTATTTCAAACATTACTGGTGATGCTTCTGTATGTAAATCAATTACCAATGAATTAACTTTTGAGTTTAGTTATACTGTATCTAATGGTTTTAACGAAACAGTAAACTTCACAGTAACAAAAAGCCCTACAGGCTCTACTACAAGTGTAATTCCTAGTTCACTTAGCACTGACGGAACAGTTACATTGAACATAGAAAACATACAAAATGTTGCAGATGGTGATCATATTATCACATTATCTGCTCAATCTGCCTCAATAAGTAAAACAGCTGAGGTTAAATTAAATATTAAAAGTACAGTTTGTAGTTCTTCAGGTAACCTTTCATATAATACAAGTACAACTTTTGTTAAGTTCAATACTTTCGAAAACAAAACACTTACTAAGAGTAAAGGATATGAAGATTTTAAATCTATTAATACCACTGTAAAGAGAGGACAAACACATCAATTAACAGTAAATACTAATACTGATGATTCTGCCACAACTCAATATACAACTAAAAGTATCGCTTGGATTGATTGGAATCAAGATTGTCAGTTTGACACAAAAGAAATTTATGATTTAGGTACAGTTACAGGTAGTGCTGATGGACAAACATCTTTAAGTCCTCTTAACATTATGATTCCTAATGATGCAGAATTTGGGTCAACAGTTTTAAGAGTTTCTACTAAATATGCAGACGATGGTGATCCAGGTTCTTGTGAACAAGGTTTTGATGGAGAAGTTGAAGATTATACTATTATTGTTGAAGACGAAACAGCTTCTTCCAATAATATATCTTTGAACGAGTTTAAACTATACCCTAACCCAACTAATGGTTCTTTTAAATTGGCTTTTGAAACTTATAATCCAAACAAAGTAACTGTTAAATTATTAGATCTTAGAGGAAGAGTTATTGATACTAAAAAGTTTGTTAACTTAATTGAAATCAAACCTAAAAACACTAGTGCACCTGCTATTTTTAATGAAAAAGTTACTTTTGAAAATGTACAGTCTGGAGTTTATTTAATTCAAGTTGAAAACAATGGTAATAATGCCATTAAAAAATTACTTATTAATTAAATAAAATACTTAAACTATAATTAAAAGGCTAGGTAAAAAATTACCTAGCCTTTTTTTTAAAAAAGAGGTTATAAACTATACTTTACATTTAGTGTAACAATTCTTGGTTGAACTAAATAACTGCTGTTAGTTATTAATAAATCATTACTGAAATTTCTATTAAGACTTTTGGTATCCAATAAATTAGTTCCTGTCAACTTATATTCCCATTTACTATTCTTTTTCCTATATATTAAATCAGCTTTTAAAAACCCATAACTATCTATAGCCCTTGAATTATTTAAAACATGATTGTATGTATATTTAGTAGAAAAAGAAAAAGATTTAAAAAAGAAAGCTTCAAAATTTATATATGGACTATGGGTTGTATACGTATTTTTAATTCCGTTTATATTTGTTTTATTTATTGCAACATTATAAGCTATATCAAAGTTTGGAGCATCTTTCAAATTTGTACTAAACTTTGTTTTATAAAACTGTGTAAACGACTTTGTCAACCGATTTAACAACCTATCAGTAAAGATATCCCTTACTAAACTATTCAATTTAGAATAATTGACATCTCCTCCTAAGGATATTTTAAACTTTCTATAGTCTTTTTGAAAGTTAATATTTGCAGAAACTGTTTCATCAGGAAACATAGAGTTCACTGAACTACTTATTATATTAACTCCTAAAAATTTAGTATTAGATGTAATACTATTTATTTTTTTATTATAATTAATGCTTCCAAAAATATTGGTATAATTAAACCTATTAAAATTCTGGTAACTTAAATTTAGATTGTGTGATAGTGTATTCTCTAAATTCCTATTACCAGCATACAAACTACTGTAATTATTAAGCACATAATTTTCAGCTAACTTTTCTACATCTGAAAAATCTGTTTGCATATTATAACGCAATCGAAGTGTTTCTGAGTTTTTCAGCTTTAATTTTATAGATGCATCTGGTAAAGCTTGTGTAAAAACTTGTTCTGTAACTAATCCTGATTGTATATTTCTTGATAAATATTTGTGAAAGGTAAACCCTTGATTAAAAGTAAATACTCCTGTTATAAATCGATAATTTAAACCTATGTATATATCTCTAAAGGAAAAATCTACATCATTATTAGAGTTTTCATTTTTCACAGCTTTCTTATTCCCATTTAAAATTTCAAAAATAGTTGAGTTAAACTGCTGATTATTTAAAATCCCTCCAATAGTTACATTTAAACTATTTCTATCATTTATTACTCTATAATAATCCAACTTATTCTCTAACCTGTTTGTTGTTACTAATTTACTCTGTCCAACATTAAATATATTATTAACAGTAGAGACTCCAATTAAATTTGCAAATGATAACTGTTCTAATTCAGCATTATAGAAAGGATCTTTCTTTTTCCATAAATGCTGAGCTTCAAATGAAAAAATATTCTTTTCATTTAATGTATAATAATAATTCAAATTTTGAGACAACGAAAAAGGAGATTGCTTTAAAATTTGATTAACCGGAACTCTTTCTGTTTGATTATTAAAATAGCTTCTGCTTGAAATAGTTGACTCTACTTTTTTTAAACCAGAAACTTTAGTAAATACATCATAGTTAAGTTGATTCTCTGAATTAGGTTTATAGGTAGCTCCGATTTTAAACAACCCTAAATTATTCTCCTGATAAACAAGGTTAGAAACACTCTCTTCTTTTATGATAAGACTATTAGATTGGGTACTATTAGTAGTATTTGTATAGATACTATTTGATAATTGTTCTGCATTAGTTTCATTTCCTGAATAAATAGCAAATCCATTAATATCCCATTCTTTTTTAGGCGAATAACTAAAGTTAACAGCTCCAAACTTAGCTTTCATTGCCTTAATACGATCGTTTTGCAATGTTAATAAAGATAAATCCTCATCAAGATTAAAACTAGTTCCTGAACCACTCATTAAACTCTCAAACCCACCTGAAAATTTAATATAATCTCGTATAGTAAATGGAGCTTTCCCTACATTATTAATATCCGTTATAATATTTAAACTATATTTTGGGCTATAATAAAACAACTTAGGATTGAAAGTATACCTTTCCTCTAACATACCTATACCTGAACCTCCTTCTACCTCTCCAAACCAAAAATTCTTTTTACCTTCTTTTAGTTTTAAGTTGATAACTACATTATCCTCATTATCTGTTACACTACTTAACTGATTTACTTCACTATGATTTTTTAACACCTCTATTTTATCAACTGCATCAGCAGGTATATTTTTAGTTGCTAATTTACTATCTCCTTCAAAAAAGTTTTTCCCTTCTACCATAACTTTTTTCACTTTTTTCCCTTCTACCTCTATCTCTCCATCTTCATTTACATTTACTCCTGGTAATTTTTTTAAAACATCTCCTAGTTTCCTCTCGGTACCTGTGGTAAAGCTGTCGGCGTTGTAAACAATAGTATCTCCTTTAATAGTTACAGGCATTTTATAAGATATATTTACCTCATCTAAAGTAGCATCATCCAATAGCACAAAATCTTTATTAATAGCCGTTTCCTTTGTGTTTAATAAATTTTCAGAAGGCTTTTTACCTATATAACTTATTTTAATAGTATAACTGGAATTCTTTTTTAAACTCAACAAGTAATTCCCTTTAGCATCAGTAAAACCATAAGAGTCTAGCTTTTTAGTTTTTTTATTAATTGCTATCACATTTGCCATTTCAAGTGGAGTTCCTATACTATCTTTTACCACTCCAGTCACTTTAATTTGCGCAATGGAAGTCCATGTAGTCATGAAAATGACTATTATTATTCTGATCATTATTTTTTATTTTGATTGTTTAGGAAATACTAAAATTGGCCATCTTCACGACTATCTTCTACCCTTGAATTTCTATACTAAAAGAGCTACCATCTTTACTTTTACGTCTATTTTTAAAACGCTCCATCATTTCCTCATTTTTTTCTCTCATTATTTTATCAAACTTTTCTTGAGTAACTTTTTTACCTTTGGTAGGTTCTTTTATTTCTATTTTTTTTGATGGATTAATTACTATTTCTGAACACACAATAGTTTGTTTCCCTTCTTGAATCTCTAATATTAATCCAGGTAAACCTCCATGCATCCCTGGTCCATTACTTATAGGAATCTCTGGAGTATACCATGCAATTGTTTCTTCTATTTCTTTTTTTCTTTCTTTTTTGTCCTTTCCTTCCTCTGAACTTGTAAAACTAACACTTTCTATTTGTTGTTCTCTTACAGCCTTATAGCATGTATATTTCCCTATGGTTTTGGTTTCTCCTGTCATTTCCCACTTCAAATCTAGAAACTTATCATTTATTAAAAATAATTTACCACTAATTTCCGTTTTGTTTAAATATCTATTTTCGCTTAAATTTTTATATAAAACATCATTAACACTTCCATTCCCTACAATTTCAATTTGTACACCTCCAGTAGAGAATTCAGGTTTTGAAAGTTTTTCTTTTTGTTTATACGTAGATTCTTGTGAGGTAAAACTTAATACATATGTTTTTTGAAATTGTTTTTTTAATTGTTCATTAATCGCTTTTTGAATATCTGAATTCCCCCCTACTTTTTTACTATCCAGCTTTACATCTATTTTTCTATGTGTTTTATAAATTGCTTTTCCTTGAATTTTCTGAGAAAAAATAGGTAGTGTAGCACACATAATTATTATTAACATTATAATTCTTACCATAATTTATCATTTTTTAAAATTTGATTTCACAAAGATGAAACTGATTAATATCTTTTTGAGTTAACTAGTGTTAACTAGTGTTAACACACTCTTTTTATTAACTTTACCTACGTACCTTTGTATTATGAGTATTAAAAAACACAACTGGATCCTCTACTTTATAAGTATAACAATTATTACTACTATTGCTGTTCAATTTTATTGGAATTACAAAAACTATGAACTAAATAAACAAAGGGTTATTAATGAAGTACAATACAGTTTAAATAAAGCTATAGATTTATATTTTTCTGACTTATCAAAAAGTAATTTTTTCGCAATAGTAGAATCCGATAGTATAGCTAACTCAAAAATATCTTTAAAAAATAAAGTATGGAATCAATTCATAACCGTTTCTAAAGATTCTAATAAGCAGACTTTATATAAAAATAAACTACCTGAAGAAGTCACTTCTTTAGATTTTTCAACTAGCGATCAAAAAAAGTTTAAAAAAATTGATTCTCTTTTTTTTAAAACAATCATTATAGATACTCAAAATGAGATACTAAATGATAGTGCCTATAAACAAACTCTTGAGATAAAACAAATAACACAGCTAGATAACAACCTTAAAAAAGGTATAAACATAAAAAACTCTGGTAACATTAATAATGTATCTGTTTTTCATGGTAAAAAAGCTACAGATAGCCTTAAACTAATTAAAGACTTAAAAACCATATTTATATCAATCCAAAATGATAGTTTAGAACTACAAAAAGTAGATTCAATTACCAAAACTATACTTTTGAAGAAAAAAATAAATACTAACTTCTACTTAGATCATTATAAATGTGATACATTGTATAACTCTTCAAAAATAACCAACTCTGCAAATTCATATGGATTAAAAATACAAGCTCTATCTAGTTTTTTAAAAAGCGGAGAAAATATAAATTTAATTTACTCTAACCCTACATTAGAAACTTTAAAAAGAAGTTCTACAGGGATACTATTATCTTTAATACTATCATTAGCTGTTATTGCTAGTTTATTTTATTTATTAAAAATAATTAATCAACAGAAAGAGTTAGCAGAAATCAAAAATGATTTAATTAGTAATATAACTCACGAATTTAAAACTCCCATTACAACAGTTTCTACTGCTATTGAGGCTATTGATAATTTTAACATCATTGATGATAAAGAAAAAACTAAAAAATACTTATCAATTTCTGCTGTTCAATTAAAAAAACTACATCAAATGGTTGAGAAGCTTCTTGAAACTGCAACTCTTGATAGTGAAAAACTATTACTAAAAAAAGAAGAAACAGATATTATTGAACTTATTGAGAAGGTTACTAAAAAGCACCAATTAATTAGTAATGATAAAACCATTCAATTTTTTAAAAACATTAACAACTATTCCATTAATATTGATGTTTTTCATATAGAAAATGCTATTTCTAACTTAATAGACAATGCTATTAAGTACGGAGGAAGTAAAATTGACGTTAATGTTTCTCTTATATTAAACACTATTGAAATTACAATTGCAGATAATGGTAATGGAATTGATAAAAACCAACAATCAAAAATTTTCGATAAATTTTATAGAGTTCCTAAAGGAAATACTCATGATGTTAAAGGTTTTGGCATAGGCTTATACTATACCAAAAAAATTATTGAAAAACACAATGGAGTTATTACACTAAGCTCAAACTCTGAACGTACCATTTTTAAAATTGATTTACCTAATGAACACTAAAATCAAACTTATCTTAGCTGAAGATGAACCTAGTTTAGGTCAAATTATTAAAGAAACTTTAGAAACAAGAAATTTTGAAGTCTACCATGCTATTAATGGTGAAGAAGCTTTCAATCTATATGAAGAAATTACTCCTGATATTCTAGTTCTTGATGTTATGATGCCTAAAAAAGATGGTTTTACGTTAGCTAAAGAAATTAGACAAAATAACAAAAGTATTCCTATCATATTTTTAACAGCAAAATCACAAACTAAAGATGTCTTAGAAGGATTTAATCATGGAGGTAATGATTACTTAAAAAAACCTTTTTCAATGGAAGAACTAATTGTAAGAGTACATTCTTTATTAGATAGAATACAATTAAAAAACAATAATGAATCAATTCCTATTGGAAATTATATATTCAACTATACTAAACAAACTTTACACTTAAATAACAATTCTGAATTATTAACTCATAAAGAGTCTGAATTACTATATCACTTATCACAAAAAAGCAATGAAATACTAGATAGAAGTTTCATTTTAAACAAATTATGGGGCAACGATGATTTCTTCAATGCTCGTAGTATGGATGTTTTTATCTCAAAGCTTAGAAAAAAACTACAAAATGATAGTTCTATACAAATTGTAAACATAAGAGGTTATGGATATAAATTGATTTGCTAAACTCTTTTGAAATCTTTTTTTTTGTGTAATTTTACCGCCGGAAAAACATAAATTATGCACGTAGCAATTGCAGGAAATATAGGCGCAGGTAAAACTACTTTAACTAAACTTTTAGCTAAACACTACAATTGGGAACCTCATTTTGAATCTGTAGATGAAAACCCATATTTAGATGATTTTTATGCTGAAATGGAGCGTTGGTCATTTAACCTTCAAGTATATTTTTTAAACAGTCGCTTTCGTCAAGTTTTAGAATTACGTAAATCTGGAAAAAAAATAATTCAAGATAGAACTATTTACGAAGATGCTCATATTTTTGCTCCCAATTTACATGCTATGGGATTAATGACCAATAGAGACTTTCATAACTATAGTTCTCTTTTTGAATTAATGGAGAATTTAGTAACTCCTCCTGATTTATTAATATACTTACGTGCTGATATTTCAACTTTAGTTGGTCAAATACATAAAAGAGGGAGAGAATATGAAAACTCTATTAGTATTGATTATTTAAGTAGATTAAACGAGCGCTATGAGGCTTGGATTAGTAAATACAATAAAGGTAAGTTACTTATTATTGATGTTGATGATTTAGATTTTGTTGAAAACAAAGAAGATTTAGGTGTAATTATTGACAAAATAGATGCTCAAATCAACGGGTTATTTTAGACTAAACTCCTTCTAAACTCGCTTAATAAAATACTAGTAGCTGTAGCTACATTTAAGCTTTCAGTTTGTTGAACATTTCCAAATCTTGGAATGGTTAACTTTTTATTTATTAAGCTTTTTATTTCTTGTGATATTCCATTAGCCTCATTCCCCATAACAATAATGGCCTTTTCAGGTAAATTTGTTTGGTAAATATTATCTCCTTCCATATCTGTTATATATATAGGAAGGTTTTTCGATTCTAAATAAGCTACCAAATCTACATATTCAATATACACCCTAGTTAACGATCCCATAGTAGCTTGAATAACTTTTGAATTATAACAATCAACCGTATTTTTAGAGCATATCAATTTTTTAACACCAAACCAATCACATAATCGTATTATGGTTCCTAAATTACCAGGATCATTAATCCCGTCTAGAGCCACTTCTATATCTTCCGTTTCCTCTTGAAACCTATTTTTAGGTATTTTAAATATTGCCAAAACTTTATTTGGGGTCTTCAATGTACTTATTTTCTTTAATTCTTCTTCTGTAATAATAGTGATCCTATCACTATTTATTTTTTCAGTACTATCCTCTGTTCCAAATAAACCATAAAGTTCCATTTTAGAGTTTAACAATTCATTTACAACTTTTACACCTTCAGCAACAAACAAACCATGTTTTTGTCTATACTTTTTTTGTTGTAAACTAGTTATTAATTTTATATTCTTTTTAGAGAAAATCATTAAATAATTTTTAACACCATCAAACAGCTAAAAAATAGTATTTTTGGTATTTAATACGAGCCGTAAAGTTAATGAAAAAACTTTCTTTTATTTGTTTATTATTAGGTATACTTAGCTCATGTAGCACTATAAAATATGTAAAAAAGAATGAGCTTTTATTAACTAAAAACATCATTTATATAGATAGCACCAAAACGTCTGATAATGAAATAAATGAACTTATTCTTCAACGCCCTAATGCAAAAACTTTTGGTTTACCATTAGCCTTATACTTTTATAACTTAGGCAATCCTTATGGACCAAAAACTCCAAAAGAATGGGGTAAAAAGCACCCAAAAACATACAATTTCTTTAAAAATATTTTTTCAGAAAAACAAAGTATATCTGTAGCCCAATCTGCTATCAATCTTAACAACTGGTTTATAAAAAGCGGACAGCCTCCTATTATTATCAATGATAAAAGAACAAGAAACACTGTTAAAAACCTTAAGACATATTTTCAAAACGAAGGTTATTTTAAAACTAAAATAAAAGCTAAAAAAGATAGTGTTTCTTCAAAAAAAGGAAAGGTTACTTATTATATAAACAAAGGTCAACCTTTGTTTTTAGATACGATTGTTAAGACTATAGAATCTCCCGTCCTAGATTCTATTAATAAAACAACTCAAAATCAAAGCTTTTTAAAAACAAAACAACAATATAAGGATGCTAATTTTATAAAAGAAGCAAACAGGCTAACTAAATTATTTCGGAACAATGGAGTTTATCATTTTGATAAAAATAAGAGTATCGATTTTTATGTAGCTGATACATCAGGCTATAAAACGAATATTGAACTGTTTGTATCTGATAGAATAATAGAAAGAAATGGTCAGTATATTTCAAAACCATATAAGGTTCAAAAAATTAAAAAGATTAATGTTTATACTGACTATTCCTATAGTAAGAAAGACGAACCTTATAAAGATTCCATTTCTTATTATGGTGTAAATTTCTTTGCTCATGATAAACTTAAGTATAATCCAAAATATCTATCACAATCTCTGTTTATTAAGCCTAATAGTATATATACAGATACTTTAAAAAATTTAACAAGAACACATTTAAGAGGTTTAAAAAATTTTAAATCTACCTCTATTCGTTATAGAGAATTAAATGATAATGAATTAGAAGCTAATATATACTTAAGCCCAATAGAAAAATACACTTTAGGAATTGAAACGGAGCTTTCCAGATCTAACATACGAAATTTTGATGTTTCAGCTAAATTCTCCTTGATTAATAGAAATACTTTTAAAGGTGCTGAAATATTTAAAATTTCTGCTTTAGGGTCATATTTTAACTCTAATAATGGTCCTGGTTGGGAAATTGGTGCTGATGCTTCTTTAGAAGTACCTCGATTTATGGCTCCTTTTGGGTTGCATAAGTTTGTTCCAAAAAGAATGTTTCCTAAAACAAAATTTTATACTGGTATTAGTATTCAAAAAAACATAGGTCTAGATAAACGTAATATTACACTTGGTATTGATTATAAATGGAACTTTACCAACAAAAAAACTATTCAACTAGAATTACTGAACGTTCAATATATACGTAACTTAAATGTTAGTAATTACTTTTCAATATACAACTCTGAATTCCAAAAACTATTACAAATAGGTGAAAATATTAATGTAAACGCTTCAACACCTCAAGACCCGAATGATTTAAACACAGCAATTGTTTATGCAATAGACTTGCTACTATCTACTGAAATTCAAAGTAATCCTCAAAAAATAAAGGACTTAGCTAACATACTGGAAAGATACAGGATAATCACTTCTGATTTCTTAATACCAGAAATCGCTTATAACTTTACCTATAACAATCAACAAAATATAAAGGATCAAAGTTTTTCTTATTTCAAAATACGAGTAGCAAACTCAGGAAACGTTATGGGATTATTATCAAAAGAAAAAAATGAAAACAACAAAACAACTGTATTTCAAATACCCATTGCTCAGTATTTTAAAGCTGACTTAGAGTATAAAAAATATTGGGATTTAGGTAATAACTCAACCCTCGCCCATAGAACTTTTATAGGTGCTATTTTCAACTATAATAATTCTGAAATTCCTTTTTCTAGAAGTTATTTTGCTGGTGGATCCAATGATATAAGAGCCTGGAGAACCTATGATTTAGGTCCTGGAGCTAGACCTCAAGGTATAGAATATAATATTGGAAGTTTTAAGTTTTTAACTAGTTTTGAATATCGTTTTGATGTATTAGGTTCTTTAAAAGGTGCTTTATTTTTAGATGCGGGTAATATTTGGGACATCACAAATCCTGAATTTGATGAATTTGAAAAATTAAATAATTTTGGTAGTTTTTTAAACAATATAGCAGTTGGATCTGGTTTTGGAGTTCGTTATGACTTTAAGTTTCTTATAGCTAGACTTGATTTAGGCTTTAAAATGCATGAACCATATTTAGACACCAATAAATGGTTTAGTAATTTCAGTTTTTCTAAATCTGTATTAAATATAGGTATTAATTATCCTTTTTAACAAAAACGTTATCGTAAAAAAATAATTACAACTTAGCTAAAAAAACGTAGATTTGCGCTAAATAACAACCATAAACTAAAAAATTATAATAATGATTAAAGCTGGAGTTGCCACGGGTAAAGAGGTTCAAGAAATTTTTAAACTAGCCAAAGAAAAAAAGTTTGCATTACCTGCTGTAAATGTTGTGGGGTCTAACACAATAAATACAGTATTAGAAACTGCAAAAGAACTAAATTCTCCTGTTATTATTCAATTTTCTAACGGAGGTGCGCAATTCAATGCTGGAAAAGGATTATCTAACGAAGACCAAAAAGCCGCAATCGCTGGTGCTGTTGCTGGTGCTAAACACGTACATCTGTTAGCTGAAGCATATGGTGTTCCTGTTATTTTACACACAGATCATGCTGCTAAGAAATTATTACCTTGGATTGATGGTTTATTAGATGCTAGTGAAAAGCATTTTTCTGAAACTGGAAAATCTTTGTATAGCTCACACATGATTGATTTAAGTGAAGAACCTCTAGAAGAGAATATTGAAATCTGTAAAGAGTATCTTTCTCGTATGAGTAAGATGGGAATGACACTTGAAATTGAATTAGGGATTACTGGTGGTGAAGAAGATGGAGTTGATAATACTGATGTAGATAGTTCTAAACTATATACACAACCTGAAGAGGTTGCTTACGCTTATGAAGAACTAATGAAAGTAAGTGATCAATTTACAATTGCTGCTGCCTTTGGTAATGTTCATGGAGTTTACAAGCCTGGAAATGTAAAATTAACTCCAAAAATTTTAAAAAATTCACAGGAATATATTTCAAATAAATACAAGGTGGAAAATAACACTATTGACTTTGTATTTCACGGAGGATCAGGATCTACCATTGAAGAAATAAGAGAAGCTATAGATTACGGTGTTATAAAAATGAACATTGATACTGACTTACAATATGCTTTTGCAGAAGGTGTTCGTGATTATATGAAAGAAAAATCTGCATATTTGCAATCTCAAATTGGAAACCCAGAAGGAGATGATGTTCCTAACAAAAAATATTATGACCCTCGTAAATGGCTTCGTGAAGGTGAACAAACGTTTAGAACTCGCCTAAAGCAAGCTTTTGAAGATTTGAATAACGTAAATACATTATAAAAAACTGAAAAAGAAAACCAAATAATAATAAACTAAATAACTAAAGACTAAATTATTATGGCTTGGTTTAAACGTAAAGACAAAGGAATTCAGACCCCAACTGAAGAAAAGAAAGACACACCTAAAGGACTATGGTATAAAACACCTAGTGGAAAAATTATTGATACAGATGAGTTAAAAAAGAACTTATACGTAAGCCCTGAAGATGGATATCATGTAAGAATAGGAAGTAAAGAGTACTTTGAATTATTTTTTGACGATGATAAATTTGAAGAACTAAACCCTAAATTATCTGCAAAAGACCCTTTAAAATTTGAAGATACTAAGAAGTATCCTCAACGTTTAAAAGATGCTCAGAAAAAAACAGGTTTAAAAGATGCGGTTAGAACTGCTGTAGGAAAATCAATGGGTAAAGATATTGTTATTGCAGCAATGGATTTTGCTTTCATTGGAGGTTCTATGGGAAGTGTTGTTGGAGAAAAAATAGCCAGAGCTATTGATTATTCAATTGAGCATAACATTCCTTTTTTAATGATTTCTAAATCTGGAGGTGCACGTATGATGGAAGCTTCTTTATCATTAATGCAATTAGTAAAAACATCTGCTAAACTAGCTCAATTAGCAGACGCAAAAGTTCCGTATGTTTCTTTATGTACTGACCCAACAACGGGTGGTACAACTGCTTCTTTTGCAATGTTAGGAGATATCAATATAGCTGAACCAAATGCTTTGATTGCTTTTGCTGGCCCTAGAGTTGTAAAAGACACAACAGGAAAAGATTTGCCTGAAGGCTTCCAAAGATCAGAATTTGTTTTAGAGCATGGCTTTTTAGATGCTATTTACGAAAGAAAAGATTTAAAGAGACAAGTAAATTTATATCTTGATTTAATTCAGAATCAACCTATAAGAGCATAATTTAAAAACAGCCTTTTGGCTGTTTTTTTTGTATATAAAAGAGACAAGTATTCATTACTTTAAAACATTTATTTAAAAAATAATTGTACATTTGCAGCTTCAATGTAAAAGCATTGAATACATAATAATCATTTAAACAATATTGGCATGTATTTAACAAAAGAAGTAAAACAAGAAATTTTTACTAAGCACGGTAAAGGAGGCAATGATACTGGTTCTGCAGAAGGACAAATTGCTTTATTCACTTTTAGAATTAATCACTTAACAGAACATCTTAAAAGAAATCGTAAAGATTTTAACACAGAACGTTCTCTAGTGAAAATGGTAGGTAAGCGTAGAAGCTTATTAGACTATTTAAAGAAAAAAGATATCAACAGATATCGTGCAATTATCAAAGAATTAGGAATTAGAAAATAATCCTTACAAAAAGAGGCAGGAAATCCCTGCCTCTTTTTTATTACTTTAAATCCAAGAAATTTCATTACTTTTATTTTCGTAATTTATTTTATACAGTTACAAAAGAAAGTATTTATACTTCCATTGAAACAACAACATATACAACAACACAACAACACAAAACGAATTAAAAAATTAGAAAAAAAACTTTATGATTCCAAAAGTATTTAGCCAAGTTATAGAGCTTGGAGATGGAAGGACGATTACGTTAGAAACTGGAAAATTAGCAAAACAAGCAGACGGTTCTGTTGTTGTACGAATGGGAGACACAATGTTACTTGCTACAGTAGTATCGGCAAGAACTGCTAACCCTGGTATTGATTTTTTACCACTTACCGTAGATTATAGAGAGAAATTTGCTGCATCAGGACGTTATCCTGGCGGTTTCATGAAACGTGAAGCTAGACCTAGCAATGAAGAAATATTAACCATGCGTTTAGTTGATCGTGTTTTGAGACCGTTGTTTCCAAAAGACTATCATGCTGAAACACAAGTTATGATTCAATTAATGTCTCATGATGAAAACGTTATGCCAGATGCTTTGGCTGGTTTAGCTGCATCTACAGCTATTCAGTTATCAGACATACCTTTTGAAGCTCCTATTTCTGAAGTTCGTGTAGCTAGAATAAATGGTGAATTTATTGTAAACCCTAGTTTTGCTCAACTAAAAGAAGCTGATATAGACCTTATGGTTGGAGCTTCTATAGATTTTGTGGCTATGGTAGAAGGTGAAATGGATGAAGTTTCAGAAGAAGAAATGGCAGAAGCTATTAAAGTAGCTCATGAAGCTATTAAAGTTCAATGCCAAGCTCAAATTGCTTTAACTGAAGCTGTAGGTAAAAAAGAAACTCGTGAATATGAGCTTGAAGTAACAGACGAAGAACTTGAAGCTAAAATCAAAGAAGCTGCTTATCAAAAATGTTATGATATAGCTAAAAAAGGTACATCTAAACAAGAAAGAGGTCTAGCATTTTCTGAAGTAAAAGAAGAAATATTAGCTACTTTTTCTGAAGAAGAACTTGAAGAAAAAGGTGAGTTAATTTCTAAATATTTTAATAAAGCACATAAAGCTGCAGTAAGAGATTTAACGTTAAATGAAGGTTTACGTTTAGATGGTAGAACAACTACAGATATTCGTCCAATATGGTGTGAAGTAGATTATTTACCAAGAACTCATGGTTCATCAATATTTACACGTGGAGAAACTCAAGCATTAGCTACCGTTACTTTAGGAACTTCTAGAGATGCTAATATGGTTGATAGTCCTACAATTCAAGATGAGGAACGTTTTTATTTACATTATAACTTCCCTCCTTTTTCAACTGGGGAAGCTCGTCCTTTAAGAGGTACTTCTCGTCGTGAAATAGGTCATGGAAACTTAGCTCAACGTGCATTAAAAGGAATGGTTCCTGAGGACTGCCCATATACTGTTCGTGTTGTATCTGAAGTATTAGAATCTAATGGATCATCTTCTATGGCTACCGTTTGTTCTGGTACTATGGCTTTAATGGATGCTGGTGTTCAATTGAAAAAGCCTGTTTCTGGTATTGCAATGGGGTTAATTTCGGATGGAGATAGATATGCTGTTTTATCTGATATTCTAGGTGATGAAGATCATTTAGGAGATATGGATTTTAAAGTAACTGGAACTGCTGAAGGTATTACTGCTTGTCAGATGGATATTAAGATTAAAGGACTTTCCTATGAGATTTTAGTAAAAGCGCTTAAACAAGCTCGTGATGGTCGTTTACATATCCTAGAAAAATTAACAGACACCATTTCTCAACCAAATGAAACTGTTAAATCACACGCACCTAAAATGGTAACCGTGAGAGTAGCTGGAGATTATATTGGTGCTATTATAGGTCCTGGAGGAAAACATATTCAAGAGTTACAAAAAGAAACTGAAACTACTATTGTAATTAATGAAGATGAAGTTACTGAAGAAGGTATTGTTGAAATTTTAGGTACAAGTCAAGTAGGTATTGATAAAGTTATCGCTAGAATTGATGCTATTACTTTTAAACCACAAAGAGGTAGTATTTATGAGGTAAAAGTTGTAAAATTATTAGACTTTGGAGCTGTAGTTGAATATACGGAAGCTCCTGGAAACGAAGTTCTATTACACATATCTGAACTTGCATGGGAAAGAACCAATAATGTTAGTGATGTAGTAAAGATTGGTGATATACTAGATGTTAAATACTTTGGTGTTGACCCAAAAACTAGGAAAGAAAAGGTTTCTAGAAAAGCCTTATTACCAAGACCCCCTAGAGAAGATAAAAAACCTAGACAAGAAAAAAAGGAAACTCAAAAATAATAAACTCCTTTTAATCTTAAATTAAATACAAAAAGGCTACCAAACGGTAGCCTTTTTAAATTAAGAGATTTTTGTGAAATTTAAGATCAAATTCCCCAATTATGACCTTAGCAAAAACCTTACTCTATTAAGAAATTCACATATAAAACAATTGAATCTTGTTTTACCCTACCTAAAAAAATATTTTTTTTCATTTTTTTAGGCACTATACTTAAAACAAGCTTAAAACTGTTAATTGTTTCTTAATTTGCTTATAAGTTCTTCTTCTCTGCCCATTAGAAATTTTAAAAGGTAATGAGATAATTAAGCCAACTAACTCACCTATTTGCGATAACTTTGCCATATACTTTTAACCTTTTATTTAGTTAGTAAATAGTTTTAAAAAAGCCTGTAATTTTATTTTTTTTAATCGACTCTTATTTATATAACTATGTAAAACTATTTTACCCTACCTATTAGCCTCTTTAAAATAAAAACTTTAACCTTTTCAACTAACTAATCAACTGTATTTCCCTTTTTATGTTATATTTAAATTTTAATCCCATAAATCAAATCTTACATTTGAAGAATACTATTACCTTTTTTTTCATTTTAGTGGGCTCTATTTGGGCTACATATTCTCAGGTTTCAAGTAAGTATAATAAATCTTTGAAAGAATCTTTTTTTGAACTAGAAAAAAAGTACAGCGTAAAATTTTCTTTTGCTGATGAAATTGTTTTCAATAAAACATTAACCAAAACTTTAAATAAGAAAACACTAAAAGAAAACCTTCTAATTATTAGTAATGAACTAAATTTAGAATTCAAAAAAATTACTAACAGATATTATACTGTTTCTGCAAGAAGTAAAACCAATATAAATATTTGTGGACACATATACGGATCCCTAAATAAATTACCGCTATCACAAGCAACCGTTAGTATAAAAGGAAAAATTTTAGGTACAGCAACAAATAATAAAGGGTATTTTAACTTAAAAAATCTTAACTATAATGATTCCTTAAAAATATCATATGTAGGCTATCAAACTATTATAAAACCTATTAATTTTTTTAAAAGCCAGCGTTGTCCATCCATTTACTTAAAAGAATCTAGCTCTATTCTATCAGAAGTAATTGTTAATGATAGACTCTCAAGTGGAATTAAAATTGCTGAATCAGGCAGTATTGAGCTTTCATTTCAAAAAATCAAGGCCTTATCTGGCTTAACAGAACCAGACATTTTTCAGACTATTCAACTTTTACCTGGAATTGTAAGCCCAAGTGAATCATTATCGGAATTACAAATAAGAGGAGGAAATGCAGATCATAACCTTGTACTTTTTGATGGCATAAAAATTTATAATTCTTCTCATTTTTTTGGAGCTATTTCTGCTTTCAACCCTCATATTGTAGATAATGTTTCAATTTACAAATCAGGAACAAGTGCCAAATATGGAAATCATATATCTGGTGTTATTGATATTCAAACCAATGACACCATAGCTAAAAAAACGTCTGGCGGTTTTGGCCTTAACCTTATTCAAGCAGATGCTTTTTTGAAAACACCGATTTCTTCTAAAACCAGCTTAAATATAGCTGCAAGAAGATCTATTATAGATGTATTCAACCTAGGTCCCTTTGATAAACTTGCCAATAAATCTTTTCAAAACACTAAAATATCAGATGATCAAAATAATACTTCTCCAACCTCTGTTAACAGAAGTAATTCTCGTTTTATTGATTATAATATGAAGTTTAACTACTCCCCTTCAAAAAAAGATCAATTCTCAATCAACCATTTATACACCAAAAACAATCTTAATCATTTTTTTAATGAAAATCCTGAAGATATTAAAGCATTCAATAGAACTAGTATTTTCAACATAGAAAATTATGGAGCAAATTTTAGATGGTGGCATAAGTGGAGTAAAAACCTTCAACATACTATAACCTCAAGTTATTCAAAATACAATCTTTCTACTGATAATTTTGACAATGATAATATTAATGAATTTCAATCTTTTCAAAAGAGGAATTCTATAAGAGATCTTAATTTTAGGGTTAATTTTGAGCAAAAATTAAACTCAAAAAACACTTTACGTTATGGCTATGAATATGAAAACAACAACTTTTATAATTCAGTGTATGAAATTGATTATGATGGAATAGAAAGGCCAAATAATTTTATTTTAAATAACACTAACAATTACCATTCCTTATATAGTGAGTATGCTTATAATACTAATAAATTCAATATTTCTTTAGGATCTCGATTCAGTTATAATTCATTTTCTAATAGTTATGCTTTTTCCCCAAGAGCTTATATAGATTTATTATTATTCAAAAATATAACACTCAGATCCTCTATTGAGTACAAGAACCAAAACTTTATTAAAGTTAAAGAAAACAGGTCTACTTTTTTCAGGTTAGAAAACTCAATATACCTTTTAACTGGCGGAAAAAACGATATTGCAATTCCTAAAAGTCTTCAATTCTCTTTAGGGTTAGTTATCTTAAATAAAAACAAATGGGTTATTGATATTGACACATATTATAAAATAATTAAAGATTATACTACTCTTTCTAACGGATTCAATATTGAATTTGACAGATATGATGTTGGTAAAAGTGTTTCTAAAGGAATAGAATTTTCAATAAAAAAAGAATGGAAAAAATATAACATGTGGTTAGGTTATACAATTTCTGAAACCAACTTAACATTCCCTAATATTAATAATGGTAAGCCATTTACAGGTAATTTTGACATAACACAAAACCTAACTTGGCTACACAATTTACAACTAGGAGCTTTTGATTTTTCATTAAGCTATAGCTATAGAACTGGAATTCCATTTTCAGAAGTTGGAGGTGCAGATAATAATAACTTTTTAATTTACTTAAGTGAACGAAACTCTAAAAGACTTGCTGATTATCAACGTTTAGATTTTTCTACTTTTTACAATTTTAGTTTCGATTATCTACAAAAATGGAAGGCTAAACTAGGAATATCATTATGGAACTTAACAAATCAAAAGAATACAATTAGCCGTACATTTCTTTATACAAGAGCTCCTGTTGGTCAAGCAGAGTTTTTTCAGTCTGATATTATTGGGCATTCTTTAGTTCCTAACTTGGTATTTAGGGTTAATTTTTAACACAGAAATTAAGTTTCTTGGAAAATAAAAAGCTTTTATCTATTTATTCTTTTTAATTTTATTTTTCTTTGCACCCCGTACATGAAAATACAAAGAATTACATATTTATCCCTAGGTACAAACCAAGGTAATAAGTTAGAAAATTTACAAAAAGCCATTGATTTAATTGCTAATAAAGTAGGTGCTATACTTAAAGTTGCTTCTGTATACGAAACTTCCTCTTGGGGTTTTAGTAGTAACAACTTTTATAACTCTTGTATTAAAGTTTCTACTTATTTACCTCCTGAAAAGTTAATTAATGTACTTCTAGATATTGAAAAAGAACTTGGTAGAATTAGATCAAATACCAATAACTATTCTGATAGAGTTATTGATTTAGATATTCTTTTATTTGATGATGAAATTATTTTTTCAAAAAACTTAATTGTACCACATCCAAGAATGTTAGATAGGAAATTTGCGCTAGCTCCACTAGCTGAAATAGCAAAAAACACTATACACCCAATAACAAAAACTAAGCTTTCTGTATGTTTTGAAAATTGTAATGATGATTCAGAAATAACTTTAATTTCTGAAAAACTAAATCGTCCTATACCTATTACAGAAAAGTATAACTATATAGCTATTGAAGGGAATATTGGAGCAGGAAAAACATCCCTTACTAATATGATGGCGGATGAGTTTAATGCTAAAATAGTTCTTGAACGTTTTGCTGACAACCCGTTCCTCCCTAAGTTTTATAACGATAACGAGCGTTATGCTTTCCCTTTAGAAATGAGTTTTCTTGCTGATCGTTATCAACAGCTTTCAGAAGATCTTGCTCAGTTTGATTTATTCAAAAACTTTATTGTTTCTGATTACTATATATTCAAGTCATTAATTTTCGCTCAAATTACATTGCATGATGATGAGTATACATTATATAGAAAAATGTTTGATATGATGTATAAGGAAATTACTAAGCCCGATTTATACGTGTATTTATATCAAAATACTGAGAGGCTTTTACAAAACATTAAAAAGAGAGGAAGAGATTATGAACAAAATATAGAAGCTAGCTACTTACAAAAAATTCATGATGGTTATAGTAACTTTATAAAAACACAACAAGATTTAAATATTTTAATTATTGATGTTTCTAACCTTGATTTTGTAAACAATAAAAATGATTATGAATATATAATAACCAAAATAAAAAACCATTAAAAAAGCTACCAATTGGTAGCTTTTTTAATGGTTTTTTATTTTTTAACCAGTTCTAATTTTTCCGCAAAATAATCGCAAAAATCTCGCATCGTAGCACTCATTTTCTCATCATTCGTTGCTCTCTCAAAAGTATTTGACATTGACACAAGTGTTTGATGGAAAAACTGCTTCATTTCATCTATAGGCATATCTTTAGTCCATAAATCCATACGCAATGTATCTTTCTTTTTATGATCCCATACAGACAGCATTACTGCTTTAGATGCTTCATTTTTTATACCACCATCTTCAGCATCCCAAGCTATCTCTTCAGGAACTCTATTCTCATCTAATCCAACTGTAAAAGTAATTTTTGAAGTATGTGCTATACTCATTATTTATCGTCTTGGTTTATATTTAGATTTTTTGAAGATTGTCTCTTCATCTGTTCTTATTAACTCGTGCAAAGATACGTCATTATTTCTCATATAGGCTTTTACTATTTGCCATCCTATCCACTCTCCTATTCGTCCTGGAGACCTATTATCTTCTTCCATATAAAATTTTGAAAAAGGAGCTACCTCTAAAAATCTTCTATCTAAATTTTTATCTGTACTAAACAACAAATTCTTCTCAATAAAATACTGCCATATTTGCTCTTCATTTGCTACAGCCCATTTATACTTTTCTTCTGCATACCCTATCTTATATTCATTCAAAACATCAGGTAAATAGCTATCTAATACAAACATTTTTTTGCCTTTGTTAATCATCTTACCTATAAAAGTTCTAGGCATTTTTCCCAAAATCTGTTTGTTCACCAAGTTTCTAGCTACATCTACAACTACCCTTCCTTTATGATTGTTTACCTTTATATATTCAGGATAATCTCCATAAAACTTATGATTTTTTCCAAGGTATGCATCTAAAGAAATTAGTAATAAACTATCTACATAAACAACTCTACTATCATAATCAATATTAGTTAACATAGTAATTACATTAGGACTCTTAAATTTTGGATTGTAATATTTTACATGTTTAAAAAATGAAGTAAGGTTTGCTTTTAACTCTTCAATATTATTAAAAATCTTTTGAGTTTCTTGAAACAGCTCCTGTTCATCTGTATTAATTTTCTTACTATTCCATACACTATCATGAACATTTTCAGGGAATAAAACTGGATATTCTTTTTTTAATTCTTGTAAATTTTTAGCAGAATTATTATAAAAATCCACATCAAATCTTTTTAATGCAAAACTAACGTCTACATTAGATAAATCTACTTTATTCTCTATATCATTTTTGCATGAGTATATTATCAAACTCATAAAAAAAAGTGCTACAATTTTTTGCATTAACTTTACTATATTTACGTTCAAAATTACAACGTCGAAATTACTAAAATAGTTTCATCAAGTAAAAAGCAATTATCTTAATAAATTTTTAGATTATGAATACACCTAAAGTTGTTGATCATATAGTTCACTGGTTAAAAGAATATGCTACAAATGCTAAAGTAAATGGCTTTGTTGTTGGAGTTTCTGGCGGCATTGATAGTGCAGTTACTTCTTCTCTTTGTGCCTTAACAGGGCTTCCAACTTTATGTGTAGAATTACCAATACACCAAGCTCAAAGCCAGGTTAACAGAGCTAATGAACACATTAAGCAACTTAGAAAACGTTTTAAAAATGTTTCTGAAGTAGAGGTAAATTTAACAAGTACCTTTGAAGATTTTAAAACTGTAGTCCCTGAGGTTGAAAGCTCAGCCAAAGTTGATTTGGCTTTAGCTAACACACGTGCTCGTTTAAGAATGACTACGCTATATTATTTTGCTGGGTTAAAAGGTTTATTAGTAGCTGGAACTGGGAATAAAGTTGAAGATTTTGGTGTTGGCTTTTTCACTAAATATGGAGATGGTGGTGTAGATTTAAGCCCAATTGCAGATTTAGTAAAATCTGAAGTTTATAAAATTGGTGAATACTTAGAAGTTCCTGTATCAATACTAGAAGCAAAACCTACTGATGGTTTATTTGGTGACAGTAGAACTGACGAAGACCAAATAGGTGCTTCATATGATGAATTAGAATGGGCTATGGATATGCAAACAAAAGGTAAAACTACCAATGATTTTAAAGGTAGGCAACTAGAAGTATATAAAATATACTCTAGATTAAATAGAATAAACCAACATAAAATGGTAGCAATACCAGTTTGTGAAATACCTACAGAATTAAAGTAGATTAATTGACACCATTTGCTGTTTAATTCTTTTGTAAGCTCGCTTTTTTTGTCCGTTGGAAATTTTAAAGGGGAGTAAAACTATTAGTCCAACTAATTCGAAAAATTGTAGCAACTTTCTCATAATTTAAAATTGATTTCTTGTTCTTCTTGTTGAGGCAAATGTACGAAAAAAAACAACACCTAATAAATCCCTTAAAAAAAACATACTAAACTCAAAAACAAAACGTTATATAACTCTATTCAATTTATCAAACAATAATTTTTTAAGTTCTGTATAGTTCCCTATCTCTTCTAGGTCTGGTGCTACTTGATTTGTTTGCATATCTGTTAAGATTCCCTGTATCTTTTTTTCTATCAAAACCCTTCTTAAATTCAAAATAGCATCTGTTACCAGTTTAGGTAAAATTTTTTCTATTTCTGTAACAAAAACCTCTTTTCTTTCCCAACTGCTTAATGTATATCGTTCTTCATCCATCAAAATATTAGTTACTAAACTTGATATTTCTGGGTTTTCGTGCATTATTAATTCATCAATAACTATTTTCTCTTTTTGATTAATTTGATGTACTAATTCATAATAAGTTAGTCTAAATATTTCATTAGAAAACTCAATTTCATCTTCTTGCATATTTAAATACAATTCATTTGATATTGTATTTTGGTATTCTTCCTTTTCTAAAATAGGTCTACCATGCTTATCATGTGCATCTACCCAATTAACAAACTCTACTACTTCATTCCCATACAATAATAATATTCTAAGAATCTCTTTTTCAAGAATTGATAATTGATCTATTTTTTTAGAGGCTCTTCCTGGTCTTTTTCCTTTTACCAGTTCCATCCCTCTTTTTTCATTCGCTCTTAGCTCCGCCTTAATTCTCCTATCATTAGCTGTATTACTTCTATTTCCTGCCCCTTTATTAAGTAACTGTGCCAGTTCACTAAACAAAACTTGCTCAGAAATATCCATAATTCTAGCACATTCTTGTACATATACTTCTCTTTGAATACCATCAGGAATCTTTGAAATACTTGTTACAATATCTCTAATAAGTCCGGCTTTTTTAACAGGATCATTTTTAGCTTCTTCCATTAACAAAGAAACTTTAAACTCTATAAAATCCTGTGCCTTATCTTCTAAAAACTGTTTTAATTCTGTACTAGAATGACTCTTCGCAAAACTATCTGGATCTTCCCCTTCTGGAAAAGACACAACTTTAACATTTAATCCTTGTTCAAGAATTAAATCTATTCCTCGCAAAGAAGCTCTAATACCAGCCGCATCTCCATCAAATAATACCGTAATATTTTGGGTTAATCTATTAATTAATCGAATTTGATCTGGTGTTAATGCAGTTCCAGAAGAAGCAACTACGTTTTCTACTCCCGACTGGTGAAAAGATATAACATCTGTATATCCTTCTACTAAAAAACAATTATCTTGTTTTGCAATTTCTTTTTTAGCTAAATATAAACCGTAAAGAATTTTACTTTTATGATAGATTTCACTCTCAGGGGAATTTAAATACTTAGCAGCCTTCTTATCATTGGTTAAAATTCTTCCTCCAAAACCAAGAATTCTTCCCGACATACTATGTATTGGGAACATTACTCTACCTTTAAATCTATCAAATTTTTTGTCTTCTGCTCCACCTTCTTTTACAATAGTTAAACCAGTATCTCTAAGATATTTTAAATCATATCCTTTTGCTAATGCAGCCTTAGTAAACCCATCCCATTCATCTTTACAATACCCTAAATCAAACTTCTGAATAATTTCTTCTCTAAAACCTCTCTCTTTAAAATAGGAAAGTCCTATAGCCCTTCCTTTTTGGGTATTCATTAAAATATCATGGAAATAATCTTTTGCAAACTTAGATACCAAAAACATACTTTCTCTTTCATTCATTTGCTGTTTTTGTTCGTCTGACTGCTCAGTTTCCTCTATTTCAATATTATATTTTTTAGCTAACCATCGTATAGCTTCTGGGTAGCTATAATGCTCATGCTCCATTATAAATGAAATTGCATTCCCTCCTTTTCCTGTACTAAAATCTTTCCATATCTGTTTGACTGGTGAGACTACAAAAGAAGGTGTTTTTTCATCTGTAAACGGGCTTAAGCCTTTAAAATTACTCCCCGCCTTTTTTAGCTGTACAAACTCACCTATTACTTCTTCTACACGGGCTATTTCAAAAACTTTATCTATCGTTTGCTGGGTAATCATATAATCTTAAAATACAGTTTGGCAAAGATAGGATTTTTGAACATTTACTTTAAACTTCTATTTTCATTAGTATTATTTTAACTTGACAAAATCAATCAAAATTATTAATTTTGAGAAAATTCCCCTAATTATGAAACTTGTCAGTACCTTCTGTGCATACGCACTTTTTATTACATTCAATTCATTTTCTCAAGAAACTATCATTATTCCAGATATTGGTTTAGAAGAAGCCTTGATTGATTTAGATATTGATTCAAATGGTCTTAATGGAAATATTTTAGTTAGTGATGCTAAATATGTAGTAAACCTAAATATTAACAATCCGCTTGAAAACAAACTTTTACCTAATGTTAATTCTAAAATCAAAGACTTAACAGGTATTGAATACTTTACTAACTTAAAACGTTTGGATTGTTATGGTAATGAAATTACCAAAATTGATTTATCAAAAAACACCGAAATTACCTTTTTAAATTGCAGCGATAATAAAATTGTTGAACTAGATTTAAGTAATAATAATAAGCTTATATCCGTTAGTTGTGACACAAATAAACTAGTTTCCCTTACTTTAGGAAAACAACCAGATTTAGTTGATTTATTTTGCAATAGTAACTTACTTGAATCATTAAATATAGAAAACTGTAACTCGCTTGAGAATTTTGATGCTAGCGGTAATAAAATAAATACAATTGTTATTAATCAAGAAGCTTATAACAAAAGTTCTGAAGGTTGGTATAAAGATGAAAAAACAGTGTACAAGACTAATTTAGAGGCTCCTATTATAGCTACTAAAAATGTTATTTCTGATGAAGTTTCAATAGCTGAACCTATTAAAAAAATTGAAAAGCCAGTTGAAAAAACATATGATGAGGCTTTTAAAAAATTAATAGTTGCTGAATATGAAAAAAGAGTTCTTGAAGAAGCTTATTTAAGATTGAAAAAAGAAGAAGTACAGCGTAAGTATAATTTAAGTGATGAAAAAATAACAAAGTGGATAGATAAATATAGTAAGCTTCCAAAAGTTACTAAACAGTAATAGTTAGTTTCATAAAATACAACAAAACTAAAAAAGCCCTTAAAATCAAATTTTAAGGGCTTTATTTTATATATACATCCTACTTTAACTAAGATGCCGCTTTTAGTTTTGTTAAAGCAGTTTTTGTTAGTTTATTTTCAGCGTACTCAACATCAACAATAAATTCTTTATCATCTCCACTTGGTAGCTCAAACATAGCATCAGTTAAAATTGCTTCACATAAAGACCTTAACCCACGCGCCCCTAATTTATATTCTACGGCTTTATCAACAATAAATTGTAATGCTTCTTCTGTCATTGAAAACTCAACATCATCCATAGAAAACAGCTTTTGATACTGCTTTATAATAGAATTTTTAGGTTCCGTTAAAATAGCTCTTAATGTTTTAGCATCTAATGGATTCATATAACTTAAGACTGGTAAGCGTCCAATAATTTCAGGAATTAAACCAAAGTTTTTTAAATCTGAAGGAATAATATATTGTAATAAGTTATTCTCATCAATTTTATCTTCATCTATAGAAGCGCTATACCCAACAGCTTGCATATTTAAGCGTTTACTTATAATTCTATCTATTCCAGAAAACGCTCCTCCAGCTATAAATAAAATGTCTTTAGTATTTACTTCAATAAATTTTTGTTCAGGGTGTTTTCTTCCTCCTTTAGGTGCTACATTTACTACAGCACCTTCTAATAATTTCAATAAAGCTTGTTGAACACCTTCTCCAGAAACATCTCTTGTTATAGAAGGGTTGTCACCTTTACGAGCTATTTTATCTATTTCATCAATAAAAACAATGCCTCTTTCTGCCTTTTCAACATCATAATCTGCCGCTTGTAATAAACGACTCAAAATACTTTCAACATCTTCCCCAACATATCCTGCCTGTGTCAATACAGTAGCATCAACTATAGAAAAAGGCACATTTAACATTTTAGCAATAGTACGAGCTACTAATGTTTTACCTGTTCCTGTTTCTCCAACTAAAACAATATTAGATTTTTCTATTTCAACTTCATTATCATCATCTTTAGACTGTAATAATCTTTTATAATGATTATATACAGCTACGGACATTGCTTTTTTAGTTTGATTTTGCCCAATAATGTACTCATCTAAAAAAGCTTTTATTTCTTTAGGCTTTTTTAAGGTTAAATCACTAGACAAACTACTTGTTTTAGCCTCTGCTATCTCCTCTTGAACTATTCCGTAGGCTTGCTCAATACATTTATCACAAATATGAGCATCTAAACCAGCTATTAATAAATCCGTTTCAGGTTTTTTTCGCCCACAAAAGGAACATTGTAAGTTTTCTTCTTTCGACATTATCTTGCTTTATTATAATACTATTATAAAAAGACAACAATGAAGTAACCTTAAAAGGTTACTTCATTTTATCTTTTACAATAATTGAAATTATTTTCTTTTTAAAATCTCATCAACCATTCCATATTCTTTAGCTTCTTCTGCTTTCATCCAATAGTCTCTGTCAGAATCTGCATGTACCTTATCAAAAGGTTGTCCAGAATGGTGAGAAATAATATTATATAATTCTGTTTTTAATTTCCCTATTTCTTTAACTGTAATCTCCATATCAGAAGCTTGTCCTTGAGCTCCACCTAAAGGTTGGTGAATCATAATACGTGAGTGCGGTAAAGCAGACCTTTTTCCCTTCTCTCCTGCACACATTAAAACAGCACCCATTGAGGCTGCCATACCAGTACAAATAGTTGCTACATCTGGTTTAATAAATTGCATTGTATCATAAATTCCAAGTCCAGCATAAACGCCTCCACCAGGAGAGTTAATATAGATTGAAATATCTTTAGTAGCATCAACACTTTCTAAAAATAATAACTGAGCCTGAATTACATTTGCCACCTGATCATTAATTCCTGTTCCTAGAAATATAATTCTGTCCATCATTAAACGAGAAAACACGTCCATTTGTGTAATATTTAACTGGCGTTCTTCCATTATATATGGTGTTAAACTGCTAGTTATTTTACCATAATAGCTGCTACTTATTCCGTGATGCTTAGTTGCGTATTTTTCAAACTCTTTTCCGTAATCCATTATATTAAATGTTTTTTCTGGTTATGAAGTTGTAAATATAAGAACTATTCAGTTAAAAAAATAGTGTTCTTTAAAGCAAAAACCTGAACTTGCGTTCAGGTTTGTTTTATATATTTAAGATTTTCTTATTTTCCGTCTACATTGTATACTTCCTTAATAAAATCTTCATAACTCACTTCTTTAGTATCAAACTTCATGTTCTCTTTAAAGAAAGCTACTAACTTTTGAGATACTAACTGTTCTTGTAAACGACGTGCCTCGTCTTGGTTTGATAAAACACGACCCGCTATTCCTTCTAGTTCTTCTTCTTCTGGGTTCATATTTCCAAACTGAGCCATTTGTGCTTTAATAAATCCTTTAGCATACTCAACTAACTCAGCATAATCAACCTTAATTTCGTTATCTTTCATGATTTTACCTTCAATTAATTGATAACGTAATCCTTTTTCAGATTTTTCGTATTCTGCTGCAGCTTCTTCTGCTGTTAACTCTTTTTCACCCGCAGTTTGTAACCACTTTTGTAAAAAATCTTTTGGTAAATCAAACTTCGTATTATCAACTAAAGTTTCAGTTACAGCATTTAATAACTGTTGATCTGCTTGTTGTTGAAATTGCTTCTCAGCATCTTCTTTTATCTTCTCTTTTAACTCAGTTACAGTTTTTACACTTCCATCAGGAAACAACTTATCAAATAATTCTTGATCTAATTCTGCTTTTTCTGTTTTATTTATTTCTTCTACAGTGAATGTAACTTTAATATCTAAATCTTTAGCATCATCATTAGAAACACCTAAAACTTGTTGCAACTTATTATCATCTTCAAAAAGCTTTTTAGTATCTAACTCAATAACATCTCCTACTTTAGCTCCGATTAACTTCTTTTCGTTTTTCTTTCCTTTTAAATCGTTAACTAAAAAAGTAGATTTTTTATTAATTTCTTTTTCTTCATTAACAAAAGTTCCTGTTACATTAGAATGCTCTTCACCTTCCTCTAAAGTAATTAATTTACCATAACGAGTTTGAATGTTTTCAACCTCCTTTTCAATTAATTCATCAGTTGCAACAATATTGTATCTTTTTACTTTCTTAGATTTTAAATCTACATCAAACTCTGGAGCCAATCCTAATTCAAACTCAAAAGAAAACTGCTCAGATTCCCAAGAAAAACTTTCATTTACTTTTGGTAATGGATTACCTAAGATATCTAATTTTTCTTCTACTAAAAATTTATTTAAAGACTCTTGTAAAAGCTTATTAACTTCATCAATCATTACAGCTTTACCGTATTGCTTTTTTACCATTCCCATTGGTACATGACCTTTTCTAAAACCTGGTATGTTAGCTGTTTTACGGTAGTCATTCAAAACTTTTGTTACTTTATCTTTATAATCATCTGCAACAATGTCAACCTTTACAATGGCATTTAGTGCATCTACGTTTTCTTTTGTTATGTTCATCTTAAAATCTGTTTCTTTAAAATCGGGTGCAAAACTACTACTTTTCTTATTGAGAACCAAGACTTTTAGAGAGAAGTAGTAAAGTACGCTTTATTTTACTTTTTTTATTGTTAAATACTGTATATAAGTTATTTGTTTATTTCTTTTTCTTTTTTTCTTTTAAAAATGAAAATAAAAAAGATCTAAATATTGATAAAAGGATACTAAAAAATAATGCAGAAAAAAAACCATAAACCTCAAACCCTGTTACCAATTTCCCTGCAAACAATATTATAACTGCGTTTATTACAAATAAAAATAGTCCTAATGTTAAAATAGTAACCGGTAAAGTAAACACTATTAACAAAGGCCTAACTAACATATTCAAAAGCGCTATAGTTATTGCTACCAAAAGTGCCGTTGTATAATTATTAACTTCAATACCTGGTAAAATATTTGCTAATATTATTACAGCCAATGCAGTTAATAGTATTTTTAAAAATATCTTCATATAAAACCTTTTCTTCTTTCTTGTCTAAAACTATACCAAATAGTTACTTCTGTTAATTTGGCAGACTTTATACATATTATCTTTATTTTATTAACATAAACAATTGCACTTCTTAATTTGAACTTATAATCACTATACAGACTCAACAGCTAGTTTAAATTCAAATTGAACACTTTAAGTTTAGATAACAGAGGAGGTTTAACCATATTTTTTGAATGAGAAATAAAAACATTAAACCAGTATGCTAAAGCTAAAGTTATATTTGCGGCTCTCTAATATATCTTCAATACCTACTATAAAGGAAAGTAGAATCACAGATTTATACCACAACAAACAAGTTTATTTCAATTTTAATAACCTTGACTAATTTACTAAAGTCAGAGCGATTAATTCCTCTGGTTTCTTTTTAACTCGAAGAACCACAAACAACATTACAAATTCAAAATAATTATTCTACTATTAATGGCAAAAACACTTTTACTTATTTATCATTTAAAACTTCTATAATTCGGTTATTCAAAATTTGAAGTATCTCTTTATCCTCAGACAGTAAAACCAATAATTTCTCCTTAACCTTAAACGTTAAATCTATTTCTCCATATGGGTCAGCTGGTTCTTCCGCTTTATTTTGTATCAACATAGTTCCTTGACCAGTTAATAACCATGTTGGGCTTATTTCTGGAAAAGCTTTTAGAATTTTGTTTAACACATTACTTTTAAAAGAAGCTTTTCTTCTTATTGCAGTACCTATAGAATTATTAGAAACATCAATTTTATTCTCAAAAGACCTTATATTCATATTATTATATATAATAACTTCCTCTACTCTTTTATATGTTTCATCAATAAAGTCGCTCATGCAAAATTAACTTTTTTCTAATTTTATTAGAATTATGTTTTAATTATAGAATTTTGTTTGTATATTTGTATCATATTAAGTACAAAACACGTACAAATATAAATTAAAACTAATGTCAACTACCAAAAAGAAACTATAGTTTTTATGATTACTAAAGTGCAACGAGAAGAATTAGAAAAAATAAAACCTTATAAATACCGAGAAAAAGTAAGGAACTATCTAAAAGAGAACAACTATTCTTTTTCTTTAGAAACCATACAAAAGGTATATGCTGGGAAAAGAAATAATTTAATAATAGCCAAAGCCATTATAACAGTTTTCAACAATCATAAAAGAGAAAAACGATTAGTTATTAATTCACATATAAATTCTGCTACAAACATTGATAACAAAGACATCCCTTAAAGATGGACAGAATGAGGAGGACAAAAGTGGGGTAGATTTTTTTCTACCTCGCTTTTAAAACTAACAAAATTCTAAACCAAACAGTGTTTTTAATTACTATTTGAGAAATTTAATTACTTTTTCATAAAACTCCAATGGGTTCTCTGCATGTAACCAATGCCCTGCTTTTGACACTTTTTCCACTGATGAATTTGGAAAATGTGCATTTATTAAAGGGAAATCTTCATTTGATATATAACCAGATTTCTCTCCAGCTAAAAACAACGTTACCCCATCATAAACTGTAAATGAAGGTAGAGCTACTCCTACTTCTTTATTATTTTCAGTTAATGATTTTAAATTGAATCGAAAAGCAAGTACTCCTTTTTCTTTCCAATATAAGCTTTTCAATAAAAATTGTCTAACCCCAACTTCTGAAATTAGTTCTGCCAGTTTTTCATCTACTAGCTTCCTAGAGTTCTGCACATTAAAATCTACTGAATTTAAAGCTGCTAAAATATCGTTATGATGTGGCGGATAATTTCTTGGCGAAATATCTGCTACCAGTAGCTTTTTTACAAACTCAGGAAACTCAACAGCAAACAACATTGCTGTCTTACCTCCCATTGAATGGCCTAAAATACTAACGCTTTCAAGTTTATAGTTCAGAATGTAATTATGTAAATCTTCAACTAATAATTCATAATCAAAAGCCTCTGCATGAAAACTTCTACCATGGTTTCGCTGATCTATTAAATGTACTTCAAAACCATCTTCAGCAAATTTATTAGCATGAGTTTTCCAATTATCACCCATCCCAAAATAACCATGTAATATTATCAATGGCTCACCTGTTCCTATTATCCTTGAATGTAAAACTTTCATAACTTGGAGTTATTGTAATCTATGCAAATACATATTAACTACATTTTCTATTCCTAAATAAATACTCTCTGAAATAAGCGCATGTCCTATTGAAACTTCAGCTAAATTTGGAATATTTTGTTTAAAAAATTGAACATTCTCAAGGTTTAGGTCATGTCCTGCATTAATTCCTAAACCAAGTTCATTTGCTAACATTGCTGCTTTTGTATAAGGTTCTACTGCTTCTTTATTGCCTTTTTCAAATTCTGTTGCATATTTCTCTGTGTACAACTCTATTCTATCTGTTCCTGTTTTAGCTGCTGCTTCAATTAATTTTAAATCTGTATCAATGAAGATAGACGTTCTAATACCTGCGGATTTAAATTCTTGGATTACTTCTTGCAAGTATGATTGATTAGAAATAGTATCCCATCCTGCATTTGACGTTAGCACATTTTCTCCATCTGGAACCAAAGTAACTTGAGTTGGCTTAATTTCTAAAACTAAGTCTGTAAACTTTTTAATTGGGTTTCCTTCAATGTTGTACTCTGTGGTTACTACATTTTTTAAATCATAAGCGTCTTGGTAACGAATATGCCTTTCATCTGGCCTTGGATGAATAGTTATTCCCTCAGCTCCAAACCCTTGAACATCTTTTGCAACTTGTAATAAATTTGGAACATTACCCCCTCTAGAGTTACGTAACGTTGCAATTTTATTTATATTTACACTTAACTTTGCCATGTATAATTAAAAATTTGCTTGTAAATATTTTGTAAACTTTTATAATTGGCAAAAGTAACTTATTAAATCATTTTAAACTATATTCGTACTAATGAATATTAACGATTTTATACTCAACGAAATTAAAGAATTAAGTTTAACTCATACTGTAGGCTGCGCCCAAGAAGTATTTGAAAACTTACCAATTACGCATATTCCTGTAGTAAAAAACAAAAAACTTGTAGGCTGTTTACCTGAAAGTGATATTCAAACCATTGATGATAAAAAAGGATATTTAAAAGATTACGACTATCTTTTAGATCACTTTTATACTCATGAAAAAGCAACTTTACTAGATTTAGTTACCTTATTTGCTGATAATGATTGTAATTTAATTCCTGTATTAGACAAAGATTTAAATTACATTGGTTACTATGAATTAGGTGATATCCTTGATGCGTTTGCTGACAGTCCTTTTTTACACCTAGAAAGTGAAACACTTATAATTCGTAAAAACAAAAATGACCACTCTATGAGTGAAATATCTCAAATTGTTGAAAGCAATAAGGGAAAACTTTTAGGTATGTATATTTCTCATGAAGGTCCTGACAAAATGCAAGTAACTCTAAAAGTAGCTTCTAATGAAATCAATGAAATTATTCAAACATTTAGAAGATATGATTATGATGTAGTTACACAACATGAAGATGATTTTTACTTAGAAGAACTTAAAGACAGAGCTAGATATTTGAGAAAGTATTTAGACATGTAACTTCTTTATTTTACCTACTATTAAATTTTTTAAAAAGTGAAAAAAGTAGCCATTTACGGACAAGCTTATACTATTTCTGCGGAAAAGGAAATAAAAATTCTTTTATCTATTTTAAAGAAATACGGGATTGTTGTTTTTTTTGAAAAGCAGTTTTACGATTTATTAATTAAAAACAAATCATTAGAAAAAAAATACCCAACCTTTACTCATTTTAATGATTTATCAAACTCTTTTGATGTACTTTTCACTATTGGAGGTGATGGAACAATTTTAAGAGCTGTCACTTATATTCGAAATCTTGACATCCCCATTATGGGTATTAATACCGGAAGACTTGGATTTTTAGCTACAGTTCAAAAAAACCAAATTGAAGAAGCTGTTGAACTATTATTAAAAAAAGAATATACAATTCAAGAAAGAACGCTATTACAAATAGAGACTTCTCCTATTGCTGAAGAACTTTCTGAATTGAATTTTGCTCTAAATGAAATAACCATTGCTAGGCGAAATACAACCTCAATGATTGGGATAAACACCTATCTTAACAACGAATATTTAACCAATTATTGGGCGGATGGCCTAATTATAGCTACACCAACCGGTTCTACAGGTTACTCTTTAAGCTGTGATGGTCCAGTTATACTTCCTAATTCAAAAAGTTTTGTTATTACCCCAATTGCACCTCATAATTTAAATGCACGCCCTATGGTAATACCAGATGAAACATCTATTCAGTTAGAAGTTAGTGCAAGAGAAAAAGATTTTTTAATTTCTTTAGACTCAAGAATAACCACCGTTGAACAAAACACTAAGGTCAAAATAAAAAAAGCACCTTTTACAATTAAAAGTATACTACCAAAAAACCAATCTTATTTAAAAACCCTTAGAGGAAAACTTTTATGGGGAGAAGACACTAGAAATGAAGCTTTATAAAAAAATTTACCACAATATTTTAGCAAAAAGGAAGTTAATCAAAAAAGACGGTTTATTAACTTTTTAAAGCAAATTCAATTCCCTATATTTGCACGCTATTTTTACAATGGAAAAACGATTTTTATTTATAACGCTTATACTAGCATCAGTAATCTGTAAAGCTCAAAGTCATGAAATAGGCTTCTTTTTTGGAGGCTCAAATTTCATTGGGGATATTGGTAAAGAAAACTACATTTACCCAAACAAAGTAGCTGGAGGTTTAGTATATAAATACAATTTAAACCCTAGAATTGCTCTTAGGGGAACTTATACTTACATACCAGTTTCAGGAGATAATACTGAATCGGAAAACCCTTACAGACAAACTATTGGAAGAAAATTCACAAATATAATACATGAATTTGCTGCTGGAATAGAGTTTAACTTTTATGATTACAATATAAGTGATTATAAGACAACGTATACTCCATACATTTTTACAGAAATAGCAGCCTTTAATTATAAAAGTCCAACAAAATTACTTTCTAATAACCAAGTACAATTAGAAAGTAAATTCTCTTATTCATTACCTTTTGGAATAGGTATTAAAGGATTACTTTTTAAAGATGTAGCCATTGCTTTTGAAATTGGCGCAAGATATTCTTTTACAGATGAGTTGGATTATAGCACTCCTAAAATAGACGCACTTAACTTTGGCGGTAATGGAAATGATTGGTATGCCTTTTCTGGTTTATCAATTGTTTATACCTTTGGCAGGCCACAATGTTTTAGTGGATTAACAGAATAAATATGGACGAAAAACTACGAAGCATTAACTTACATAAAGTACCAAACCATATAGCCATAATAATGGATGGAAACGGAAGATGGGCAAAAGGTAAAGGAATGCAACGTGTTTTTGGGCATAGAAATGCTTTAACTGCTATTAGAGAAACTGCTGATACTGCTTCTGAACTTGGCGTTAAATTTTTAACATTATATGCTTTTTCTACTGAAAACTGGAATAGACCAAAATTTGAGGTAGATGCTTTGATGAGTTTATTGGTAACTACTTTGAAAAAAGAACTACCTGAATTTATGAGGAAAGATGTGAAAGTTAATGCTGTTGGAAATATCAATAGCTTACCTCAAAATGCTCAAAAAATTCTGAAGAAAGTTATTGATGAAACCAAAAACAATAAAAAAATCACTTTGAGTTTTGCTTTAAGTTATGGCTCAAGAGAGGAAATTGTTAACGCTGTCAAAAACATATCTAAAAAAGTTGTTAATAAAGAATTAGAATTGGAAAAAATTGACGATAAAATTATAAATAATCATTTATATACCTTTAATTTGCCGGACGTTGATTTAATGATACGTACAAGTGGGGAACACAGAATTAGTAATTTTTTACTATGGCAAATGGCTTATGCAGAACTTTATTTTACGGAAGTACTGTGGCCAGACTTTAGAAAAGAACATCTTTTTGATGCCATTTTAAATTATCAAAACAGGGAAAGACGATTTGGAAAAACAAGTGAACAGATTGAAGCAAATGAATAAGTACTCGTACCTTTTAGCATTATTTATAACTGCTTTTACATTAGTAAACACACAAGCTCAGCAAAAAGAAAACAACAATTCATCAACAGTAATTCCTTATGAAAAAGGTAAGGAATATACCCTAGGCGGTATTACTGTTACAGGATTACAAAAATTTAGTGAACAAACCGTTAGAGTTTACACTGGGTTAGTTGTTGGACAACCAGTAAAATTACCTGGTGATAAATTAACTAGCGCTATAAAAAAGCTATATGAAAGTAAACAATTTAGTCAAGTTGATGTTTATTTATCTAAGTTAGATGGAGAAACTGTTTACTTACAATTTGATGTAATTGAACTACCTCAATTATCAAATGTTTCTATTTCTGGATTAAGTAAATCTAAAATTAAAGACATAAAAAAAGAGACCGAGTTAAAAAAAGGGGTTATGGTTACTGATAACTTAATTGTAACCACTCGTAACTATATAAAGAAAAAATACACTGATAAGGGATATTTAAAAACCAAAGTTACTTTAGATACTCAAAAAGACACGTCTGATGTTAATACTGTTAGCATGAGTATTTTTATTGATAGAGGAAACCGTATCAAAATAAAAGAAATTAATTTTGTTGGTAATAAAGCTTTAGCTGATGGATCTTTAAGAGGGGCTATGAAAAACACCAAACGTAAGTTTTTCGGTCGCTTTTGGAAATCATCAAAATATGTTATTGATGATTATAAAGCTGACTTAGAAAGTATTTTAGAAAAATACAGTGAAAGAGGTTTTAGAGATGCTCGTATATTATCTGACAACATTACTTGGAATGATGACAATACTATCAATTTAGAAATTAAACTTGAAGAAGGTCGTCAATATCGTTTTGCTGATATTCTTTTTGTAGGAAATAAAACTTACACAGACGAACAACTACAGAACATTTTGCGTATTGACAAAGGTGATGTTTATAATGGTAAAGTTTTAAAGGAAAGAATATCTGGTGATGGAACACCAACTTCTACCGATATTCAAACTTTATATCATAACAATGGTTTCCTTTTCTCACAAGTAAATGCAGTAGAAACAAAGGTTAAAAATGATTCTATTACTGTTGAAGTTAGAATTAGAGAAGACGAACAAGCCACTATTAAAAAGGTTACAGTTGTTGGTAATGACAAAACAAATGATCATGTTATTTATCGTGAACTACGCGTAAAACCTGGTGATTTATTTAGTAGACAAAATATTATCAGATCTATTCGTGAAATTGGACAATTAGGATTTTTTGATACTAATGTAACTCCTGATGTAAAACCTAATTATCAAGATAAAACAGCAGACATTGAATTTTCTGTTACTGAAAAAGGAGGTAGTCAAATTGAATTACAAGGAGGTTATGGTGGTGGATCATTCATTGGTACTTTAGGATTATCTTTTAATAACTTTTCTATTAGAAATATTTTTAACAAAGAAGCGTATAAACCTTTACCAATGGGAGATGGACAAAGTCTATCTTTAAGATTACAAGCAAGTAGAACATTTAACACGTATAGCTTTTCTTTTACTGAACCATGGTTAGGAGGAAAAACTCCACAATCATTGTCTTTCTCGGTATATTTATCTAATCAATACAGGTTTGACTTTAGATCTAATACTGTTAATAGAGATGAGAGTTTAAGTATTATAGGTGCTTCTATAGGGTTAGGAAAACGTTTAAATTGGCCTGATGATTACTTCCAACTTTCTCAATCTATCAGCTATCAAAGAATTGCTCTTCAAAACTATGGATATCGAGTAGGTTCTTCAAATGCAGTTTTACGTGATGGTGATCTTAACAATTTAGCATATAGTGTAGCACTTACTAGAAACTCTTCTGGTCCTAGTTTAGTGTTTCCTACCTATGGATCTGAATTTACAATTAGAGCAAAAGCTACTTTACCATATTCTTTAATAAGCGGTAGAACATTTGAAAACTCAAATAATTTTATTCAAGGTTCTCCTGAACAGCAAGCTTATTTTGCTGATAAATATAAATGGTTAGAATATTATAAATTATCTGCCAAAGGAAAGTGGTATTCTCAATTAGCTAAAAAGCTTGTATTAATGTCTAACTTTGAAATTGGCTATTTAGGAACTTATAATAAAGAATTAGGATTAACACCTGTTGAAAGATATTTTGTTGGTGGTGATGGAATTGCACAAGGTCAGTTAGATGGTAGAGAAGTTATTGGCTTAAGAGGTTATGAAAATAACCGTATTTCTTCTTTAGATGGAGGTTCTATTTACAATAAATTCCAATTAGAGTTACGTTATTCTATAACAGACAAACCATCTGCTTCAATTTATACATTAGGATTCTTAGAAGCAGGTAATTCATATGACAATTTTAGCGATTTTAATCCGTTTAGATTAAAGCGCTCGGCTGGATTAGGTATTCGTATATTTATGCCTGCTTTTGGACTATTAGGTATTGATTTTGCTCATGGGTTTGATCCTTTACCTGGTCTGGAAAATAGTATAAACCCAACAAAATCTGGTTGGCAAACACATTTTATTATTGGAAGACAGTTCTAAAACCTTACATTTGTAATGTGTCTGGTTTTTTGGCACGGTTTTTTCTAAACACATTATAACAAGATGAAGAAAAACATTTTATCGATCGTTCTTTTATTTTTAGCAACTATTACTTTTGCACAAAAAGGTCAGCGTATTGCATATATAGATATGGAATACATACTTCAAAATATTCCTGAATATATTGAAGCCCAAAATTCCTTAAATGCCAAAGTTGAGAAATGGAAAGCAGAACTAGATAAAGAAGCTAGAAGTATAGAGGTTTTAAAAACTGACTTATCAAACGAAAAGGCAATTTTAACCAAAGACTTAATAGAAGAAAGAGAGGAAGACATTAACATAAAGCAAGAATCATTAAGAAGACTTGAATCTTTATATTTTGGTCCTAGAGGTGATATGTATAATTTAAGAAAACAGTTGATTAAACCAGTTCAAGATCAAGTTTTCAATTCTGTACAAACCATAGCTAAAAGAAAAAAATATGATTTTGTATTTGACAAGTCTGGTGATTTAGTTATGCTTTATTCAAATAAGAAACATGACATTAGTGATTTAGTTGTTAAAATGATTAATATTGATCAAAAACAACAGGCTAAAAAAGATAAAATAGCAGCTAAAAAGGCATTATTAAAAAATGGTGAAGTAAGCGAAAAACAAAAATTATTACAAGAAAAAAAGGCAGCCTTAAAAAAGAAAAAATTAGACGCAAGAGCTGCAAAGGTTAAAGAAATAGAAGAAAAAAGACAGGCTAGATTAAAAGCCAGAGCTAAAAAAAGAAAGTTATTACAAGAAAAGAGAGATGCTTTAAGAAAAGCTCAAGAAGAGAAGAAAAAATTAGAGCAACAAAATAAAGAAAGCAAATAAAATCAAGAATAAAGACAATAATTAAATTAAAACAACAGAGATGAAACATTTTAAAACGTTATTATTAGTTGCAATTTTTACAGTTGGTTTTGGTGGGGTTGTTAGCGCGCAAAAAACTGCACATATTAACACTGATAAATTGTTAGCTGAAATGCCTGCAACAAAGGCTATGAAGGCAGAATTAGAGAAATTAAACAAAACTTACCGTGATGATATCGAAGCTTTATATAAGAAACTTGAAGCTAAGATAAAGAAATATGAAGCTGAAGGAAAAACTCAAACTCAAGAAGCTAATCAAAAAAGAGCAGTAGAAGTACAACAAGATAGACTTAAAATAAGTCAAGCTGAGCAAGCTGCTAGTCAAGAAATGCAAAAAAAATATCAAGAAAAAACACTTCCTATTTTAAAGAAAGCTGAAGATGCTATTAAAGCTGTAGCTGCTGAAAAAGGAATTATTTATGTGTTTGACGCTGCACCAGGTAAAGGTTTAATCGTTTACGAAAAAGGTGAAGATATTTACAACGCAGTTAAAGCTAAATTAGGATTCTAATATATTAGTTAAATATAATTTATTGTTAAAAACCTGCTTTTTACAGCAGGTTTTTTAATTTTGCATTTATATGAAAAGTGAATCTCCTATAGGCATATTTGACTCTGGTATTGGTGGAACCTCAATTTGGCAAGAAATAAGAGCACTTCTACCCCTTGAACATACAATATACTTATCAGATAGTAAAAATGCTCCCTACGGGCAAAAAACCAAAGAAGAAATTGTAAACCTATCTATAAAAAACACTGAGTTTTTATTAGAAAATAATTGTAAAATTATTGTTGTTGCTTGCAATACAGCTACAACAAACGCGATTAAAGTTTTAAGAGAAAAATATGATGTTCCATTCATAGGTATTGAACCAGCTATCAAACCAGCTTCATTAAAAACTAAAAATAATGTAATTGGTATTCTAGCTACTAAAGGTACTTTAAATAGTGAGCTTTTTGAAAAGACTTCTTCATCTTTAGAAAGCGATATAACCATTATTGAACAAGTAGGTGAAGGTTTAGTTGACTTAATTGAAAATGATGAGTTAAATAGTCTTAAAATGGATTATCTCTTAACCAAGTATTTAACGCCTATGAAGCAAGCTAATACTGATTGTATTGTACTAGGTTGTACTCATTATCCATATTTAAAACAAAAAATTCAGGATATTGTTGGTACTGACATAACAATAATTGACTCTGGTTATGCTGTAGCACTTCAAACAAAACGAGTACTAGAAAATTTGAAGTTATCAAATAAAAAAGAAGAAGTAAAAAAAATGTTAGAAGTTAAATACACTTTTTACATTAATAAAAACAAAAATACTCTAGGTAAAATCTTAAAAAATTATGCCACAGAAATTGAAATTATTGAGCATAATTTTTAAAAACTACCATTAATATTTGGACAAGCCGAAGCTCTTCTTTTTCTACATAAAATATTCATTCCAAGAGATATTTGATGAAAATTACCATTAGAGAATATTAAATCTCCTGTTTGCTTGGTGTAAGTATATGCAAACATAAATTTCTTATAATTTACACCCACTATTGGTGTAATGTATTGCGAATTCCCAAACACACTACTATCAAAGTTTTTTCTATAAGAAATAGCTCCCCATAATTGCATGTTTGTCATTTTTTTATACACCTTAAAATTCAAATCCATTATCTTTTCTCCTGTACCTTCTTTAAATTGAAACATTACAGATGGTTCATATTGTAATTTTTCTTCATCACCAAAAAAATATGCCCCACCAATAATAAAGTTTCTCAAATTTAAAGATTCAAAATTATCATCAAGTTTGCTCTTAGCGGATAACAATATATTTTTTATAGTTAAATAAGAAGAAAATCCTTTGTAATGATATCCCAAACCAAAATCAGCATTAAAATAAAAACTACTTTCTATAACCTGATTTACAGCTGGATCATTAAAAAAGCCCGTTTGGTCTACCTCATTTTGAACAGCAGACAACGACAATCCAAATGATAATTGGTTAAACAAATTCTCATTTCCAAAATTAATATGATAAGCGTAAGTCCCTTGAACTGCTCTCTGCGAATGATATCCATTACTATCATTAAATAATACTAGACCATAACCTGTTTTGGAATATTCTCCACCATTAGCATGAAAACTCAATGTTTGTAATTCAGGTGAATTTTTAACACCTACCCACTGCTGTCTGGCTGTCAATCTAATCTTTCCACAATCACCTATACCAGCTGCAGCTGGATGCAATAAGTATACGTTATCTGATAAATAATCAGCATAAATTGGTAAAGTTTCTTGTGCTTTTATTTGAACATAGCAACAAAAAAATAGTATTAGGAAATGTATCTGTTTTCTCATAAAAGAATAATAAGGGTCCCAAATATAAACAAGTTAAAACCTTTTTACCCTAAAAATATTGTGTACAATAGATTTTTTTTCTAAATTAATAAGCCAATCTATACTCAGAAGGTGTAACACCTTTTATTTCTTTAAATTTTCTATTAAAATTAGATATATTTTTGAACCCTGATTTCTCTGATATCTCCGTAATTAAAAACTCTCTATTTTGAAGAAGCTTACAAGCTTTCTCAACTCTAATTTCATTTAAAAAAGTAAAATATGTTTTATTAGTACGTTGTTTAAAGTATCTACAAAATGCATTAGGTGTCATATTTGCTACATCAGCCACTTCTTCTAAATCAATCTTTTTATCGTAATTTGTCAATGTATAATCCATTACATTCCCCATTCTTTTCCCTTCATTATCTGTATATTTTTTTGTATACAAAAAGGTTGATAATCTTTCTATATCAGAGTTTATCATTACCCTTAATATTTTCATAAAAATAATAAACCTATCAAAATCATCTCCTTTAGAAATCTTCTTAAAGTAATTCATCAACTTCTGTTTATTATTCAAAACTTTAAAACTCGTCTTAGCATTATCAAAGAATATTCCTAACTCTTTGAAGTCATCTAACTGAAAAAACACATCACCAAAGGATTCTCTTGTAAAAAAAAGAGAAATCATAAATGAATTTTTAATATTAGTAATATCACTTTTAAAAACATGTGGTTGATTTCCTCCAATAACTAACACATCACCACTTACATATTCATTAACAGAATCTCCGACAACAAGTGCGCCTTCACCTTTAACAATGTAACAAATTTGTATTTCTTCGTGTTGGTGTAATTTATCGTAAAAAAATGCTCCTTTATCTTCCTGATAAATTAGTCCTATATTTTTTGCCTTTGGTATTTTGAATGGTAATACTTTCATGAGATAATTTTCTTTTCAAATCTATTAAATATACACAATAAATCCTCATAAAACAACTTAACCTGTTAAAATAGTACCAACATGAGTTAATGAAATGCTTAAAAGCTATTCTTTTTCAATATAAATTTGTAAAAAAAACAATTTACAATGAGCATTCAATGGAAAGGCGTTATGCCCGCAGTGACAACAAAATTTACAAATGATGATACATTAGACTTAGAAATGTTTGCTATAAACATTAAAGCACAATTAGAAGCTGGTGTACATGGAATTATTTTAGGAGGTACTCTAGGAGAAGCTTCTACTTTATCAGATGAAGAAAAACGTGTAGTAGTTAGAGAAGCTGTACGCGTTGTAGATGGTGCTGTTCCTGTAATTATGAATATTGCTGAACAAACTACTAAAGGGGCTATTGAAGCTGCTAAAAAAGCAGAAGAAGATGGTGCTGCCGCTTTAATGATGTTACCTCCAATGCGTTATAAAGCTGACGCTAGAGAAACAGTTGAGTTTTTCAAACAAACTGCTAACTCTACTAACTTACCTATAATGGTATACAACAACCCTGTTGATTATGGTATTGAAGTTACTTTAGATATGTTTGAGGAATTATTAAACGAATGTCCAAACATACAAGCTGTTAAAGAATCTACAAGAGATTTATCTAATGTGACTCGTATTAAAAACCGTTTTGGTGATAGATTAGCTATTTTAAGTGGTGTTGATACCTTAGCTTTAGAAAGCTTATTTATGGGAGCCGATGGTTGGGTTGCTGGTTTAGTTTGTGCTTTCCCAGCTGAGACTGTTGCTATTTTTAATTTAGCTAAAGCAGGAAAATCAGAAGAAGCATTAGAAATTTATCGTTGGTTCCTACCTTTGTTAGAATTAGATATTAATGCTAAATTAGTACAAAACATTAAATTAGCTGAAGTAGCTACAGGTATTGGTACTGAAAATGTTAGAGCTCCTAGGCTACCTTTAATTGGTGAAGAGCGTGAACGTGTTTTACAAATTATTGAAGAAGGAGTAAAAAATCGTCCTGAATTACCAGACTATAAAGCTTTAGAATTAGCTATTTAAACTAAAAACAACAAACAACTAAGTGGAGGTATTATTTAAATATCTCTACTTTAGTTTTATATAAAAAAGCTTCATCAAAAAACTTAATTATGACTACAATAACCGCAACAGTTACAGGAAAAAACTATATCGGTAATAAACTTTCTGCTAAAGGAAGTGTTACTAACAAAACCTTCAACCCTCAACTAAACATAGAAAATGAATGTGATTTTTACGAAGCAACATTAGAAGAAGTAGATGAAGCGGTTGAGTTAGCTCACCAAGCATTTAAAGAATATAGAAACTTATCTGGAGCTAGAAAAGCTGAATTTTTAGATGCAATTGCTGATGAAATATTAGCATTAGATGATGCACTTATACAAATGTACACAAGTGAATCTGGTTTACCTGAAGGGAGAGCTATGGGAGAAAGAGGAAGAACAGTTTTCCAATTAAGAACCTTTGCTGAATTAGTACGTGAAGGATCATGGAAAAAAAATGTAATTGACACAGCAAACCCAACTCGTGAACCATTCCCAAAACCAGATATTAGAAGAATTAACATTCCATTAGGCCCCGTTGTTGTTTTTGCAGCGAGTAATTTTCCTTTAGCATTTTCAACTGCTGGTGGAGATACTGCAAGTGCATTAGCTGCAGGTTGTCCAGTAATTGTAAAGTCACATTCTATGCACGCAGGTACTGGAGAATTAGTTGCTTCTGCAATTATCAAAGCTGCTGAAAAAACAGGAATGCCAAATGGTGTATTTTCTAATATTGCTGGAAGTGGGCGTGTTGTAGGAGCTGCATTAGTTAAACACCCAAAAGTAAAAGCAGTAGGATTTACAGGTAGTATTGGAGGTGGAAGAGCTTTATTTAATTTAGCTGCTAACCGTGAAGAACCTATTCCTGTTTTTGCAGAAATGGGAAGTATTAACCCTGTTATCATAACACCTGCTTCAATTGCTAATAAATCAGAAGAAATAGCAACTACTTATGCTGGTTCTATTACTTTAGGAACTGGGCAATTTTGTACAAATCCAGGTTTAATTTTAACTATTGATGATGCCAATACACAATCTTTTATAAAAGATTTAGGGGAAAAAGCTACTGCCATTGCTCCTCAGTGTATGTTACACCCAAATATTAAAAGAGATTTTGTTAAAAATGGAGAATCAGTTTCATCTCAAGAAGGTGTTGAAATTATTTCTAAAATAGATGATAGTAACGTAGAGGCTAACTACGCTCCTACTCAAATTGCATCTGTTTCTGGTAAAGAGTTTTTAGCAAACCCAAAATTACATCAAGAAGTTTTTGGTCCTTTCTCTTTAGTAGTTAAAGCTAAAGATCAGGAAGAATTAGTAGATGTAATCAATTGCTTAGAAGGACAATTAACTGGAACTATCATTGCTGAGCCATCAGATTATGAAAATCTTTCTGATGTTGTAAATGCTTTACAAAATAGAGTGGGACGTATTATATTAAACGGTGTCCCTACAGGTGTAGAAGTTACAGAAGCAATGACACATGGTGGTCCTTACCCAGCTTCATCTGACAGTCGTTTTTCGGCTGTAGGAGTAAATTCAATTAACCGTTGGGTACGTCCATTTAGTTTTCAAGGATTCCCTGATGAATTATTACCAGAGGAACTTAAGAATGAGAACCCTTTAAATGTTACTAGAACTATTGATGGTCAGTTAACAAAAGAGACTATCTAAAATAGATTTTAATATTTCTTTAGATAAACTTATGAGTATAAAAAAATAATTTTTGACTTATTATCTAAAGAAAATTGTAATAACGCCAACTTGGAGTTTTCAAAATAGAAAAATAGTGAAGGGGTTTTTCTATAGAGAAATACAAGTTGGCAATTCAATTTTTATACAATGAGAAAAACTTTTTTTTGTGTTGATGCTCATACCTGTGGTAATCCAGTTCGTGTAGTTGCAGGTGGAGGCCCAAACCTTGAAGGGAATAATATGAGTGAAAAACGTCAACATTTCCTTAAAGAATATGATTGGATTAGAAAAGGATTAATGTTTGAGCCTCGTGGTCATGATATGATGAGTGGCTCTATACTTTATCCTCCTCACAATCCTGAAAATGATTTCGGTATTTTATTTATAGAAACTTCTGGTTGTTTGCCTATGTGTGGACATGGTACTATTGGTACTATTACTATTGCTATAGAGGAAGGTTTAGTTACACCAAAAGTGCCTGGTAAAATTCGAATGGAAGCACCTGCCGGTTTAGTTGAAATTGAATATCAACAAACAGGAAAAAAAGTAGATTGGGTACGTTTGACTAATGTTAAAAGTTACTTAGCTGCTGAAGGGTTAACAGTTGAATGTCCTGAATTAGGAGAAATAACTTTTGATGTTTCTTATGGAGGTAACTATTACGCCATTGTAGATCCACAAAAAAACTTTTCAGGAATTCAAGATTTTACTGCTTCAAAAATAATTCAATACTCGCAAATAGTTAGAGATAGAATTAATGAAAAATATCCTGACATGTTTATTCATCCAGAAAATGATACTATTAGAGATGTAAGTCATATGTTATGGACAGGCGATACAATAGATCCTACCTCTTCTGGTAGAAATGCTGTTTTTTATGGAGACAAAGCTATTGACAGGAGTCCTTGCGGTACAGGAACTTCCGCTAGGATAGCACAATTACATGCTAAAGGAAAACTTAAACAAGGAGAGGACTTTATACATGAAAGCTTTATTGGTAGTAAATTCATTGGCCGCGTTGTTGAAGAAACCACTTTAGATGGAAAAACAGCAATTGTTCCTAGCATTCAAGGATGGGCTAAGGTATATGGATATAACAATATTGTTATTGATGATGAAGATGACCCATACGCTTTTGGTTTTCAAGTTATCTAATTTAATTTTTAAATAAATTAAGGCCTGCATTATTATTTATTGGTGTAGGCTTTTATACCCTCATTTATATAACCTATACTCTATATCGTGAAACTACTACAAAACTTATTTATATTATTATTTATTTGTATTTCTTTTGTTTGTTATGGACAACAAATAAGCTCTGAAAACTATAAAAGCGCTGTTAGCTTTATGTATGCAAATTATAATAATAAAACAGCTTTTAATATACATACAAAAACTAATTGGTTTGAAGATGGTTCTGGTTTGTGGTTTACTAATAACAATACTCAAGGTAAAGAGTACTTGAAGGTTTCTTTTAAAAACAACAACGTAACTCCACTTTTTAATCACAAAAAATTAGCTACACTTCTTCAAAAGCAAAACGACCAAAAAGTCACGCCCTATAAAATAAACCTATCTAGCCTAAAAAAGTTAGATAAAAACAAACTTCAATTCAAATTCAATAAAAAACTTTATACATATAATACTAAAAATAATGTATTAAAATTGATTGAGTTAGAAAGTAAAAAAACTGAAAACTACTTTGAATCTACTTCTCCTGATAAGAAATGGATTGCTTATACAAAAGACTACAATCTTTATATAAAATCTACAAAAACCTCAAAAGAATATCAATTAACTTTTGATGGTAAAAAAAATTACGAGTATGCAACTTGGTACGGTTGGTATGACTTGATGGAAGGCGAAAACGGTGAACGCCCAAAGCACTTTTGGGTAAACTGGTCTCCAGACTCAAAATACTTAATGGCTAACTTATGTGATTTAACTAAGGCTAATAAAATGTACCTACTTGATAATAGTATAGACACTTTATATCGTCCAAAATTACTTTCATATTACAGAGGTTCTCCTGGTGATAAAAATATGGTTTACATGCAACCAAAATTTTTTAGTTTAGATACTAAGAAAGAAATACCTACTAAACTTCCTAAAAACACACATATTAATTCTGTTTCTATTGAATGGACAGAAGTATCGGGTATTGCTATTGCAAATTATTCTGAAAGAGGTTATCAAAAAGAATTTGTAAAGAAAGTTAATCTAATAACAAAACAAGAACAAACGGTTATAAAAGAAGGAAGCACTACTAATATTGATGGTTTTAACTATAGATTAATTAAAGATTTAGGTAAAATTGTTTTTTTATCAGAACGTTCTGGGTGGAAACAACTTTACTTGACTGATTTAGAAACCAATGAAACAAAATCAATCACCAATGGAAACTATGTAGTAAATAAAATTTCATTTATAGATTCCAAACGGAAATTAATTTATTTCTTAGCTTCAGGGAAAAATAAAAATATGAATCCGTATCATCAGCAACTGTACAAAGCTGATTTTTCAGGAAATGTAACTTTATTAACTCCTGAAAATGCACATCATATTATTTCTTTTTCTGAAGGTGGTGAGTATTTTGTAGATAACTATTCAACAGTATCTATACCTACACAAACAGTTTTACGCGTTTCTAAAAACGGAGCAATTAAAGCTAAATTAACTAAAGCTAATACTGAATATTTCACTAAAAAAGGATGGAAACATCCAGAAGTATTTTCATTAAAAGCAAAGGATAATAAAACTACTATTTATGGGGCTATGTGGAAACCTACACACTTTGATCCTAATAAAAAGTATCCAATTATAGACAGAACCTATACTGGACCGCATACACAAATGTTTCCAAAATCTTATGGTTCTATTTTCATGAATCAATCATTAGCTGAATTAGGTTTTATTGTAGTAGTTGTAGATGGTTTAGGTACTTCTAGTAGATCAAAAGCATTTCACAATCATTCCTACAAAAACATGGGAAATAATTTAGAAGATCATGTGAAGGCAATTAAGTATCTTAGTAACAAATATAGTTGGATTGATGGCGATAAGGTTGGGATTTTTGGACATTCAGCTGGTGGTTTTGACACTGGTAGAGCTATGCTTGCTTTCCCTGAAACTTTTAAAGTTGGTGTTTCTAGTGCTGCTGACCATGATTTTAGAATGGAAAAAGCCTGGTGGCCAGAAATGTATATGGGATGGCCTGTTGATGAAAGTTATCATAAAACCTCAAACATTACAAATGCAAAAAATTTGCAAGGTAAATTGTTATTAATACATGGAGGAATGGATAATAATGTAAATCCTTCAGCCACGTTTAAACTTTCTGAAGCATTGATAAAGGCTGACAAAGATTTTGACTTATTAATTTTACCAAGTCAAAATCATGGATATAAAGGATTACACAGAAATTATGTCATTAAAAAAAGATGGAACTACTTTGTTGAACATCTTTTAGGACAAAAACCTATATGGAATTTTAATTGGAATTAAACTATGAGTAAAAATGTTGTAGTTATTGGTGGTGGTATAATTGGATTATCTACTGCTTATTATTTACAAAAAGATGGGCATCAAGTTACTGTTATTGACAAAACTGATTTTACAGAAGGAGCTTCCCATGTTAATGCGGGAATTTTAACTCCTAGTCATATTATTTCTTTAGCAGCTCCTGGAATGATTAATAAAGGAATAAAGTGGATGTTTAGCTCTACGAGTCCTTTATCTATAAAACCACGTTTAGATTTTGATTTCATTCGTTGGTCTTGGTTATTTAAACAAGCGTCTACTGCTTCAAAAGTTGAAAGTTCAATTCCTGTAATTAAAGACATCAACTTGCTAAGTAAAGATTTATACGAAGGTATTAAAGCTAGTGGAGATATTGATTTCTTTTATCAAGATAAAGGGTTAATGATGTACTACCAAACTGAAAAAGCTGGTGAAGAGGAATGGAAAGTAGGACAAAGAGCTATTCAGGAAGGCTTAAAAGTAGAAAATCTAAGTAAAGAAGAAGTTCAAAAGTTAGAACCTAATGTTGACTTAAACATTAAAGGAGGTGTATATTTCCATTGTGATGCACATATGAGCCCAAGTGAATATATACATCAATTAAAATCATACCTAGAAAAAAACGGTGTTGCCTTAATTTCTAATGAAGAAGTAACTGATATTAATGTTTCATCTAATAAAATTACTTCTTTAACTACCAAGAATAAAAATTTCACTCCAGATGAAGTAGTTATTGCTACTGGCTCATGGACACAAAATTTTGCTAAAAAATTAGGCATTACTATTCCTGTTCAAGCAGGTAAAGGATACCGTATTAATGTTAAAAAAGAAACTGGTATTACTTTGCCAGCTATTTTAATTGAACGTAAAGTTGCCGTAACACCAATGGATGGTTTTACGAGATTTGCTGGTACTATGGAAATTAATGGAATTAACAATACAGTTAATTCCAAAAGAGTAGCTACCATTGCTAATGCAGCTGAGAACTATTACAATGGTTTACAAATAGACCAAAAAGATATTGCAAATGCCCAACCTGGTTTACGTCCTTGTTCTCCTGATGGACTTCCATATATTGGAAAATTATCTAAGGTTACAAATACAACTGTTGCAACTGGACACGCTATGATGGGATGGAGTCTAGGACCAGCTACAGGAAAACTAGTTTCTGAAATAGTTTCAGACCAAAAAACATCTTTAGATATTACACCTTTTAGTGTTGAGCGTTATAATTAATAAAACTCATAAAAAAGGATACTATTAGTTTAGTATCCTTTTTTATATTTATACTTTTAATCTACTAACCATTGAAAACTAATAAACTTAACACACTTCAACTTTTATTACCAATTATTTTTTTATTTATTTTAATAACTTTTGGGTTAATAATTGGTCCTCGGCTTTTTAACAGTACTCCTATTCCTTTAGAAATTATATTTTTAAGTGCCGCAATTTTTACAGCTGCACAATTACTTTTTCTAGGTTATGAATGGATTGACGTACAAAATGCCATTGTAAAAAAAATAACGCAAGGTTTTCCTATCATACTTATTTTCTTTTCTATAGGAATTTTAATTGGTTCTTGGATGATTTCTGGAACCATTCCTATGTTAGTGTATTATGGTATAAAAATAATTAACCCAGAGTATTTATATATACTTGCTTTTACCATTCCAATTATATTTTCAACATTAACGGGAACATCATGGGGTTCTATTGCCACTATAGGTGTTGTTATTATGGGAATTGCCACACTTGCTAATGTAGATTTAGGAATTACAGCAGGTGCTATTGTAGGTGGTGCTTATTTTGGAGATAAAATGTCACCTTTGTCAGATACTACTAATCTTGCTTCAGCAGCTACTGGAGTTAAATTATTTGACCATATACATTCTATGATGTACTCCACAATTCCTTCAGCAATTTTAGCAGCTATCGGTTTTTTTAGTTTATCTTTTATATACCCTCCATTGGAAAAAGTAGACAGTCAATTAACTTCACAAGAAACCTTAAATGCTATTGAGAACTTATTTAATTTCAATATTCTTTTAATTGTTCCGCCTGTTATTGTACTTATTGGTTCTATAAAACGAAAACCAACCGTACCAGTAATGATTTTATCTGCTTTTGCTGCTAGTTTATTAGCATTTATTTTTCAAGATTATACGTTTGAAAATATTATTCAAACCTTATTAAAAGGTTATAATACAACCATGGCAACTTGGGCGGAAAACATTCCTAATAATATAGGTACGCTTTTTAACAGAGGTGGACTATACGCTTTAAATGAAGCCATATTCTTTACGTTTATGGTATTTATTTTTATTGGTATTTTAGATGAAATTAAAACAATGCCAACCCTGGTTCAAATTGTTTTTAAAAATGTAAAAAAGAAATGGCAGTTAATCATTTCTTCATTAGTGGCAACCGCAGCTACCAATGCATTGACCTCTAACCAAAGTGCTACTAGTTTTATTATTGGTGATGCTTTTAAACCTGCTTATGATAAGTTAAAAGTTTCCAGAAAAGTTTTATCAAGATCTATTGAAGATTATGGTACAATGATAGAAACTTTAATTCCATGGACAGCTTCTACCCTATTTATTATAAATACACTGGGCGTTCCATTTGCTGATTATTGGCACTGGCAATTATTTTCTATTTTTAACTTTTTTATGGCACCTTTATTAGCTATTACTGGAATTGGGTGCTTTTATAAAAAACAACACGAACAAACAGAAAACAACATACATGAAAAAATCTAACATAGAAACCATACTTTCTCACGATGGTAAAAAAGCGCATAGTAAAGGAGCTGTAGTTCCACCTATTTATCAAAATTCGTTATTTACTATGAAAGATTGGGATGATGTTGACAGAACATTTGATGATAGAGTAAATAACTATATTTATACACGTGGGAACAACCCATCTGTTCGCATTGTTGAAGATAAACTAGCTGCTATTTGTGGTGGTGAAAAAGCTAAATTATTTTCATCAGGTATGGGTGCCATTAGTGCTACTATTCTTTCTTGTATAAAAAAAGGATCGCACGTTATTACTATTAAAAATATTTATGGCCCAACTAATACGTTTTTACAACGTTACTTAAAAGAGAAGTTTGAAATTGAAGTTACTTATATTTCTGGTACTGAAATAAGTGAGTTTGAAAATGCTATTCAAGATAATACTTCTTTAATTTATTTAGAAAGTCCTTCTTCTGTTATCTTAAGTTTACAAGATATTGAAGCCGTTGCTAAAATTGCCAAACCAAAGGGTATTAAAACTATAATAGACAATACTTGGGCTTCTCCTATTTATCAAAAACCATTGGCCATGGGTGTTGATTTTGAAATTCACTCTTGTTCAAAATACATTGGAGGACATAGTGATGTGGTTGCTGGTGTGGTTATTGGTTCAGAAAAAAACATTAACAACTTATTTGTACACGAATTTGAATTATTTGGAGCAAAAATAGCACCTTTTGAGGCTTGGTTATTATTAAGAAGTTTACGTACCCTAAAAATTAGAATGGATCAACACCAAAAATCTACCTTGAAAGTAGCACAATTTTTAGAAAAACATCCAAAAGTAAGAAAGGTAAATTACCCTGGGTTAGAAAGCTTTCCTCAATATGAATTAGGACAAAAACAGATGTCTGGTTATAGTGGCTTACTAAGTTTTCAATTAAACACGGATGATTTGGATAAAATTAAAGCCTTTTTCAACGGACTTTCTTTATTCCAAATTGGAGTTAGTTGGGGTGGTCATGAAAGTTTAATTTACGCACCTGCTATTAGTTATTTAAAAGAACTAACTGAAGAGCAATTTAAAGGTTTAGGTATTAATTTAGGTGATATGCGTATTTCTATTGGACTGGAAGCCGCAGAAGATTTAATTAATGATTTGAATGCGAATTTAGAACACCTATAAATTTATGGCTACTTACGCTATTGGTGATATTCATGGTTGTTATACTGCTTTAAAAACTATATTTAATCAATTCATAATCCAAGAAAAGGATACTGTAGTTTTTTTGGGTGACTATATTGACCGTGGTCCTAATAGTAAAGAAGTTATTGATTGGCTAATACAAAACCAGAATAATTACAATTTTAAGTTTATTCTTGGCAATCATGAAATAATGATGCAAACTGCTAAAGTATCGTCAGAAAGACTTTCTGAATGGCTTTACTTTGGCGGTTCAAATACTTTAAGTTCTTATAAAATTGGAAATGATGTAAATTGGGCTGATAAAATTACCTCTTCACATTGGAATTTTATAGATAACTGCCTCCCCTACTTTGAACTCAACAACTTTATTTTTGTACATGCTGGTTTAGAACTTAAAAAAAGTTTATCTCAACAAAACAAACATCATTTATTCTGGAAAAAATTTGAACGTCCAGAAAAGTATATGGAAGGTAAAACTGTTATTTGCGGGCACACTTCTAGAAAAAATGGACAGATCGCTAATTTTGGACATACGATTTGTATTGACACTTATGCTTATGGTGGAAAATGGCTGACTTGCTTGAATGTAGAAACTAAAGACTATATTCAAACTAATAATCAAGGAAGAGTAAGGAAAAGTAACTTGAATAAACCTTAATAATTTAATAAAAACTCCCTCTTTGCTTTTTTTGCTGCTATTTCTGCTTGCAGCATATAACTTTCTTGTTGCTTAGCAGCATACTTTTGTGCTAAGTGTTTTTCCCGCAACTGCAACCATTTTATTTGATGCTCTTTTAAATTGTTAGTATTCTGTAATAGTTGTTCACAAGCATGCATCCCACGTAAGTAACTCTCTATTATTAGGGTATCCTTTTCAATTTGTTCTTGCCCATTTCTAATTCTTCTGTCTAACTTTTTTACAACTGCTGTATAGTCCCTTTTCTGATTAATTTCTTTTCTTAAATTTTTTGACAGTTTTAATTCTTGCACTGTTTTACCCATCTCCAACGATTCAAACAACGGTAACAGTGTGTTTATAATTTTTATAGAAAATGTTCTTCTTCCTACTGTTATAGAGTTTATAAAGTCAACAGATGTCTCTGCATATAATGCCAATAGGGTATTATTTACTTTTAAGTGCTTTTTTATTTCTTTCAACATGTTTGTACAATTTTTTTTAAAGTTTTTTATTTTTTTGTACAGTAGTGTACAACTTTCTAAATAATGTTTTATTTTCTTGTACACTTTTGTACAATGCTAAAAATAAAAAATATTTTTATTGTACAGTTTTTTATATGGGAAAAAGCACAAGGTTCTTTTAGGTTGAAGATAAAAGGTTTCTTTGTTCGCGATCAGCTTTTAGACTATCTTATGTTCCTGATATAGCTTCACTCACTCTGAACTCACCACTCATAACTCTGAACTTTTACTTTCAACTAATAAACAGAAAACACATAACAAAATAATACGTTTGCACACTAAAACAGTACGTCGGCACTCCATTTTAAAACACTTATACATCTAATCATCTCCTTCTGTTTTCTTTTTAAATAATTTTGCTATACACTTACAAAACAAATACTTATATTTATTGTAAGTAACTTATTTTAAATAGAGTAATTGAAATTACGTTTAACAATCACTACTCTATTTGGCTATTTTTTCACTTTCCTCTTGTTATCAACTAACCAAGTTTAATTATTTAAAACTATAAAAAATGGACACAAACACAATTGTCTCAGCAACTACTAGTAGTGATTCAAACTCAACGAATCCCACAGTAAAAATCACTAACAACTTATCTTATACCATTGCTATTTACGATGTTTTTAACCCAAGTAGTGGTACCCAAAAACTTCCTTATCAATACACCAAATTAGGCACTATTGCCGCTGGTGCTACTAGTGAAATCCAAACCATTCATCAAGCTTCTCAATTACAAGCAATGCACACTGGGAACTTTAAAAAATTAAATGATTTTTATTTCTATCAATTTCCTATTAAAGTAATGGCTGCTGTACAATTTTCTTTTGGAAATCCTCCTCCTTTAGAATTTACAATCGCATCTTCTGATGAAGACGCTATGGTACAATCTTTCCTTTTTCATCGATATGCTATGGCAAATCCAAACTCAGCCTTGACTAAAAACTTATATGCTTCACTAAAAAAAGGAAGTGTTGATGATGTAAATGCTTTTTTTAGTGGAACAAAAAACTTTAGCTCTTGTACTTTAAGTTCATGGAATGCCATTTTAACATATCTCCAGATGTTTACTTCACCTTGGCAAGGTCCTTATTACTTATATGAAAAGGCTCCTAATCCTGCTCCAACAGGTTATATTCCTGCCTTAGTTGCTACTATGAATATTACATCAACTGAATCAGGGCAATCAGCTACTTTAAAAATTTGTTCTGAAGATTCAAAAGGCAATCCAATATACCCTAGTAACCCTCAAACCACACAAATTATAATGAATGGTGATGGAACCATGGGAGATAGTGATCCTGGATCTGATGTTTCTGTTAGCTTAACGCCTGTCTGGATGAATGTAATTCAAACCACTATGAAAAACGGCGTACCAAGTTCTAGTTATTTAGCAGGGCCTACTGTTACAGGAACTGTAGCTGGTAAAGAGGTAGTATCATCACAAACAGCACGTCAAATACCTGATAAACCTGCTAATAAAAACAAACAATCATCTTTTGATGCTTCTTTTGGTAAAATTTGCCAAGGAGTTGGTTTATTGGTTGGATTATTAATGCTAGGAGATTTTGCTAAAAAAATATTCTCTTCTGCTAAGGAAAAAATAACTAGTAAAAAAGAATCAGCCTCTTCTGAAAAAGAATTCAATACAGAAGAAGCTTCTATCAATTCAACACCAGATGCTACTGTTGTTTCTGAAGCTAGTAACTCAGAAGCAACATTTACATCGGATTCCTCTGATTTAGCTTCGGTATATTCTGAAACCTCAACCGCGCTTCAAGAAGATGTAATGAAACAGACTATGGAAGATACTATGAGTGATATTCAAAGTGAAATGCAACAACAATTAGAAGATGGCTATACACCTACAGAAAATTATGAAGAAGCTGTGAGTGATTTAAATGAATCTTTTAAAGACGCCCTTTCCGATATTGATAACGGTAATCTTTCTGAAGCAAGTGATACCATGAGTACTGCTTCTGAAAAAATTAATCATACACTTGAAGAAAGTAGTGAATCAATGGCAGAATGGGAAACTTCTTCTTTAAAACAATCTTCTGAAGCTGTTAGTGATGCCGCTGATGAATCTGAAGCTTTGGATACAGCTCAAGAAGATTATGAATCTGATATGTCTAACTCATCTGATGATTCTGGGTATGACTCTGAAGATGACGATTGGCCATCTGCTGATGAAATGGAGTTTTAATTTTAGAATGGTACCCCGAAACAATAAAAGCTTAAGACTTTAAAATACCTCTTGGGCTATAATATAAGCCCAAGAGTATTTATATGATCCTTATATCAATACGTAACTTACTATAATACCTAGTTACTTATTAATATTGGCAATCCACAATACTTTTTCCCTTTTCTCAAAACATTTATACAAACCAATTTAAAACATTATATTATGATTATTACATGGAATACTACCCCAGAAAGCGAAGCTTCAGAAGAAGAAAAACTATCATCTTATTATCAATATGACACTGTTTCAAAAAAACTAGTAAGAATCCGTTTAGAACTAGGAAGAGAAGAATCTACTGGACAGCCTAGGGTTATTTACAATGAAGATAGAGCCGTTGGTTTTTCTGATATTGATTTTATTGAGGAACAAGCAAAATATCCTGACTCAGATTTTACAATTGATCCAGAAACCAAACAATTATTAGTAAAAGGAGAGCCTATGGATACAGAACCTTCCATTGGAGCAAGTGTTGTTGATATGACATTAGGTACTACAAAACCTCATTTTGGGAATGCTGTTTCAGACAACCCTAATCTTCCAGAAGGAATTACCAACACACACTTAAGTTTAATTGCAAACAATACACTTATTAATGGTAAAGGAGGTATCATAACAGGTGCTGATTCCTCTGAAGCAACTCTTTCTGAAACTTTAAAAAATGTAGTTAGCGGTATTGTAAAAAAGCCTTTTGACGAAATTGACGACGACGATTTATTAAAGGTTTTAAAAAATCAAGTTACCAAAATAAAAAACATAGAGACGGCACCTACTAAAACAGCCTTAAGTGATAGCTTAGAAGATGCAAGTAAATTGATTGAGGTAATTCAGGAACAAATTACTGATGAAGGTATGGTTCCTACAGAACAATTTAATAAAAGTTATTCTGACTATGTTTCTAAAGTAACACAAGCAGAAGATGCTTTAAGTTCTGGCACTGGAGTGCAAAATGCAATTGCTGAATTAGCTACAGCAAAAACTGCTCTTAATGCCGCTTCTTCAGAACTTCAAAGTAGTTATTATGAGCGAATGGAAACTCAGTTTAATAGCTCACAAACCGCTATTGACACTGCTGTTACAGATGCGCAAACTTTTGAAGGTATTACTTCCGAATATGAAGCTGCTGAAAATGCAGATACTCTTGATCAATATGAACAAAGTATTGGTTTAGAAGAAACAGAAGCTATTTAAAAAATTGAATTATGAGCAATACAACCACCTTGCAAACTACCAACAATACCACGACGTCTTTTTTTCCCATAACGATTAAAAATACGTTAACAAAAGATATTGTTGTTTATGATGCTTTTCAAAATGACGCTACCGATAAGAGCTTAACCAATTTTTTTGGTACCCTAACCAGTATTACAACAATTAAAGCTGGTGCTAGCAATGAGTTCACTCCTATTCATGGACCTATATCAACCTATATCATTTTTGATGAAGAATACGCCCCAATTACTCGGGTTTTCTCTATGGGAATGCAATCAGAAACATATACTATAACCCAAGATGAGGTTACTATAATGAATTCAACGCAGGATTTTTTGAAATTAATACAAAATAGTCCCACGAATGCAGAAGTTATTCAATTTCAAAAATTGATAAAAAATGGACAGTCTTCTGCAGAAAAGGTGAATGCTTTTTTTGAAAGTACAACAGACTATAAAAACGTTACCTTTATTTCTTATATGCTTGCTGTTGTTGCTTTAGCTAGAACACCTAAAACACGTAATAAACCACCGCAAGAACAAACCTATAGCTTAAGCACTTTAGCTACCTATATGGGCTTTGATTGGCCTTCAAGCATTCCTGACATCACTTTATCACATATTAATTGTTCAGAAACTAATGAAGCTATTAGGGTTGGAGGGCAGTTAAATATTAATGATGTAACCTTCGACACAGGTGTTTTAGAGCATATCCAATCATTTTTACCAAATACAACTGTAGATTTTAAAATAGAGTTTATTTATAATGGTGGTTTATCAACTGGAATGACTTGTTTAATATTTAGCTTAGATAATATTAAAATTCCTATAAGCGATGGTAAAACGTTTGATATTGATAAACCAACTTTACTACTTACACTAAATCCTTTATTTAAATTTGTAATATTTGAAGTTAAGGCAACCATTCCTTTTAACATATTTAAAAGCCCTACTATTGACGCTAATATTGCCATGACTATTGACAATATTGAAGCTGAAATTGGGGTAGATTTACAAGGAAATACCACTAGCTTATTAACGCCTCCAGTAGTTAAAGGTTTGCACTTTGATTCTTTTGGTGTTGGTATGGGACTAATTTTTGAACCTCCTGGGTTTGCTATTGGTCTTGAAGGAACATTTCATATTGGAAACCAAGGTCAGGTAACTTTAACAGATGATAGTTTTGCTATTGTATGTGAAATGGAAGAAGAAGTTCCGAATCCTTTATATTTTGCTTTTTATGTTCCTAAACTAAATCTTGATGAAGTTATTACTATTTTTACAAACACTAGTACTTCATTAGATTTCCCTGTTACTTTTGAACAATTGTCTTTCCGATGGGCAGAAAACCCGATGGAACCTGTAGTTTTACCTGATGGTTCTTTAGCTCCAATGGGATATGGTTTTAGTGGGTTTATGGATCTTTTTGGACTCAAATTCTACGGGTATTTACAAATAGATATGAATACCGGTATACATGGTACTATTACCATGAATAAATTATCTTTTGGTAGTTTATTATCTATTTCTGGAGACGGAAAAGGAGTAACTATTAAAGAAATTAATGGGCAACCTGTTCCAAATAATACCATTCCTAAAACTGCTGAAGCACAAAAGGCTATTAAAAATGCTACTACAGCTACATTAATAACATCTGGTGGTCCAGAAATGAGCATCAGTACTTCTTCTTCTCCTTACTTTACTTTAGATGCTGCTATTAGTTTACTCGATTTAGTAAATGAAAAAATTGATGCAACAATTAGTAAAAGTGGAATTTCTTTTGAGTTAGATTATGGAGCTGTATTACAAACCTCTATGTCTTGTACATTAAAAGATTACCATAACTTTTCTGGTAGCTTTACTTATGGAATAGACATTGACATTCCTTTGCCTTCAATTGCAGGTTTCAGTCTAGGTAAAATTGATTTAAACGCTGATTGTGATGTAAATTTAGGTATTTCTACTTCTACTTCTGATCTTATTTTTTCTGTTGGAGGAGGCTTTGAATTTGATAGTGCTAAATTAAGCTTCGGTCCTTTTAATGCAGATGTAAATATTTCAAGTATCTCTAGTTTATTATCTGCTATAGAGCATGAAATTATTAGTGATGCTAGTTCAATTTTTAAAGATTTTATTGAGGATGCCAGTAAATGGGCTGGCTATGTTAAAAATGCCATTATTCATGGAGTTGAAGATGTTGCGAAAGGGTTAAAGCAAGCCTTTAAAAAGACTGCTTCTGAAGCTGCATCTATTATGCATGGTGCTGGTTATGGTATTCAAGAAATTGGTTCTGCACTACAATCAATATATGGAGCTGGAGCTAACGAAATTGCTTCTATTTTTGGTAGTTTAGGATTTTCTGATAGTGATGTAGCAAGTGTTTTACGAACATTGGGGTATCCTATTGGTGCTATAGCCACAGCACTTCAAAGTGCTTTTAATTTAAGTGCATCAGCTATCAATGATGTCTTGCAAGGTGTTGGTTATTCAGTTAATGAAATTAAAAATGCCTTTGAATCTTTAGGTGGTGATTTTGCTTCTTTTGCTAAAGATACCTGGGATAAAGTAAAAAAAGTAATGAATCCGTCTCATTGGTAAATAGAAACAATATGGAAAATAATTTTGAAAACCTAATTCATTTTTTAGCAACCGATCAAAATTGGGAAAAATTTGGCCCTGAACTCGCTTTAATTTCACCAGGTAATTGGAATACTGTTGTTAAATGGGCTACCAATAAAGGGTTTTGCTTTACAGCTGAGGAAGCCCAATCTATTGTAAAACAAATTAATCCTGAAACTATAGAAGCTATTATAGCACAAGATTCACAACTTAAACAATGGTTTAATTCTTAAAACTTTTACTCAGAGGTTGAATACTAGTTATGATACGAAAATTCAACCTCTTTTTTAATTACAAATAAAAAATATAAAGTCTACATGCAACGAGTTATTGGTACAATAAGTTCTTTACTAGATGTTAATCAAGAAATAACATATGAATGGTCTATCAGAATAAAAGCTAATCAAACAGTCATTAGAGATAAATACATATTATGGCTCCCAAAAAATACTTTTAAACACATTCCTTCTATTTTAAAAGTTCTTAATTGTCCAGAAAAACTTATTGAAACTCAAAAAAAACATGCTCAAAAAACCGTTAATATTGGTTTAGGTATATCAAACAAAGAAAATCAATGTAACGTATTATATATTCATTATTTAGAAAAGAATACCCTAAAGGATATATACAAAGCTTACCAATGGAATACTTCTAAAAAAATTGAAAAGCAGCAATATCACTTCTTCTTTTTCCCTGAAACTCCTAAGGGAATTAAACCAGAAAGCCTAGTTAGTACTCGATTATTAAAAGTTTACTACAAAGCTTATGAAAACTCACTCTTAAAAAAAAGTGCAGGGTTCTGGTTAAGAGAACATCGACAAACTTACAATCAAATTTGTATTTCTTATCCATGGCAACCCAAGCTTAGTGAAATTTTTAATTCACTTTCTTTATTTTCTAACTTTAATAAAAATGACCTTTTGATAAAACAATACAAAAACTTTCATTTTAAACATCTTGCTTTTAATAGAGATGAAAACAACCCGCATTTAACCGTTTACTTCTCTGGAAAAATGCAACTTAAAGAGCTATCTAATCTTAATTACGCAAAAAAAACAGCAAATAACCATACCAAAACTTTACATAAATATATTAAGCAAGGAATATTAGATAAGACCATTACTAACCTCCCTGGAAACAATACCTATCTCAGTGATTTTTATTCTACAGATGGAGTTGAATATTGGAAAAAAGTTTTAGGAAAAAATATGCACTATCATTTCGGGTTGTTTACTGAAAATAATAATGTTCCTAATTTAAAAAACAATACTGCCTTTGATAATGCTATAGAAACCCTTTTTAAATTTATTCCTTCTGGAAGCTCTATATATGATATGGGCTGCGGCTGGGGTGGTCCTGCTAAATTATTAACTGAAAAAAATGCTAATAAAGTTACAGGGATAACACTTTCAAAAACTCAGTTTAAATATTGTAATGATATTGGTATTCAAACCCGGCTTGGTAATATTGAGAATACCCTTCCTCCAGGATATTTTGATACTCTTTTAATGATGGAAAGCTTAGAACATATTCACAATAAATATCAATTATTGAAAAACTTACGATATTTTTCCGATCAGTTAATTATCAGAACGCATTGTCAGAATACCAATACTTCTAATTTGGTTTTTGGCAACACTATGAAAGTTATTTCTTCTGATTTGCTTGTAGATATTTTAACCAAGGCAGGTTGGAAAATAAAACATTTAAAAAATAGAAGAATGGAATCTTTACCTACTATTGATTTATGGAAATCAAGGTTTAAAAATATCCCTAAACAAAATGACCCTCACTTTGAATATTTTAGAAATTTTGTATACCGAGTTAGCAACTCAAAAAAGGAGTGGGCTAAAAATAATCCTCTCATTGAAATTGTTGCTGTTAAATCTTAACTTTTATAATTGTGATTTTTTAATTACGGGTTGTAAATCGCCAAACACTTGTCATACTGAGCGGAGTTTATGGAGTGAGGGAATCTTTTGCTTGGTATTCCTCATACGTAAAACTCGTAAGTGCTATAGTTGTAGGCTCATTTGGTTGGAAGGTTTGAGGCTCATAATTCCCCAATAATAAACAATTACACAAAAATGGTCAAAGCTATTTAATGGCAAACAAAACACAGAGCATAATTCAAAAAAATATCCTAAATAAATTTAAAAAGAATTCAAATTTATTTTTTTTATTTTTCGGACAATCTCTTCTTAATACTTGTACCATATTTTATATAATAAACTCTAAATAACTATTTCACCTCTATGTAATATTTCTTACATTCATAACCTGTTAGTCAAAAAATGTTTACTTCAATACGCATTATTTATTAGAATAACTACTGTTAAAATCTTCTAGTATTCTTACTTTAAATATAAAAATTTGGTTTTTAACCTTTAGCTATAAAGAATCTTTAATATTAAGTTTTTGTTTTTTATCAAAAACTCATAAATATGCACCCTTGACTTCAGTTATCTAAATTATTAATATATTTACTTTATAAAGGAGATCCTTAATGTTGAAAAACGTTGAAAATTTATTACTTACAGACAAACAAATTATTTTAGATGCTGAAAAATTAGTTACTTGGAAAAAATCTAAAAACTTATATAATTTTAAACAGCTCCCAAAAACAGCTATTCTTACTGTATATTCTAGAAAAAACAGCTTTATTTCTTCTTTTTTTAGAAAACCAATAAAAGGGATTAAAGGAAATCATTTTTTAATTGAAAATGGAACAATTCTTTTATGTACTGGATGTGGTTATGGAGCTCCTTATATTGTTAGTTTATGTGAAGAATTAAGAGTTCTGGGGGTTGCTAATTTTATTTTTATTGGTGTAGCTGGTTGTATAAATCAACGATATAAAGAAGGTGATTTGTTATATGTAGCAAAAACCTTTTCTGGAGTAGGAACCTCAAGTTATTATTCACAAGGAGAAATTATTCTCCCTTATTCTAAAAAGTGGAATAATCAACTGCAAAAAAATATACAAGCCCATCCTGTTTCATGCTGGAGTACCGATGCACCTTTTAGAGAATCACTGTCTTTAAAATCTTTTTATAAGGAAAAAGGCGCTCAAATTGTAGAAATGGAATGTGCTGCCATCTATGCTTTTGCTAATTATTACCAATTAAATACCGCATGTTTCACCATTGTTTCTGATCAACTTACCAATGAATGGATCCCTCCTGCTAATCCAAAAAAACTTGTGGCTATAGAAAGAGTTTTTATAAAAAACTTATTAAAAATGTTGTGATGAGTTTAGAACCAAGTAATCAATTAGTTTCTATAATCATTCCTTTTTATAATGAAGAAGATTATTTAGACAGGGCTATTTCTTCTGTTATTGAACAAGCCTATTCCAATATCGAAATTATTCTTGTTAATGATGGATCTACTGATAATTCAAAAACTATTGCTCAAACCTATAAAAAAAACCATAAAAATATAAAACTCATTACTACAAGTAATATAGGACTTGGTAATGCGCGTAATACAGGAATTAAGAATAGTAGTGGCAACTACATTCTATTTTTAGATGCCGATGATGCTATCACTAAAAATGCAGTTAATTTATTGGTGAAAAATATTGTAGAATATAACAGTGATATTTCTATATGTAAATTCAATTTATATGATTGTAATAAAGACTTAATTTCAGTCTCTGGTTTTAAAAGCTCTTCCAAAACTACAGATAATCTATCAGCATGTAAGGCAATGTATACTCATAATATTTCATCAACAGTATGGGCTAAACTTTATAAAAGAACTGTTATTAGTCAAATTCAATTTTTACCATCTGTATGGTTTGAAGACCGCCCCTATTTATTAGAATATTTTTTAAAAACTCAAAAAGTAAGTTTTGTAAATGATGCATTGGCTAATATTTATGCTAGAGAAAACTCTATTAGCAGAAGGTATATTAGTAAACGAAGAATTATAGATCATCATACAATATTTCTTAAAGAACTCAAACTAGTAAAAAAATATCAAAAGGAAAATGAATTATCCTATACAATTTTAGAACACCATTTATATGTTATGTTAGACAATTATCTAATTATTTCTATAGATAAAAATAGCATTTCACCTAGTGATTTTAAAAAATGTAAAAAGACATTTATAAAACATGTAAATTTATATTATGATGTATTAAAAAAAGATAAATACAAACTTAAATTAAAAAAACAAGTTCTCTTATTTTTATTGAAATCATCACAATTTATTCATTGGAATTTATTAGAAATACTTATCTCCAAAATACTTTATAGAACTAGGTATAGAATGATACAACATTTAAAAAATTAAAAATTTTATAAAATGATTGCATTCTCATTATTAGGAAAAAAAGGAAACTTAGGAAATCAATTATTTCAAATAGCTTCAACTATTGGAATTGCTAAGAAAAATAATCATGATTTTTTATTTCCTTACTGGCCATATTCTTATTTTTTTGAACATCAAATTCCAATGGGGGTTATAGACAGTAGTTTTAAAACTATTGTATATAAGGAATTTGAATATACTGAAAAAGAATTTAACAATGAAAGCTATGATATAGAAGGTTGGCTACAAACAGAATATTTTTTTGATACTAAAGCTACTAAACACTATTTTAAATTTAATCAAACTATACAAAAAGATTTACTAAAAAAGTATACTTATTTATTTAATAAACCTACCATTTTAATTACAGTTAGAAGAGGTGATTTTGTTAATAACCCTAAGTTTTATCAATTATCATATAAATATTATTTTGCTGCAATTTTAGAATTTTTTCCTTCATGGAAAGAAAAAAACTTAATATTCACTAGTGATGATATTAGTTATTGCAAAAAACATTTTAAAAATCTTAAAAATGCTTTTTTTATTGACAATCTTTCAGCCATGGAACAGTTAATTTTAACTAGCAATTGTGATGATTTTATTATTAGTAATTCTACTTTCTCTTGGTGGGTAGCTTGGTTAGGTGAAAAGAAAAACTCAAAAGTTATTTGCCCCATTAAAAATTTTTCAAAAGAATATACATTAGAAAACGACAAGGATTATTATCCTAAAAGATGGATTAAATTTGATTATATAGGTTATAAAATTCCTATTAAATATTATAAAATATATTTAGTGGGAAATCTATATGGAGCTTGGAAAAATTTTAAATATCAAGCTAAAAAGATTAAACTCATCAATTCAGCTGTTAAATTATTAAAGTAAACTACCTCTGGAGATTATACTCTTTGCTAGTCCCAATAAAAAACGTTTATTTTTAAATTATAGCAACACAATTTTTTTGTCCTTTACTTCATATGTTTTGTCGTAAAATTTCTCTAATTCCTTATTATGAGAAACTACTATAACTGCCATTTCATTCTGTTTAGCTAGATTATGTATTAAATGAAAAATTTTGTTTTCTAATACGGAATCTTGTTGATTTGTTGCCTCATCTAAAATTAAGAGCTTTGGTTTACTGTACAATGCTCTAGCAATACAAATACGTTGCTTTTGTCCTCCAGAAAAAAAACTATCATTTTGTACAATTTGTGTATCATACTTTTCTCTTAAATTACTAATAGTTGAGGATAGTTCTAATTTTTCACATAAGCTATTTAAATATTCATAATCAACATTTTCTTTTCCCATTGTAATATTTTCTAATACTGTTTTATTAAAAAGATAGGGCTGTTGGTTTACATAACTAGTAAAAGAAAGAAAATGGCAATCAACCTTTTTAGAGTCTACATACCTACTACCTAATTTAGGGTCTATTAACCCCATAATAATTTGTAGTAACGTTGTTTTACCAACCCCTGTAGCTCCTTTGACACCTATAATTTCTGTAGGTTTAATTGAAAAGTTAACATGGTTAAAAACTGCATCACTCTTTTTAAAGCCAAATGATATTTCTTTTAATTGAATTTCTTTTTTAAAACTTATTTCAGTTATTCTTTCTTCTTTTTTCTCTCTATCATATTTTATTAAAATATCTATAGAATAAGAATGCGCTTTAATAAGCGTAAGATAGTTTAATATCTTGTTTAAAGAAGGGATAATTTTAAAACCTATTCCAGCTAAAATCGAAAGATTTATAACACCTAAAGAATTGTTATAAAAATAATACCCCATTAAAGTTATACAAATCACAAGGCATATTTCAAAGTATTTTGAATAATTGTATCCTGTGGCTTCTAAAGTGGACGTAATTTGGTTTAATTCTTTATTTTTTGTTTTAAACCCTTCTATAAAAAAGGATTCACTTTGTGAGCTTTTAATATCAAGTACTCCGTTTAAAATATCTAAAATTATCGAACTAACTTTTGTATGCAGACTAAAAAACTGTTCATTAATTTTATGAATACTCATTCTTTTTTTTAGGTACATACTTATACCAAATATCATAAAAACAGAAAGTAGTAAAAGCATAAACTGCCATTGAATGTAAAAAGAAGTTGCTACTAAAATCAATAGTAATAATAATTCAGAAACCAATTGCATTAAAGGGTATAAAAGTTTAGAACAAAAATGTACCGTAGCTTGCATCACAACATTAATTAGCTCTCCCCTATCATATTCTTTGTAATACAAGTAATCTCCATTAATAAAGTTTTCAACTCTTTTTTCTGCAATTAAACTTTTTAACGTTTTTAAAAACTCTAAAAGGTTTTTATTTATTTTTATTTGAATGCTATTTTTTATGATATAGAAAAAAGTAAAAGCAATTAAAAAGATAATTAAATTAGTTTTTGTTATCCATTCAGGACCAACATTGTACTTTTCTAATAACTCAACAAACTTTTCTTTACTTAAAATTAATGTTATTATAGGTATTAAATAAGCAACTGAAATTAAATCTAATAAATTTAAAAGTAGTAGTTGTCCTTGGTATTTGAATAACGAACTTATCTTATATTGGGGTAATATTTGAATAATTTTATTTATCATACATTAAATAACCTTACCCAATAGAATGGGTTTACCTGTTTTCTTATTATCTTTTGATAAATACTTTTACTTGGCTTATATAGAATATCAAAATTCTCAATATCTTTAATTTGATGATGAAAATAATTCTTTGCCATTTCTGGATATCCTAAGTTAGTATAATAATCTATAGATCTTTGCCTTGCCTTTTCTAATTCATTCTCTTTATAAAAAGGACTATCAATAATATGTAACTCTCCTTTAAATTTTAATAAACTATTTAATTTATCAATTAATCCGTCAAAATTTTGAAAATACTGAACAGATGCATTTAAAACTATTAGGTCAAATTGTTTTTCTATTATTTTATCAAGCTGAAAAACATCTCCATAAGAAAAATTCAAATTCGTTTTTCTAAAAATACGTGCTGCCTGTTCTAACTCTTCTATATTTATATCTAGACCAATTATTTTATTTTGTGTAGAAACTTCAGCCATTAAATTCGTAAACCAACCATTACCGCAACCTAGATCTAAAATAGTAAGCTTTTCTTTTTTAGTTTTTAAATAATTTATAAATCGTTTAGTTGATTGTTGTCTTAACAACCATTCATGATAATGTGGATTATTTTTAGATGTAAAAGGTAGTTTTTTAACTTCATTATCTCCTAAAAACCGTTGTTCCTTATCTCTTATCTCTATATAAGCTTTTGAAAAAGTTTGCTTTTTGGGAGTTAAATAATACACACCGTTAGTACATATAACGTTTTTTAATACTAACATTATTTTGAAAATTTCATTGCAGTTTGCGCCAAAATAGACTTGGCTTTTAATTTTAAACTATGAATATAGTTTCCTTTTAATCGTTGTTTATATTGATTTACCTCACTAATTACATATGAAACGGCATAATCATAAAACTTCCTATCATAGGTTCTTTCAAAATCTATATCTCTATCTGTAGAGGTTTCCCATTTAGGTTGCTTGGTTATTTTTTTCTCTACTTCATTATACAAAGAGGTTCCTTTTATTGGATAGGCTACTGTGATGGTAAAATGTGTTGGGTTAGCTTCTTTTAAATATTGAACTGTATTATTTATATCTGTCATATCCTCTCCTGGATATCCCAACATTATAAACGTTCCGGTTTCTATACCTAATTTATTGGTATTTTGAATCGCTGCTTTAACTACATTTACATCTACGCGTCTATCCATAGCATCTATAATTTTTTGTGAACCACTTTCAGCTCCAATCCAAATTCTATAACATCCTGCTTCTTTTAATAGTTGCAATATCTCATCATTTAAACGCTCGGCTCTTGTTATACATTCAAAAGGGATTACCGCATCTTGCTCTAAAACTTCTTGATGAAAACTCTTTAACCATTTATGACTTACTGTAAAAACATCATCTACAAACCAAATAGTATCTGGCTTATAGGTAGTTTTTAACATTTTCAGTTCTTTAGCAACTAAGTTAGCTGGCCTTCTACGATAACTTTGCCCATACACTGCGGTACTACACCATTTACATGTATACGGACAACCACGTTGTGTGCTTACTGTCATAGAACTTTGCCCATGATGTTTTTTCCAAGTCTCTAAATATCTATGTACAGGAATTGCATCTCTATTGGGTAAGGGTAAGTCTTTTAGTTCTTTTATTTTTACTCTAGGAGGTGTTTTAATAACCTTTCCTTCAGATAAGAATACTATTCCGTTTATTTCATTATAATTTTCATTTTTTAAAATAGCTGAATACAACTCAAAAGAAGTTTGTTCTCCTTCTCCTATGATTAAAAAATCGGCACCTGCACTTAAATAGTTTTCGCAATTATAAGTAACATCTGGGCCACCTAGTACTATTTTTGGCTGCCCATATTTTGGTTCATTTCTTAATATTTTCATTAATCTAATCACATTAATTTTTGTCATTAAATTAGTGTAAATAGCTACTATTTTAGGTTGCTCTTGTTCTATAAATACTAATTGCTCTTCAAAAGAATAAAATGTACTATCATACACCTCATTTTTAATATCCTTTTCATTTAAATAACCAGATACATAGAGTAGTCCTAACGGAGCATACGGACGCATAATTTTTTGCTCCTTTTCATCTTCAAATAAATAATATGCATGGGTTAATACTACACTCATTTTTTAGTCAGTTCTATTAAAAAATGATCTGCATACCTTGCCAGAAACCTATTCGACAATCTTTTTTCTAAATTTTCTAAAATATTCCAAAAAGGTTTTTTCGTTAAAAATGATTTTTCTAAATATGATGGTGGCACTGTTATTCCTACTGGGAAATAATTAGTAACAGAAAAATGTTCTTGAGTAATCTCAACAATATCTTTAGGATTAAAATACCAAGTTGGTACTTTCTCTCCATCTACATTTACTAATAATGATTGATTTGTATTTCTTCTTTTTGCTTTTTTAACAGCTCCTTTTGCCAGAAAGTAAATTTGTTCCCAAGCACAATTTTTAGGCATTAATACCATAAATAATTTCCCTTGGGGTTTTAATAACTGAGATACTGTTTTAATAAAAGTGTTCAGCTCTTCTATAGATAGACAATTTAATCCGCCAAAGTTAGAAAAAACCATATCAAAGGATTCTCTAAAAGTATCTCTACGCAAATTCTTAACATCTAAAACTTTAAAAATTAAATTTTCATGATTATTTCTTGCGCTTGCAACTTTTATCATTTCTTCTGATATGTCTGTAGCTATTACATTATGATTCTTTTGAGCAAAAGTAACTGCATCTACACCTGTTCCACAATTTAGCTCTAAAATATGTAACTGCTTATCTGAAGACAAAACATAGGATAAGTTTTCATACACCTTATTACGCTGTGCTTTCCCTATTTTGGTATAGGTAAACGTATCATCATATGTTTTAGCTGCTGCGTCAAAAAAACTACTCATGCGTATTTTGTAATTTATTTAACTGTACTTTATCTATAGTAGAAGTTGTTATATAATAAGGAAGTAAAAAAATTAAACGCCATTCATGTTTTTTAAGACTTAAAGGAGTTTTAATCATTTTTTTTATGAAAGCTATTCCCTGACTTTTTCTAAAAGTTTTATGAACATACCGCTGTAGTTTTTTATAAAATTTAGAGTTAAATGTTCCTTTAAACATCATTGCTAAATCATCTGAATCTGTCCAATTAGCTTTTAGCTTTAAATCATCTTTTACCTTATCGTAAAATTTTGTCCCTGGTAATGGATAAGATACTGAAACTCCTATATTATCAGGCAACAATTCCTCTATCATGTTTATGGTTAAATCTATATCTTTTTTAGTTTCTGTTAAATATCCAAACTGAATAAAAAAGGCTATTCTAACATTTTTCTCTTTTAATAAACGTGTAGCCTTTTTTATTTGTGCAATGGTAGTTCCTTTATCCATGGCATCTAATATTTTTTGAGAACCGCTTTCTGCTCCAATCCAAACTTCTGTCAAGCCACTTTCAGCTAACGCATCAATCGTATCTTCTTGTAATAACAAGTCTGCTCTACTCTGTATGTAATATTGGATTTTTAAACGCTGTTTTTTTAATAACGTATTAAATTTTTGAACCCAGCCTGGTTTTAGCCCAAAAATATCATCACACATCCAAAATTTTTTAACACCAAAAGATTTATGTAAATAATCAATATGTTTAACAATGTATTCTGGTGAATGTGAATTGTATCGATTTCCATAAATAGGCTTTGCACACCAGTTACATTTAAATGGACAACCTCTAGTCGTAGCGATATTTAAGGTAAATTCATTGCCTCCTTCTTTCCAAATATTTTTATACGATTCTATATCTATTAAGTCCCAAGCAGGCATCGGGAAATCATCAAGTTCTTTATAAACAGCTCTTTTAGGTGTTTCTGTGATTTCTTCATTTGTATTTTTATACACAATACCTTTTATTGATGAAGTATCTTTTTTATTCTTTAAGTTATCTACTAATTCTTTCAGAGTTACTTCTCCTTCTCCCTTAATTACAAAATCAGCTCCAGCTTTTAGATACTTTTCAAAGTGATCAGTTGCATCTGAGCTACAAACAATCACTTTACATTTTTTACCTTTAGCTAACTGAATCATATCAAAAGCTGCCTCACGCATGTTTGTCAAACACATTTTAGTAAGGTAATTAAAACCATCATCATAGATTACAAAAACATCAGGAGTCTTATTTGCTAAAAATGAATTTATAGTACTAATATCTTTTAACAAACAGGTATCGAATAAACTAACATTATAACCATTCTCTCTTAATAATGAAGCTGCGTATATGGTTCCTAATGGAGGAAAAGGCGTTTTATTTTTCCACTGCTTTTCATCAAAAGGGTAAAAATAGGAATGTGAAAAAGCTACTTTAAACATTTTCAGGTGTGAATTTTATATTGTGTTTCTTTTCTATCTCTTTATACTTTTCATTTAATAAGTTTAAAACTTTATTCTGAAAATTCCTTGGATGACTTTTTGATACATTTTCAGAAGATTTAAAAGCTATTTCGAAATCTTTTTTAGATAAATGATTAAACTTACTATTCCATCTTTTTATGGTTATTTTCATAAAAAATTGTTCAAAAAAATCACCTAGCTTAGTATTTAAAATTCTTTCAAGGTTTTTTGAAAAAAGGTTTTTTGTAATATTTTTTACATGACTATTATCTCTTACAAAGTTTGGAAAAAAATCATAAACCCATTTATTTTTTTCTAGAAATTTTTCAAATGTACTTTTTCCGTACATAGGTATTAATGTGGCTATTTCTGTGGCTGTAAACCTATTTTTTTCATCTATTTCTAAATATCCTGAACTCATAAAATAATTGATACAAAAGAACTTATTTGAGTTTAGTAAAAATACTTTTTTGTACGACATTAGTAATGTTCTTGCCACCCAGAGTCTATTCTTTTCTATAATAATAAAAAAGTCAATATCACTTTCATCTTCAAAATATCCTTTAGATAGTGAACCTGATATACATACACTTTTCACATAAGGAAACTTGGCTATAAACTTGGCTATTTTCCATGCTTTAGGCATTATTTCTTCTGCTTTTTTATTCCCTTTTTCTCTTCTAACTATAATTTCTTTATTATTACTATCAGAATAATATCCTTCAGTATTATAAATTACACCTTTGCTTTTAAGTGTTGTTAACTCTTTAGCTAAAGTTTCTTTTTCTTTAATATCTGAATAATTAAAAATTTCTTCTAAGGTCAAAGGGTATTGAAAAATAGAAAAATAAGTAATTGTTTTAAGTGTATTCATATGTTATTAACTGCATATTTTTTATAAGTCGATAATGTTTATTTACTAGAATTATTTTAACTACAGACTTTACCTTCAAGCTTGAAAAGAGTTCTAAGAATGTTACTTTTGTCGTAAATATTTATCTTTTATTTCCAATTTTTAAAATAAAAAACTAACTGCTCTATTAATAACCCATAATTCCTTATTAGATTATATCAGTAATTAATAATTTTAGCGCTACTAAACTAAATCCTGTTTTTGGGGAGAGCAAAAAAGATACTTTTTCAATAATTAAAAAGAATGGAGCATAGTAAATCATTTTTTAGATTAAATTACATCTCCAAGATACTAAACTAATCTAAAAGGACAATAAAAGATATGTGGATTCCTTTTTATTGTAAAGTAAAAAAGCTTCTCAAAAGAGAAGCTTTTTTTAGTAGCGGGAACAGGACTCGAACCTGTGACCTTCGGGTTATGAGCCCGACGAGCTGCCTACTGCTCTATCCCGCGATTTGCGGTTGCAAACATACCACTTTTTATTAGTTTAAAACAACTTTTTATTTACTTTTTAATAACAAATATTTTAAAAAACTATAAAACAACATTTTAAACACCACTCTTAATAAAAAAATAACCTCCAGTATTTTTCACTGGAGGTTTATAGAATCATTTTTATGTCCCCTTAACTATAAACACCTAAAAATTATGTAATGGGAAACAATAAAAAATCTTCTAATTTTATTCTTTTATTACTTTTATAATATTCTCATAAGGGATTCCTGTTAAAAAAGTTACTTCTTGCGCTCCTCTTGGCAGTTTTAATGCTACCATAGTAGCTTGTGCTAATGTTTTTGCATTTAATAACAAGGTAGGATTGTTAAGATTTTTTTTAACGTTTAATTTTTGCCCTAGAACTTCATCTGAAAAAGGAACTTCCATTAAATTTTCTAATTGCATGGTATATAAATACCCTCTATGTTGCCCTCCTGTATCATCATTTAAAGCTGTAGACACATATTCTGGTTGTGGACTAGATATTATTAACCTAGTTAAATCTTGTGGCTTTTTCCCACTTCCGTTTGCTCCACAATAATATAAAATATGCGCTCTTACTTGTTCAATACTTAATGTTTTTCTTGGAAAAAAACCTCCTGCTTTTTCAATATCTTTTGGAGTTCTTGAATCTGATCTATATACAATATCTATAAAACCATCTCGCTGCTGAGTTTGGAGTTTATTTGTTTTATTTTGAACAGAATTAGACTCCATAGTGATTGTATCTTGTTCATTACAGCTTATTAATGTTAATACTAACATAAATGCTGGTATAATATTTTGTAATTTCATTTTATTATTTTTTTACTAATTATTTTTTATTCTGGATATAAAATTTGAACTGCTTTCATATCATATTCTGAAAAACCGTTCCATTCTAATTCTGGAGTACCTCCATTCATTACTGATTTAGGGTCAACTGAAGCTGTTCCTTGAATATGAATTGCAGCTGGTTCACGTAACTCTTTCCAGTTTGTATGTTTTAAACCAATAGCATGCCCTAGCTCATGAACCATATTATATACTCTTTGTGATTCACTTACTGGTTTCCCTGTGGTATTTGTATACTTAGTATTCACTAAAATATGCTTTCCTGCCCTGCCAGACTGTGGAGCCAAAGCAGCAGCAAAAGCATCTTTTGGTAACGTTCCTCTATCTGAAAGCACAACAACATCTGCAGCTTTACTATTAAAAACTTGTTTAAAACGTAAACTTGTATTAGGTATTTTGTTCCACTCTTTAACTGCTTTAAAAATGGCGTCCTCCCAAAATTCATTTGGAAAAGGTGTTACATTCAAACTTTTATCTACATAAACGTTTACACTTTTAGCATTTTTAATATCCATTAATTCGTCAGATCTTGATTGTCTATTTAAAACAGTTACTTTTGAAGTACTTTCTTTTGTAGGATATAAAAAGTCATCGCCTACTAAATAAAAATCTTCTGAAATTTGTTTGATTTGTGAATATTCCCAACCTTTTTTCAAAAGTTGTTGAACAATAGGATTACTCAAGCTAACTTCATATTGGGAAGTTACATACTGGTTTTGTTCTAAGGTTTCTTCATTTTGGCAAGACATTACCAAAAGCGCTGTTGCCATAGTTATAAACAACGGTTTATATTTTCTCATCTAATTAACTTTTATACATTATGGTAATACAACTTGCTTGCTTTCAACTTTGCCTTTACTTGTTACATTAAATATATAAGCTCCAGGTTTTATTGATAAGGGCAATACTTCTCTACTATTACCTATTATTTGTTTATCATATATTTTTTGTCCTGTTATAGAATATATTTTAACACTAGTATTAGGTTCAATTGTTTTAATTATATTTTCTCCTGAAGCATTAAATACTTTAAAAAAACTTTCTTCTTTCACTTTTTTAGAAATACTTGTTCTTTTAGAATTTAAATCCCCCAGAAACTTCAGTGCTTCTCCCAAATCATGGGGCTTGCCTGTTGATTTATAATACTGTATATAATCTACATCTTTTAAAGGTCTAAAGTTGTTATTGAAAACATCTATTTTAAAAAACAATGAAATTTGATTCCAATTGGTTACTATAGGTCTTAAAGGAGCATACATAATACTAGCTGAACTATAACTTCTTCCTACATAATTTCTCATCGCATCTGAACGGACAGATTCAGCAAATACTAAAGCTACTATATGAGCGCTATTAGCTGGAGCAGGGTTTAATAACGCATTTTTAATTCCTCCTAAACCATGCACGGTTGGTAAAACTGCAGGGTATCTTATTTCATGTTCTGGATAAGGAATAATATTAGGCGTATTCTTACCTATTGCTTGACCATGCCCAATGATATAAAAATCTTTTACGCGCATTTGAAAATACGTATACGCTCCAAAGCCTCTATTGTAACGCAATAACATATGTGTTTCTTTATTGTTTACAGCTACTTTTCTTGCATTACGAATATTATTAATTGTATTAATAAAGGTATGTTTATTATCAATCTTTATTTCTGTTCCTAGTTGAGCTTGTGCAGCTCCTCCTACAAAAAGGATTATTATAGCTAATACTTTTTTTAATTTTAGTTGTTTTATCATTGTTTAGGGTATTAGGTATTGTTTGTAATTATAAAATCATTAAGTTTTGTTTATAAAATGCCAAGTGTAGGCTCTTGGCATTACATCCAATTATTATTAACTATAAAAGAAATACTAGGATACTATAAGACCTACAATCCTTGTACAAATATTTCTTCTACTACTAATATTTAAAGAGAGTTTTTATCTAGTTTAACAAGTACAACCATACATTGGCTCTAGCTGAACCATTCCCAGTAAACCCTTTATCTCCAATTTGGTTTGAAGAAAAACTTACAGAGTTTTTCTTATTAACAGTTCCAGTGTATTGATCTGTATAATACCACCTATGTTCACTTCCTGGTCTATATTCAAATACTTTTGTAGTATTTTTATCTCCATACCTATTTTTTGAGCAATTATCTCCCGAACATTCAAATGTTTTTCCAGTAATTCTAAATTTTGCTCCTGGTACAGCTTCTATTTTAAAATCCATTGATCTACCTTCTCCTATTTTAGACTCAGCTCTAACTTTTGTAAACGGATAATGATCTACACGAATGTCAGCTGTACCAGTTCCATATCCCCAATACATACTATTTACATTTCTCCATCTTTGAGATTGTTGATCAAAAACATCAACTGTAATATTTCCATATAGTTCTAATCCAGAAGTTCCATGATCTTCATTTAAATTAGCAGTTGTTACACTGTAAGGCTCAACTCTAATTTTGTCAACTATTACTGGCTCACAATCTTGATAGGTTCCTTTTAATTGACTATATGAGTGCGAATATGTTTTACCATTAGAGGCTATTCCTACATTATATCCAATTGGATATCCTGGATTACTTTTACTAACCACTGCACTTTTTTCTAAAGTTTGTATTATTTTTTTGATATCTCCATCTAATGCATCAATAGTAGCGGCAAAAGTATCTCTTGGATTCCCTCCTATTTGATGTACAGACACACTAGTATTACTTAATGTTTTGTTATACTTAGCTTGCGCACTAGCATTTGCTGTACCAACTCCTTTATACTTAAACTCTAAAGCAGCTGAAATGTCTTTTACACTTTCTGAAGATTCGTATACTAAAGTTAAAAACCTTCCATACGAAATAGATTTCACAAATAATGCTGGATTACTTGCTCTATTTCCTTTAAAGTCTGTTACAATTCCTGTAAAATCTTTTTGATCTACTATATCTGAATTATACCAACCAAATTTTCCTAATAGACCTCTTAAAGGAGAAACTGTTACTTCGTAAAATTCTTGTTTTACTGTTACAGCTACTTTATTTTTTCCATTATTAAAATCCAAGTTCAACTTACCTGACAAAGAAACACTAGGACCTGAATACCCCGCATCCAATGCTAAAGAAACAGTTTCTTTACTTTTTAACTCCGTTACATTAAAAATAGTTTTACCTGCAAATGTACCTGCATCGTTAAAAGCATTGTTTAATATTTTATTAATACTATTACTTACTCTTCCTATATCTGGTCTGTCAACATCAACAAATAAATCTACACTTGTACCAGATAATCCAGTCACTCCAACTTCAATAGAGTTTCTTGCCTTCCCTGGAAAAGGAATTGAACTTGGTTTTCCTTGTTCCAAACTATTTTCCGTAATTATATTACCTGGCCACATGGCTGTTTGCCCTGTACTTAAATCCATAAAAGAAGTTAAGTCTGCACCTGTATAATCATAAGTTTTGGTTACGCAATGTGTATTATTTCTTGCTTGAAACGATTCTGTTTCTATCGATGCTAAATTTTCATTGTCTAACACTATATCGTCATCAACATTCTGACATGAAAATACGGATACTAAAGAGAGCCCTAATAAGGCATAATTCTTAAACTTCATAAGTTTAATTTTTAAATTTTGAGATGAATAATTAAGGTTTATTTTTTGTGATCACAAGACAAAGCTAAATAGCATTAAAGAAACTTTATTTATGAAATTTCACATCGATGGTTTTTGCTAAAAAGTTAAAAGCTTTTGTAAAAAAAATAAACTTTTTTAGTAACATCATAGCACAATAAGAAATTTAAGTTTTTTATTCTACACTTAAAATTGTAAAAAACAAAGACTATTCAATAGTATATCTTGAACTCAAAATATCTCCAATCATAATCTTCACATTATTTTAAAAAAGAAAAACCCTAGAAAAATTACTAGGGTTATATAACTTATTTCTGAAAGTATTATTAAACTAACAATTAGCTTGTATATTGATTAATCTAATTTAGTTTATATAGCCATACATTAATTCTTGCGCTTCCATCACCTTTATCTCCTATTTTTGAAGACCAAAAACTTACTGAATTTTTCTGACCTACTGAATTTCCTACATACTGATCTGTATAGTACCATCTACGTGTTCTATTGGGGATAAATTCAAATACTTTAGTTGTATTATGATCTCCATGATCATCTGCATGACAAGTTTTTGAGCATTCTGAGGTTTGGCCAGTTATTCTAAACTTGGCTCCTGGTACTGCCTCAATATCAAAATCCATGGATCTTCCTCCACCTACGGAAGTTTCAGCTCTTACCTTTGTAAAAGGAAAATGATCTATGGCCATATCCTCAACTATGTAACCCCAATGTAGTTTACGTACATGCTCCCAACTTTGAGTTCTTTGGTTAAACTTATCTACTGAAACATTTCCAAACAATTCTAAACCAGATGTACCATGGTCTTCATTCATATTACTTGTAGTAACGCTATATGGTTCTATTCGAATTCTATCAACTGTTATAGGCTCACAGTCTTGATAAGTCCCTTTTAATTGACTATAAAAATGAGAATATGTCTTTCCATTTGATGCTATTCCTACTGTATAACCTATTGGATATCCTGGATTGCTTTTACTAACAACGGCACTATTCTCTAAAGTTTGAATAATTTTTTTCACATCTCCATCAAATGCGTCTATTGTAGCTGCAAAAGTATCTCTTGGGTTTCCACCTATTTGATGTACAGACACACTAGTATTACTTAATGTTTTGTTATACTTAGCTTGTGCACTTGCATTTGCTTCTCCTACTCCTTTATACTTAAACTCCAAAGCAGCTGAGATATCCTTAACACTTTCAGATGATTCATATATCAAGGTCAAAAACCTACCATAAGAAATCGACTTTACAAATAAAGCTGGGTTATCCTTACGATTTCCTTTAAAATCTGTAACTATCCCTGTAAAATCTTTTTCTTCAACAACATCTGAATTATACCAGCCAAATTTACCTAACAAGCCTCTTAAAGGAGAAACTGTTACTTCATAAAACTCTTGCTTCACGGTAACCGCTACTTTATTTTTTCCATTATTAAAATCTAAATTTAATTTACCTGATAAAGAAACACTAGGGCCGGAATATCCTGCATCCAATGCTAAAGAAACAGTTTCTTTACTTTTTAACTCCGTTACATTGAAAATAGTTTTACCAGCAAATGTACCTGCGTCATTAAATGCTTTATTTAATATTTTATTAATACTATTACTTACTGTTCCTATGTCTGGTCTGTCAACATTAACAAATAAGTCAACACTTGTTCCTGATAATCCAGTAACACCTACTTCTATTGAATTTCTAGCTTTCCCTGGAAAAGGAATTGAACTTGGTTTTCCTTGTTCTAAACTATTTTCTGCAATTAAGTTACCTGGCCACATGGCTGTTTGCCCTGTACTTAAATCCATAAAAGAAGTTAAATCAGCCCCCGTATAATCATATGTTTTGGTTGTGCAATTTAATCTTGTTCTACTTCTAGCTTCTAAATTTTCTGTATCAGATATTAATAAATTTTCATTATTTAAAACAACATCATCTTCAATATTCTGACATGAAAACACAGTTGCTAAAGAAAGTCCTATTAAGACATAATTCTTAAACTTCATAAGTTTGTTTTTTATTTTTTAAAGAATAATTAAGGTTTTATTTTTTGTGATCACAAAACGAAATTATATAAGTGAAGAAACTTTTTATTCTAGAAATGTTAGATCATTTCTTTTTGTAACAAAATAGAAGTCTTTTGCTATAAAAGTTATATTCTCATCTTTCCAAATGTAAAATTAACAACATTAATTATTTTATATTTTATTAAAAACAGTAACGTATTAAAATGGAGTATCAAATATTAAAACTAAAAAAGAGTCACCTAAAAGGCAACTCTTTATTTAAAAACAATTAATTAAGATACTATTTAACAATAGAATTTTTGGAACTTTTTAGGTGAAACCTTATACTTCCTTTTAAATTCAGAATGGAAATAGGATATACTCCTAAAACCAGATAAAAAAGCTACTTCTTTTATACTATAATTAGAATATTTTAACTTTTTTGAAGCATACTGTAACCTATAATGCTTAATAAAACCTATGGCTGTATAATTTGTTATCTTTTTCATTCTTCTTAAAAAAGTATGTCGAGTCATATTTAACTCCTCAGCAATAAACTCTACACTAATATCTTCAGTGATATTTTGTTCAAGTATTTTTACCACTTTCTCTATAAGTTCAGACTGATATCCTTTTACGTAAATAGAAGAATTTAAATTAACTTCATCTAAACTATCAGGTTTATCTATTTTATTTAACACATTTTTTACCTCAGCAGCCTCTTCTGTATAAGAAGATGTTTTTGCCATAAAAAAGTTAAAAAGAGCTGGATTATTTAAACTTTTAAATTGTTTCAATTCATCTTCCAACTTAGTAATTACATTTTTTGTCAAACTTTTAAATTTGTTAGTAGGGGACATATTAATTTTGATTTTAGGGGTGATAGGAATGTTCTTAGTCTAAATCATTTTAATTCTGCTTGAATATAATTTTAGGGTGCTTTCAATATCTTAATTGTTTATTTATTTTTCTTCTATCTCAACATTAGGCAAAAGACATCTCTTGTTTTATAAAAAAACTTCTTTTACACTAAAAAATGTATTGATTGTACTTATGAATCTCACTCTAAAAATTTGTAGAATTAAACAATGTAGCCGTATTTTTAATTCTAAAATCTACTTTTCATATCAAATACAAAAAGTAAAGAATGAGCTTTATTCTGAAACAAAAGAAAAACTAAAAACCCTAATTAATTTTCATAGAAAAAATAAATGCGTAATAACTATTTCTTATACTTGAGGTATATTTTTTTCTTTTTCAAGCAAATAGCTAAAAATAAAAAAGCTTCCCAAAATGAGAAGCTTTTTAGTAGCGGGAACAGGACTCGAACCTGTGACCTTCGGGTTATGAGCCCGACGAGCTGCCTACTGCTCTATCCCGCGATTTGCGGTTGCAAATATAGTGTTTTTTTATTGTTATATCCAAATTATAATGTAACTTTATTAGTTTTTTAACTATTTAAAGTTTTCTAACAAATAAAAATAGGCATACTAAATCAAAAGCACGTATCTTTGTTTTATGACACATAAAGCAGGATTTGTAAACATCATTGGAAACCCCAATGTTGGAAAATCAACCCTAATGAATGCTCTTGTTGGAGAAAAACTTTCTATAATTACTTCTAAGGCGCAAACTACTAGGCATCGAATTTTAGGTATTGTAAATGGAGAAGACTATCAAATAGTTTTTTCAGATACACCTGGTATTATTAAACCAGCATATGAGTTACAAGAGTCTATGATGGACTTTGTAAAATCAGCCTTTGATGATGCAGATGTTTTAATATATATGGTTGAAATAGGAGAATCAGAATTAAAAAATGAAGCTTTCTTTAATAAGATAATTAATAGTAAAATTCCTGTAATTCTTTTATTAAATAAAATAGACCAATCTTCTCAAGATGAAGTTGAAGAGAAAATTAACTTTTGGAAAAAGAAAGTTCCTAACTCTTTTGTTTATGTTATTTCTGCTTTAGAAAATTTTAATGTAGAAACCGTTTTTTATAAAATAATAGAACTATTACCAGACTCTCCTCCTTTTTATCCTAAAGATCAATTAACAGATAAACCTGAGCGTTTTTTTGTTAATGAAACCATTAGAGAAAAAATACTACGTCATTATAAAAAAGAAATTCCTTATTCTGTTGAAGTAGAAACAGAAAGTTTTGTGGAAGAAGAAGGTATTATAAAAATACGCTCTGTAATTATGGTAGAAAGAGATACTCAAAAAGGTATTATAATAGGTCATAAAGGTAGTGCTATCAAAAGAGTGGGAACAGATGCAAGGAAAGACTTACAACACTTTTTTGATAAAAAAGTGTTCCTTGACTTATATGTAAAAGTCAATAAAAATTGGAGATCTAATGAAAAACAATTAAAAAGATTTGGTTACAAGGACTAAAACTTTGCAATTATATATTTTAAAATTATACAACTATTGAACAGTAATCAATAGTTGTTTTGTTTTTTAGAAACACTACCTTTGCAGCATGAGTAATATTATAGCTATTGTTGGAAGACCAAACGTAGGTAAATCAACCTTATTTAATCGTTTAGTTAAACGTCGTGAAGCCATTGTAGATTCTGTAAGTGGAGTTACAAGAGATAGACATTATGGGAAATCTGAATGGAATGGAAAGGAATTTTCTGTTATTGATACTGGTGGGTATGTTATTGGTTCTGATGACATTTTTGAAGGAGAAATTAGAAAACAAGTTCAGTTAGCAATTGACGAAGCTGATATTATTGTTTTTGTAGTTGATGTAGAACAAGGTATCACACCAATGGATGATGCAGTTGCTAGAATTTTACGCCAAGTAAAGAAACCATTATTTATGGCTGTTAACAAAGTAGATAACGCCATGCGTGATGCAGATGCTGTTGAGTTTTACAACTTAGGTTTAGGGGATTACTACACAATATCATCTATAAACGGAAGTGGTACTGGTGAGTTACTAGACGCTATTACTGAAGCTATGCCAGATCCTAGTGATGATGAGGAAGCTAAAGATGAATTACCAAGATTTGCTGTTGTTGGAAGACCTAACGCAGGAAAATCATCTTTTATAAATGCTTTAATTGGTGAGGATAGAAATATTGTAACTAATATTGCTGGAACTACTCGTGATTCTATTGATACTAAGTATAATCGTTTTGGTTTTGAATTTAACTTAGTAGATACTGCTGGGATTAGAAAAAAATCTAAAGTAAAAGAAGATTTAGAATTTTACTCTGTAATGAGAGCTGTTAGAGCTATTGAACACTCTGATGTTGCTATTTTAGTAATTGACGCTACCAGAGGCTTTGAAGGACAAGATGAAAAAATATTTTGGTTAGCGGAAAAAAACCGAAAAGGTGTAGTTATTCTAGTTAATAAATGGGATTTAATAGAAAAGGAAACCAATACTATGCGTGACTTTGAAGCTGAAGTACGTAGAAAAATTGCTCCTTTTACAGATGTACCTATCATATTTACTTCTGTACTAACCAAACAACGTATTTTTAAAGCTATTGAAACGGCTGTAGAAGTTTTTGAAAATAGAAAACGTCGTATTCAAACTAGTAAGTTAAACGAAACGATGTTAGAGATTATGCAACATAATCCGCCTCCAGCTACCAAAGGAAAATTTATTAAAATAAAATACTGTATGCAATTACCAACGCATACGCCTCAATTTGCTTTTTTTGCTAATTTACCTCAATACATAAAAGATCCTTATAAACGTTATGTTGAAAATCAGTTACGTGAGCATTATAACTTTAACGGAGTACCCATTAGTATTTATTTTAGACAAAAATAAGTTTAACATTTTATAGATAAACGCAATAGTTTTTTCTCATCTTTTGTACACTAAACATACTACAATTGACTATGAAAAAACTATTGTTGTTTTTATAACTTTTATAATACTACCAAATATCTTTTTACTAAACCCTATCCTTTTTTAAGTAACAAAAACTATTTAATCAAAAGAAGATCAAAAAGTTATTAAAGCTTTATTCATTCATCATGAAAACTAAAAGACAATGCTAACATTTCTTACACTATATCTAACGAGAAAAGTTTTTCTATTTTAAAGCTGGGTAGGTAAAGAATAAAAAATGAATAAAATTAAATGCAAAATGTAAAAGTATTGAGCTTTCTATTCTTTTAGTTTTGTAATAAATATATCCGTAAAAACCTCCTGCTACTGTAGCTAATATCACATATATAAAACCTCCTTTATAATGAGCAATACCAAATAATAATGAGGCTATTAATATGCTTACCATAGAAGCATACTTACCTTTTAAGGTACTGCTTATTTTTTGCTGTATTACCCCTCTAAACAAAGCCTCTTCTGCTAAACATGTAGAAAATAAATTAACTAAAACCCAAATAGGTGTAAAATACGGTAATTTAGGTTCAAATTTAGAATACCCCAATATAATTGCAAGCGCAAAAAACAACAGCACTTTAAAAAACAAAAACAGTAACACAAACCTTAGTATTTGTGAAATATTAAACTTTATATAATTAACACTAAAAGCGATTACAAATATTCCTATTAAAGTTTTATCTAAATTAAAATATAAATTATAGGGCACTGAATCACTTGTTAAAGATAGATTACTTAAATACTGATAATTATTAAAACCAAGCTCTGGATTATGAAGCATTAAGGGAATTGCTAATGCTAACACTATAAAAAACAATAAAAAATTCTTTTGTTTATAGTAGCTATACACTGATACTCCAAAGATTAATGTATAAACTAATGAAAACAATGAAGCTACTTTAAAAGTTATTGCTGTACTAAATGAAATGGTTAAAAAAAACAACCACAATGGAATTTGTTTAAATAGTTTATAAGGAATCCATGTAGAAATAACACTCAACAATAAAGCTCCGTAAATTAGAATAATATGTATATCCATTCTATATAAAACTTAATAATTATACACTTTTCCTTTTTCTAAAAGTTTCATGGCTTCTTTCCAACTTGGTAGTTTGTCTGTATCAATGGTTATGGTTCTTATTTCTTTAGCTATCTTACTACTTAACTTCATAGCCTCTAAATGCGCTCCACTTTGAGAAAATGCTTTTATCTCATCTTCATTATTCCATAAAGTCATGGTATAATGTTTTGTCCAAAACCCTTTCTTTTTAAAATCTTTACAAGAAGTTGTTTTTAATTGTCTAATTATTTTCAAGGCTTCATTTGAGAGGATAAAAAAACTAAAAAGACCTTTCAATTCTATAGAAGTTATTGTTGCTTTCATCTGTTTGGTATTATACTAACGTTCCTTTTTCTTTTAAAAACTTAAAAATCTTTTTATCTACTTCAGAAATAATATTTAAATCTTTAAAATCTAACCATTTTACTTCTTCAATCTCACTAGCTGGCTTTAAACCTCCTTCATAATCTGCTTTGTAGCAAATCATTTTTACTAAAACACCTTCTTTTGCTCCATCAGATTGTGCTTTAAATGTACCTACATACTCAATTGTTTCTTTTTTTATATCTACGTCTAACTCTTCTTTAATTTCCCTAACTAAGGTTTCTTCATCAGTTTCTCCTAACTCTCTTTTCCCTCCGGGTATATAATATTTTATTTTTCCTTTAGACCTTGTACTTAATACCTTTCCTTCTTTAGTTTCTATAAATGCTATTTTATCAATCTCTTTCATAATTAACGGCACTAAAAATTAATCACTTCAAACTTACTATAAAAAAACCTAATAATTAATCAAACAATTTTATCAGTCTATCTCTTTCTCGTTTTCTCCTAGATGATGCTGTCCAGAAAGGGATAGATATTCCACCATAAATTACGCCTCCAAGAATTACCGAACCTCCTACAACTTCTCCTATTATAGTATTATCTCCAGAAGCTAAAACTGTTCCAGAAACAATACCTAGAGCTGCGAATGAGGTGATTACAATTGCTACTACTTGATTGGTTTTTCTTTTTCTATCTAAACACAGTATTTTTTTTAAATCTTTTTGAATACTTAAATCATTTAGATTAAGACTATCCGTTTTAACCTGCAATGTATTTAGGATACGAATGTCTTTTCCTGATAAACTTTGTGCATTTAAACTATAGCTAATACATATTAAAGCTAGTACTAAAATTGTTCTCATTTTCTTTTATTTTACAATATACTTTTGGTTACTTTTTCTACTTCAAATACAATTGGTGTATTTGCCACTTGGTACTTAAAATTAACAACACTGGCATTTACAAAATCAACTCCAAAAAGATTTCGCTCACCATAGGCTTCATGAATGTGCCCACATATATGTATTTGAGGTTGAACTGTTTTTACTTTCTGTAATAATTCTACGCACCCCACGGATTGCCCTTGTAAGGTTGTATCTAACACTCCGTATGCAGGATCATGTGTTACTAAAACATCTGTATTATTAGGTATTAAATCCCAATGTTTTTTAATTTCACCTCCTCTTCTTCTATTAAAAGCCATATTACAAAACAAGGGTTGTATGGGTGATCCCCAAATTTTTATTCCGTTAATATCAATTCCTGAGTCGTTTAAATAAGTAATATTTTGGGGTATTCTTTTATTGATTTCTTCTTCATTTTCTTGCTCAAAAAAATAATCATGATTTCCTGCTATAAAAATTTTATATTCATAGTCAAGCTGAGTATACCAGTTTAAAAAGTCTATTACTTGATTTTCCCTACCACTCTGAGTAACATCTCCAGCGTGTATAATTACATCTCCTTCAGGAAGTTTTAGGCTATTATGAAAACCATGGGTATCTGAAATGCAAACTATTTTCATCTGATCATATTTATTATTTTTCAATAGTCATATGTAGTTTTTATATCAAAAAATTCCTATCTATTATCAACGACACCTTCACATCTTATCATTTTTAATTACTAACTACATTATGGAATAAATGTAGTTGTTTTTACAAAAATGTACATACTCCTATAAATCTTTCACTTAAGTTTATCAATATGATAACCTCAATTTAATTATAGCTTATTATTGCATCAGTAATAATCAAACTATCTTTTATAAGTATTATTTCTGGAGTATATCCTGGTTCTACATAACTCTTCGTACAAATAGTGTCAATATTTGTGTATACACAGGTTTTAAAAGTTCTTCCTCTATTTTTAAACTTATAGATAAATATATTATTAGTTAACACATCCTTCTTACCTATAAATACAAAGTTTTTACCCGAAGAAAATTCTATTCTTTCAATATTTTTAGTATCCTCAATACGCAATGTTACCTCTACATCTTCCCCACTTCCTACAACTAATGTTCCTTTTGTTCTATTTTTACAATTTAGCGTCAGTAACAAACTAATTAACAACCAATAACTCCTCATATAATTATTATTTACACAGAAATAATGTATTCACTTTTACTAGATGTTTTTTATTTTTAATTTGTAACGTTATCAAACCATTTATTATTACAATATCTACTCTGTTTTGCTCTTGGCGTTCTTGTCTTTTTTTGCATTTTGAACAACAATTTAAAAACACCTTTTCTTTATGCTCTTTTGGTATTCTTATAACTGTGTTTATAAAGAAAGAATCCTTTCTTTTTTATTTTGCCGATTCTCTTATTAGATGTATGCAATCCATGTACACTTTTTCAAACGAAATATCATTTTCTGGCTTATATTCAGCTAATCTTTTATAGATTTCTTTTCTAACGTCTTTGCATTTATTAAGAAAAAAGTTATCTCCCATATTATTTCCATCAAACCTTTTCATCATAAGAGCTTGAATTGGATATACAATCATATGATCAACTTTATCTATTACATCAATATCTTTACATTCTTTGCATATAGGTTTGTATTGTTCTAGTTTTCCTATATGCTTTTTTAGTAATTTATCTGTAAAAAGATGAGAGGTTTCATGGTATAAAATACCACGTCTATCGTTATTCAATTCTAAAAACAAATTGGTTAACATTGGTTTCTTTGGTGTTTTGCAAATATTCCCTAAAATGTAAGCTCTCTTTTTTGGATTGTAACTATCATAAAAAGGTACCGCTCTATTTACAGCATTATTTGTTAATTCAACAAACACTTTCAACTCTAAGTCTTTCTTATTATCCTGATAAAAACTCATCACTTTATTAAACAATTTTTCTTTTGAAACTTGCTTTTCTATTTTAGACATCGCTTTCTTATAATAATCTTTATTATTATTAAAGAATTGGTTAAATTCTGATTTTTGATAGAAATCAATTAATAATGGTTTTATAGAATCTAATGTTTTTATAGTTAGCCCTACAGCTTTTAATTCTTTTTTATAAATGGTATCAAATTCAAATTGTTTTAAGTCTTTATACATTAAACCTGTCACTGAAAAATCAATTCCTATATTTTCACCCTTCTTAATCCAATGTATAATAGGGTGATTTTTAAACTTCAGAAATTGATTATTAACTCTTTTTAAATATTCTGTATGACAAGGGCGGATATCTTCAGGTAAATCTTCTTGAACTGCAATATTGAAAATAGTTCTAAAAAACTCAGTTCGTTCATCAATTTTAAAAACAACTTTGTTTTCTAATTCTGTTATTTTTGATAATGTTTTCTCTTCTTTTTTTTCTTTACAACTTAACATTGTTACAACAATACAATAGCTAATTAACATATATGCTTTTCTCATACTATTTCTATAATAGAATATTTATTTTCATGTTTTGTAATTGAGTATTCTTTTATCCTGTTTTTAAATTTTAACAATACTACTACCTCCTGAGTTCCATGATAATTAGGTTTAAACTCAATGTTTGATTGATATTCAATTTTGTATTTTTCTAAAACTTCATCTATCTCTATTTTATCTAGCACTGAATTATAGTAGGCTTTTCTAAACTCATGTAATTTCTTGTACCCAATTCCTAAAAATGTAATTCCTACTGCTAAACCTCCCAAACAAACTTGTAAAGCATACATACTTGTAATAGCTGTATTTATGAAAGAAAAACCACTAATTATAAGAACACTTCCTATTGAAATAGTTATATAAAAATATACATGAACTGTTTTTTTCTTTTTTCGGATTCTTTCAAACTTTAAATTAATCAATGCTAACGTTTCTTGAAATTTATTTTCTAGTTTAATTTCTGAACATGTGTTTTTAAAGTTAGGCTTCTTGTTTGTTACTTTACAAATAAGTCCGTTTTTAAGATTTACTAACTCGTTTTCACATAATTTACAGTGGTTAGTGTGGTTCATGTGCAATTTATTAATCTTTTATTTTTCATTATCGATAAGCCATGGCCTTTTAAACTCCATTGTTTTTATCAATTCCTTTTTTAATTTTACTCGGTTTAAATACAATTCGGAATATTCCATCCTTTCAAAGAGTAAGTTATAAGCCGATTGATTCAGCCCATATTTTTTTAACATATAAAAATCTAATTTTGCTTTTTCAGAATTCAGATTATCATTATCAAATTCCATTTTTAATAGATCAACTAAAGTATCATTTACAAACTGATTCTCATAACTCTGTATTTTTTTACCCGCTTTTATTGAATTAAATTCTCGTATAATTGCATATACCATTGAGTCATTCTTCTCTACTTTTCTGCGATTCCAAAATTCTGTGTAATATTTGGATTGAATTTCTGGATTGATGTAAGTTAGTTCTAAACTATCCATTAAATCCTTAAAATTCTTTTTTATATAAACACCTTGAATTAAAAACTCATTTTCACTTTCTGAAATTAAGTTCTCTAATTTTTCATAACCGATTTTTTTTAATGATTCGTGGATCATTTTTAGATTTTTGGGGTTTCTTATCCACAAGTTTTTTGTCAAATCTCCATTCCTCAAATCAAAAAATGAAATTTGATTTTCTATATAAAATTCCATTTCACTTTTTTCTTTCTTTACACAAGAAATCAATAATAGAATCAGAATAGTTAATATTAGTAGTTTATTCATTCGAATTTTACACAAAAAAACTGTAATTGTTATTACTTATAATATATTTAAATAAACGGATGCTTCCAAAAAGAAAATTATACAATTATCAAAAAAAGCCTTATACTCTTTGGGTTACAATTAAAAAGCAAACCCTACACCAAAAGCAACTCTATTTTCATTAGCGTTTCCTTGAAAATACGAGATATTTAGCGTAAATAAATCAATTCCGCTTAGCCAAACTGAACCACCATAACTGGTATGCCATTTTTTAGAGTTTGTTGAATACGGACTCCAAACACGTCCGTAATCAAATCCTGCTGAAACACCTGCTTCTAATGGTAAAAAGCTTGTTTTTATTTCTCCAAATCGTACACGTAGATCATTACTATGGTAAAAACTTTCTGTTCCTGTAAATCGTTGACGATTGAATCCTCTTAAAGTGCTATCTCCTCCTAATGTTGCGGCTTGATACACCTCAAAACGATTTCCTATATTGATATGCGTTCCTATTTTTGAAGCCCATACTACAGAACGATTCTGCACTAGATTCTGGTAAATAGCCATGGAACTTTTTATATACCCAAAACGTCTATCAAAATCATTCAACTTTGATTTTGCTCCTATCGTAGTTTCAAAATCCATTCCTTTGGTTGGAAAACTTATGTCATCTGTTCTTTGATGTGTAAAACTCAATTCTCCACCAACAAAATAATTAGTGTCAAAAATATTTATAGGACTTAATGTGTAATTGGTAATGTTCCTATCAGGTGTATTTTGTACTCTAATTCCTTCAATAACTCCTGATAATCGTAATACATTTCCGCCTCTGTATCTTCTTAATAATGATGGCGTAAAACTTAGCTCGCTTCTTTTTATTCTGTAGAAATCTAAATCTTTATTCGTATCAAACTCACTTTCATTTCCCCAACCAAAAAAGTTAATCGCATAATTATCACTGGTAGCTTTAGCCCTTAGTGCTAAATTCCAATTTCCAATAAACTCGGTAAACTCTCCATTATACTCTACATCAAAGCCATTAATCGCTGAAAAATAATTTGCCGTAAATGTGTGCTCACTGGCAAAAGGCTGCTTTTTAAACCCTTGACGTGTATGTACTACAGAAGCACCAAAAAAGAAACCATCATCTGGATTACTTCCTATGCTTGGCAATACTAACGTAGTGTTATTTTCTATATCTCTATGATTATAAGTGTTTCTGTGATAGTTATCCGAACGTAAATCAGCCGTTTCTTTACTTCCGTTTATTGTATTTTTTTTAGATGCGTAATCATATATTTTCGTCTTTTTACTCCAACCAGAAACAGCCGAGGCATCTGTATAAACATCATGATCTTGTCCTCCTATCAATCTAAGCAAAATACTATTATCTACCTTACCAGAAATAGTAAATGTATCTTTTCCGTTTAAACCGTAAAGTTGTATCTCTTTGGTTTCATTGGTTTTAAAAACACGTTCAAATATTTTATGCTTTTTTTGATACACCGTAATCTTAGTTTCCTCGTTATTTACTCTTTCCACAATAAACACATCATCTTTATCTGTTCCTACTACTTGTACTGTTTTGGCTTGTTTTTTATAATATCTTCTAGCAATATCTTGTAATTTATCTCTTCGTGATTTTAGTTTAGCTATCGTTTCCTCTCCATCTAAAGCATAAATTTTAGCAGGTAATTTTTTAATAGCCGCTTCAATTACTTCATCGGTTAAATGTTTTTGAATATATGCTGCTTGCTTCAACCAATCTTTTAACGTTAGTTGATTTAAAAATTCAGCATCAAAAAAACGAGGATAATTATTATACCACTTCATGTTTTTTATATCATGATCAAACGTTTGCATATTCCTCACTAAGGGTGCTAATTGTTTAAATACCGGGATCATTACTCCATCAAACTTTGAAAAAGGTTGATCTCTATCTCTTGGTATTGGTCGGTAATAGGTTTTTCCTTTCTCTGTTTTAAATGAAGCCCAGCGCCATTGATCTTCATGTCTGTCCCAATCACCAATTACCATATCAAATAAACGAGAACGCATTGTCCATTGCTGATCTACAGAATGTTTACCATTTTTACGAAGCTTTTCTAATACATCCATAGTATTAATGATCTTCTTAGATTTTCCAAAACTTGCTACATCTTCTCTATCTCCTGCAGGACGTTCTTCTAATAAATACAAACCACCTCCAAAAATATCATTATAACTTCCCAAAGCTGGTTGCTTAGGCATGTAATACAATTTAGGATTGGTATGATAAATATTTACCGACTCTGCCATATCTGGAATTATAAAAGCTGCATATGGATGCGACATGGTAAAAATATCTTGTACCACATCTATTAAAAAGGTTCCTTTTAAAATTCCACCCATAATACGACTCCCATCTTTATACATGGAACGCAATACATACTGCTTTCCTTCACTATTTTCTAATCGTAAAGAATTGGTTTGGTTTCCACCACCTCTTCGTATTGGTTTTAAACCTCCAAAAACATTTTCTAATTCTAATACTGGTACTTTTATTTGCTCACCGTACTTTGCTCTGTGCAAATCACCCCACATAAATTCATGAAAACCGCTTACTTTAGTGTCTTCTTTTGGATAAATTGAAGCTTCTACATATTTTTTATGGATGTTGTATTCGGTAAAATCAAAACTAGCTGGTATTTTTTTCGGGGCTACTATTTCTTTACTGAATAGTAATGTGTTCCCGTCTTTTTTATTGGCTGCAAAATATTCAATTACAGCTGATCCGTCTTTGTAGTAATTTAATTTTGCGTATCCATGATTTCCGTAAGTAAAAGGTGCTCCATATCCTGCCAAAGCTGGTGATTGTTTTGATCCTGAACCGCTCACAACCTGCTTAAAACCATCATTTTCTATATACTGTAAGTTATGCTCGTGCCCGCTTACAAAAACAATATTATTTTTAAAATCATCAGCTAAAATTTCGATATCCTGAACAAATTCACTGTAACTTTTATTAAAATTATCGGTTTGAATTCCTACATGTGTGCGTAACATATTTTTAAATGTTCCTAAAACAGGAATAGGGCTCATATGGTCTTTAAAAGAATAACTTCCTCCATGAGGTCCGTTACTATATAGTGGATGATGCATGGCAACCACTACATTTTTATATCGATTCTTCTTAAATAAGCTCCATAATTCATCTAAAAAACGTTCCCGAGTTTTGATGTCACAATCTTCATTAATAGTTGGATAGTTGTTCCAATCCGTAATAAACCACTTACTATCAATAATAATTAATGTTAAGTCATCACTAACATCTACCTTCTTTAAACCGCAACCATTTTCTGGTAAGAAAGAATTTTTGCCTAATGCTTTCTCTACCATTTTCTCTTGACGTTTTAATCCTTTTATTCCGTTATACCAATCATGATTTCCTGGAATAAAAATGGGATTTCCTTTATAATTTTTAACAGCATCTATTTGTATTTGTAAACGATGTTCTGCTAAAGCTCTTTCTGTGCTTTCCTTTTTAGGCATTCCTACTGGATAAATATTATCTCCTAAAAACAAAGCGGTACTATTTTTTGTAGCTGTTTCTAAATCTTTTTGAAAGTAATCTAAAGTCAATAAATTTTCTCCTAAATCAGCATTCCCTGCATCACCTATCAAATAAAAAGAATGTACTAACTCTTTTTGAACCTGAATGGTTTTTGGCGCTTTTACATCTGCATACTTCGCTTGATAAGACGCACATCCCCAAAAAGATAATAGTAGTATAAAAACTGTTAGTTTTATAGTTTTCATTAAAAGTGTAATTTGATAAGCAAAAATAAGGCATTTTAAATTACTCCAATCCTCCTTTGGGATTCGTTTTAAAAAATCTCAAGTAATAAAAAGCTATCTTATTCCTTTAAAAGTTTATGATAATTAGTTAAGGTATCTATATCTGTTAAATTGCTATTCAATAAACTTAATACCTCACTTTTTAAAGTTATATTAAGTAACTTTCCTGCACCTTTATCTCCTGTTAACTCTTTTAGTTTTGAAAAGTACTTTTTAGGGAAAATAGCTGGTACTCCTATCTTATCACCATAATTAGATGCTATAATTTTAGCTTGATTTTTTTTACTTATTTCAATCAGTTTCTTTAAATAATCAGTAGTTATTTTAGGTTGATCTGCTAATAAAATGAGTACTTTATCAAAAGTATTTACTTCTATAGTATTGATACCAGTAACAATACTGGTACTCAACCCTTCTCTATAACTTTTATTTTCTATAATAGTTATAGAATAAGCATCTATACTTTTTTTAATCAACCCCATATTGGCTCCGAGTACTACAAAAGTGTCAGCTTCTTTTACAGCTATTACCTGCTCTATTGTCCAACCTAATAAAGTGGTATGCTTATAAGGTAATACTTGTTTTATACTACCCATTCTTGAAGAAGTACCTGCTGCTAATATTAGTATGGCTACTTTCATTTAATTGGTATGGATAGCTCCTGATATTTTTTTTAATGAGAAAACTTCTTTATTTCTCATAACAGATAATATTTCTGCGGTAATTGACATAGCTATTTCTTCTGGAGTTATCGCTCCTATATTTAATCCTGCAGGCGTATGAATTACATCTAAAAAATCATCCGTTACTTCTGGAGTTAATTCTAACAACTCATTTAACATTTTTTCTCTACGTTTAGCTGCTCCTAATACCCCTATATACAACGGTTTTGTTTCTTGTAACCTTACTAAATACCGTAAGTCATACGTGAAATTATGATTCATTATTACAACAGCTGTATGTTGATTTATGCTGGAAAGCTCAACTAATTCAGGCGTTTGTGCAATTACAGAAGTAGCCCCTGGGAAATCAGATAATTGTTTAGGGTCTTTTACTGATGTAATTACTTCTACTTGCCATCCTAATAGCTTAGCTTGTTTACACAATTTTACTGCATCATGTTCCCCACCTATAAGTAATAATTTAAATAAAGGAGCTAATTTTTGTTGGAATTGAATAACTCCAGTTTTCATTTCTTCTCTATTAAAACCATCATATAAATTATACATTCTATCTTCAAAAGATACTATAGAGCCAAAATTACCTGCTATTTCATCCTCTTTTTTATAGTAGGAAGTTATTATAAATGGTTTTCTTGCCTTTAAAAATTCAGCAAAATTAGTAGCTAATGTTACAGAAATGAATATGGGCTCTAGTAAAATATATAATATTCCTTCGCATCCCAATCGGTATCTTCCATCATAGGTAATGACTTTGGCTTTTTTAGTTTTAAATACCGTTTGTGCTCTTCTTTGCACTTCTTTTTCTACACAACCTCCACTTACAGCTCCCACCATTTTACCATTAGATGAAAGTAACATTCGTACGCCTGGCTTACGATATGAAGAACCATCTAAAGCAACTACTGTAGCTAATACATTAGCAATACCTTTTTGTTGATTTACAAATGCTTGTTGAAGAATTTCTTTAAACTCGTGTGTCATGTAGTCAAAAACTTTCTTTAAATGTACAATATTTTACAGATTTAAAGACTACATGATGTTTTTATATCATCTCTACTTAGATATAGGATTTACTGATGGAGAAAAATCTAATCCCCATTGTATTCCTAAAATTGTGGTGGTAGCTGATTCACTTTTAAAGTTTCTACCAAAACCTCCGTGTAACGTTAGTGATTTATTAATTTGATAACGAATGGTTCCAAATGACCTAGTTTCATTTTGCACCCCATCTCTTTGTAAATATTCATAAGCGACTGATAATTTATCCATTTCAAATTCTAATTTCCCTCCATAATCTGTATTCGTTGTTATGAATAATTTATTATCAGCATCTTTATTTAAACCATCTCTTAAATACCTATATATTCCATATACATGAAAATAGTTTGATTGATTAGTTGAAGGAAGTTTCAATGCTAAATCTCCCGAAAACCAAATTCCAAACCTTCCGAAAGCACTTTTAATATCTTGCGAAGCATCTCCCATAAAATGACTATATGCTATAGCTCCGTCTAGAGCAAATACAGGTTTTCCATTTACACTATTATACATAGCATCGTACACTTTTTTCCAACCATCAAGTGAAGTAATTGCTTTATCTAATTCTTCTAAAGTTAATTTTCCACTAGCTTGTTTAAATATTAAATCAGATACTGCAGACGAACTCATAAATGCTTCATAGTCTTTATAACTATTTTTTAATGTTTCTACATGTTTAATACCAACTATAGAAAGTAATCGAGTTCTTACACCCACGGATATATAGGATTGTGGTTTTTCAAAAACATCATAAGTACCATTCATAAAAGCTATAGAAACTGATAGTTTTTTCCATAAGTCTCCTAATGGGTTATAACTTACATAATCATCAACTGTAGGTTTTTGTTTTTTGGCTACTAAATTGTTATAGGTAAAAAAATTAATATCCGTTCGTTTTTTATACCAATACGGTTGTAGTTCAATTGCGTAACTATTAGGTGCTACATTATTATTACTATTCCCTGAAAAAGCATTTAACGTTTGAATGGATAATGCTTGGATACTTTGAGGTGTACTTATGGTAGTTGGTGTTACATCCATTAATACAAAAGCTGGAGAATTAGGTGGCGCTAAACTTTTTAACTTTACTTCCTTAGTACTATTTTGTGCCAAAACATGTCCTGATAGTGTAACTAAAAGTATATACAAACTCTTCTTAAACATCTTTTTTAACTTAAAGTTACTTCTGAATTTATAATACAAACTTTACTAGAGTATAAGGACTCTACTGTAAATGTAACAGAATAGTTAGGTGCATCTCCCCCTGTTAAAAATACTTTATAAGTATCTTTTATTTGTTTTATAGCTAAATTAAAGGTTTCTTCATTTGGAAATGAATTAAAGAAACGTAAAAAAGTAGCTACTTTTAAAGTTTTTCCATTAACTGTTCCTCCTTTATCAATAAGCTTCCATCCTGTTTTTATACTTGGATTGAATGGTGGAATATCTGGCTTTCCATTTTCTTGCCCAGTATCTTCAAGATAGGTATACGTAGTAGGAATTGCTTCTGATTGAACTTCAATTTTTAATTTTATGGGCTTTTTTGAGCCAACAACATAATTATCCATGATGTACAGTTAGGTTAGTTACTAACAAAGCTAACATTTTAAACAACTACATCCTATAGGAAAAAACCTTTTTTACATATAAAAAAGCTTATTATGAACTACAGGATAACATGGAACAACCTACTTTGTTACGTGCCCACTCTGGACGTTTTGTAAACCATTTCTCATAATTGGGTTGTTCTTCATATGGATTCTTTAAGAGTTGGTATAACTCCTCTATTAAACTATAATCTGCTTTGTTAGCTTTATCAATAGCTAATTGCGCCATATAGTTACGTAAAACATACTTTGGATTTACAGCATTCATTGCCATTTTTCTATCCACATCCAAACGTTTTTCTTTTTGTAATCGGTTTATATACATTGTAAACCAGTCTTCCCAATGTTTTTTTATTTCATTCTTATACTCTAATGGGTTGTAAAAAGCTTTTTGTATTTTTTCAATAGCTAAAAGAGCTGTATCATTTTTAGTTACATTTGATAAACATCTAAAAAAGATGGTCATGTCTACTTCCATTAAATGTAAACTTTCTTCCAATCTACCAATTAACTCTTTATCTTTTTCATCTTCCAATAGCAATCCTAATTTCTCTTTCATCATTTGCTCATACTTTACTATATATTCATCGTTATAACTATCCAAAATAGCCTGTAAAGGTTTCGTATCTTCTATTAACGGGTACAATGCATTTGCCAGTTTAAATAAATTCCATAAACCAATGTATGATTGATTGCCAAAACGATACCTCTTATGTTGTGCATCTGTGGTATTTGGTGTCCACCCAAAATCAAAACCTTCTAACCATCCATAGGGTCCATAATCTATAGTCAACCCTAGAATAGACATATTATCTGTATTCATAACGCCATGTACAAAACCTACGCGTTGCCAATGCACTAACATATCAATTGTTTTATGGCTAACTTTTGTTAACAATTCTAGATATTTTTCTTTTCCTGCGGTTTTAATCTCTGGATAGAAATGTTTAATTGTATAATCTGCTAATTGTTTTAAAGCGATATGATTTTCTCTTGCGGCTAAAATTTCAAAATTCCCAAATCGAATAAAACTTGGCGCTACTCTACACACAATCGCTCCCTTTTCATACGCTGCATTTCCATTATACATCATATCACGCAACACCTCATCTCCTGTAAGACTTAACGACAAAGCTCTTGTTGTTGGCACTCCTAAATGATACATAGCTTCACTACATAAGTATTCTCTAATAGAAGAACGTAAAACCGCTAATCCATCAGCAGTTCTTGAGTATGGTGTTTCTCCAGCTCCTTTTAACTGTAACGCCCATTGTTTACCTTGGTATTGTACTTCAAATAAATTAATAGCTCTACCATCACCTAATTGTCCTGCCCAGTTCCCAAATTGATGTCCTCCATAACACATAGCATACGGATGTGTATTATCCAACACCTTATTACCTGTAAAAACTTTTAGAAATTCTTCTGAATTTGCTTCTTCAGGTGTAAGCCCTAATTCTTCTATCATTTCCTCAGAAACATGTAACAATTCTGGTTTAGCTGTTTGCTTTGGTGTTACATATGAAAAACAGGCATCTATTACTTGACGTCTTGTATTTTCTAGGTTTTTATCTGCTGGTAATTCTTGGGTAAAGGTGTTGTTTAGGTTTAGATTCACTATGCTAAATGTATTAAGGGTTGTAAAACAATTATATAAAAAACAAAGTTACAATAACCTTAATTAATTTTTAAAGTTATAGAAAATACTTAAAAGTAAGTTTTTACTATTTTATTTATAATTAATAAAAAATTGATTGAATAGAATACTCCATTCAATCAATTAAATTCTTTTTTGTAAAATATCAACAAACTTTACCTGCTTTTATAGCATCTTCAATAAGCTGCTCTGCACTCATTATAACTAATGCAGCTTCAGCAATAAAAGCAATACCATCAGTAGCAAACCATGCTGTAATTTGTACAACTGCAATAGTTCCTGTCTTAACCCATTCCCACCAGGTCATTTCATCTTTTGCTATTTTAAAAGCAGCTTTAAAGCCTCCTGCTTTCCAAATACCTCCCATTAAAGCAAATAGTGCTTTAGATTTAGCCATAGCTCCTTTGGCTACAGAAAAATTATGAACAGCTCTAGAAAATCCTCTTAACGTACTAGGCCCTAATTTTCTTATCAGTGACCTTGTTAATCGTTCTTGATTAGAAATATGTAATCCTACTAACCCAAAAACAAACATTATAACATCTACTACAACTATAGCAATAGCTTCCTCACAAGCTGTTAAAGATAGTGTATCAAAATTTTCTTGATCTTTAACCGTAACGTGCTTAATTTCTTTAAGTGTTGGATGAACAGGTTTATTTTTATCTAAAAAATAATTGACTATTAATTCTTTATTTACTTCAAGGTTTTCAGTCTCCTCTGGAAACCACTCAATTAGTTTTTTTATCGCATTTTCAACTTGTTGCTTATTTATATCTTTCATAATAAAAATAGTTTTACCCCTACTCATTAGGCTTTTCGGATTCCGCCTCGTTTTTTATAGTTTCTGAACTCTATTTTGTTTGGTTTTTGAAAACTGTTTAACACTATTGATTGTTTTCTTATAAGAAAGTTTTGTTTCAATAAGTTAAACTTCTTAAATTTAGCTTTCCCCGTAAGTAGTTAGTTAAGTTTATAAAAAAGAATCATATTATAAATATGATTCCCTTTATACTATTTCTCAATTATAAATTTAGGATCTACTATAATGTAATTTATAGGCTTCGGATTTTTAGGGTCAGTTAGATCTATCAATATTAATTTCAGATGATAGCTTATCGTATCTCCATAATTGGGACTAGCTAAAACATGTGTATCTGGAACACTAATTTGAGCAGAACTCCCTTTTAAGTACTTATCTTTAGGCTCATCTATATCATCAAATCCGTGTGTTAACTCTACAAATTGAATTTCTTCATTATCTGAACTAGGAAGAGTTAAAGAGCCTTCCCATTTAGAACCTTTAGCAAAGCCATACATTACAATACCATAATTATCATCATTAGTTGGATTACTTGGACTTACAATCCACTTAATTGTATCACGTGGTTTTACCTTTAATTTAAAGTTATTGTCATTCCCTCCTACCAATTTAGATACTTTACCATTTTTATCTACTTTAGTTGCTACAAAATATACATTATCATTAAAAAGCTGGCCTCCTCCAACAGGATGACTCCATGTCCCTCCTTTTTTTACAAGTTTTAAATAATCTGTATTTACAAGCGTATTAATTATCCACATTTTAGTTTGGTTTAATTTCCCTACTCATAAGGCTTTTCGGGTTTCGCCTCGTTTTTTATAGTTTCTGAACTCTATTTTGTTTGTTTTTTGAAAACTGTTTAGCGCTATTGATTGTTTTCTGATAGTAAAATTACGCTTGAATAAGCTTCATTAAATGAACAAGTATGTAAACGACTAGCTAAAATTCGTAAATGCTATAAAAAAGAGAATAAACGTTTTAAATTCAACTATTAACTATTGTTATTCAGTTTAAAACCTAGTATATTGCATGTAACCAAACTTTTATAAAAATGGAAAACACAACTATTTTATATTCGGATATAGTTAAAGAATTTAAAGTTCAAAAAATAAGTGAAGTACAAACTCCTATTACTATTAATAACCACGTATCTCTAGGTCCTTTTGTTAGAATTACTCAAACAGGTAGCGAAAATTACATTTATACAACTTCTTTTTTTGACAGTAATACTATAAAAGGAGAATGTGAGGAATTTCATATTGATCCAATTATATCTTCTAAAAAATTAACAATAAAAATAAAATCAAAAAAAACAACAGATATTCATTCAAAAAAACAAGGTCTATTCTCTTTAATTTTCACTATAGATGATGATACGTTTAACGCTATAAAACAAATAAAAGTTGAGATTGATTTTAATAGTAAATCTAATGAACCAACAAGAGGAACTGTTGTTATACCTCCTGGTTCTACTTTATAAGAGGTGTTTTTTAATATCAGAATTCGTTTTTTTGTTATTTTTCTTTTTCTCAATAATCTTTCTTTTTCTCAACAATCTTTTATCGAAAGTTTTTTTATAGAGAAATGTAACTTTTGTATGAAATCTAATGAATTAAATAGAAATTCCTTTCTTAATAAGAAAGAATACTCTTGGCATAATGCCCATTTAGCTTTCTCTAAAAAAGATTACAAAAAAGTAAATCACTACTTATTAAATGATCATTTAACTAATGATGATGTAAAAACTATTTTATATAGTCATTTATTTTTTCGTTTGAAGCTACATGACAATGCAGAAAAAGAAATACGAAAACTAACTAACAATGATTATTCTCTAATTAAGCTAAAAAGCTTAGGCGATTTTTTTGAAATAAAGAACCAAGATTCTGCTGTTGTTTATTATGAAAGTGTTTTAAAATATGAAAAATTACCTGAACAGCTTTTAAATGAGGTAAATGAAAGTTTAGCTTATATCAACTTAACTAAGAAAAAATTCAAAAAGGCTGAGGCTTCGTACAAAAAATTGTTAAATACTTATAAAACTTATAATGACGTATCTTCTTCAACTAGAGTATACGCCAATTTAGGGAATCTTTATTTTGAACAATATCAAGACCTAAAAGCAAAACAATATTTTGACTCTGCTTATGTAACTTCTAAATCTATTAAGAACCTTAACCTAAAAAGTTCAATAACTCATAATTTATACATTGTTTCTGAGGCTTTAAAAGAACATAAACAGGCTATAAAATATTTAAAAGAACACAATATTTTACAAGATTCTATTCAAAAAGAAGCTACCATTTGGAAAATTGCGGAACAAAAAGAAGCTTTTAATCTAGCTAAAAAACAGGCTGAAATAGATAAAAAAACAGCGCAACGTAATATTCTTATTATTATTTCAATAGCTATTTTACTTCTATTAACCCTTACTTTTCTTTTTTATAAAAAGTTACAACAAAAACACCAACAAATACAAATTTTGAATAATGAGTTGGAGGAATCTAACTTACAAAAGAATCAAATGTTTAGTATTGTTGCCCATGATTTACGTAGTCCAGTAGCTCTTTTAAAACAGAAATTGCAATTAGCCACATCAAATTCAATACATAAAACAATTACTATTGATAACAATGTTATACCTATTATTGACTCATTAAGTTTTTTATTAGATAATCTACTAAACTGGTCATTGAGTCAATCTAATTTATTAGCTATTCAAAAAGACTGGTTTCCTTTATTTCCTGTTATCAATCAAGTAGCGCATCAATATGATTCTCTATTAAAAGAAAAAAACATCCAACTATCAATAAAAGATGTAAATTCTTTTTTAATTTTTGGCGACATGGAATTGTTTAAAATAGTACTTCGTAATTGTTTAGATAATGCTATAAAGTTCACCCCTAAAAATGGTGAAATTTTAATTTCTGGAATAGTTGAGGGTAATTTTTTAAAACTAAGTATTCAAGATTCTGGAGTTGGAATTCCTGAAACTGTTTTGAAAACATTGTTTGAACTACATACAAAAAAAGCGCAAAAAGATACAGAAGGTAGAAAAAGCTCTGGTTTAGGTTTACACCTAGTAAAATCTATGATTGAACTAAATAACGGAACTATCCACATTAAAAATCACCCAAAAGGAGGTACAGTTGTACATATATCTATACCTCATAAAATAATAGCTTAATTATATATGCAAAAGATTAAAATTTTAATTCTTGAAGATGATTTAGAGCAGTCAGAATTATTAAAGCAATTATTGGTTAAAAACTATACTGTCATTGGTTCTGCCTCTAATTATATGGAAGCTGTTGCATTATACCATATGCATGCTCCTGACTTAGCTATCCTTGATATTTTTATAGAAGACAAACGTGAAGGAATCCGATTTGCTGAATACATCAACAAAAACACTCCAATACCTATATTATTTTTAACGAATGCTAAAGACAACATAAGCTTCAGTGAGGCAAAAAACACAAAGCCTTATAATTATCTCTTAAAACCTGTAGATCCTTTTGGTATTAAGTTTACTATTGAATTAGCTATTGAAAAATTTGCCAATCAAGTAGGTCAGCTATCTACCAAGGAAAAAGCTAGTTTAAAAATTAATGATGAACTATTTATAAAAAAGAAAGATTCTTTATTTAAAATATCAAAAAATGATATGTTTTACATTGAGGCGGATGATAAGTATTGTCATATACATACAGAAAACACTCAATTTATGGTACAAAAAACTTTAAAAAGCTTTACTGAGGAGTTTAAAAACATCTTTATTAAAACGCACAGAAAATACTTGGTTAATAAAAGTAAAATAGCTAGAATTGACACTGTTGATTATAATATTATTCTTAAAAACAATATTTCTATTCCTCTGAGTCAGCGCCATAAAAAAGAAGTTATTAAGGCTTTACCTATATTTAAATAATTACTGCTTATTTAAAAAAGTGATATAATTTGTTAACAACCCTCTAATTTGTTCCGCTGCAACCGGGTTGGCTGAATGTACTTTAAATTGTAACCTTTTTAGGTTTAAACCAGATTCATACACCAACCATTTAGCTGCCGCTAAACCATCTGGTGCTACATTTCCATTTTTATCTAAGCCTAAATCATTATCAAAACTTATAAAATCTGGTAATCCATTAATTTTTATATGAGTAACAAATTCTTCATAAGTTCTAACTACAATAAATGTTGATATCTCCATTTCATCGTAAATCATATCTACGGTTCTAATATCATCTAAAAAAAGCTTTTTCATAGTACTCAGTATTTATACTACAAAACTCTAAAATTTAATTCACTTTTTTAATAAAAAACAGTGATATAATGGATGCAAAAATTCCAAAAATTAATGTAGTTATGAAATTTACCAACCCCAATGGATAACTATTTTGTATTCTATTTTCAACATTGGGTTCTAAATTATTAATAAAGGCTAGATAATCTTTAGGAATGGACGCATCTACTAAAAACAATATATAATCCATTAATAAATAAGTAATACATGCTACTAATAATGTTACTAGTACTACATTAGACCTTCTTCTAGACAATTCTGACCTTTTCTTAAATTTTTTAAGCAAATTAGGTTTCAAAAAAGTATAATTAAAAAATAAGGAAAATATAAACAGAAAGACACCGGAAATAACACTCATTAAAATAAATTCTACCTCAGTAAATCCATTACTTTGCCAGTACATTAGTACCATTAATGTGGCAAAAAAAGTTGCTGATCCTGTTAATACACCACTTTCAATTGTTCCACTCCATTTTTTTAGTTTGTTCATGTTTGTTGATTTTTATTTAGTTTGGTTTTATAAATAATCTTCTAATTCATAGAGTAGTTTTTTTGTTATTTTCTCAAATCGTAAATTGGCTGAGTTATCTACCAATATTAAACAAGTTTCTTTTTTAAAATTCTTTATCATTAAAGAGTTTGCCGCTAGCCATTTCCCATTATGCCATATTGAATTGTCTCTATTTAATACCCATCCAAATCCATAATCATTATAAGTTCCATCTTTTAATTGATGTGGTTTATATGCTTCTTTTAATTCTTCTTTACTTAATAATGAGTTATCTTCCCAAATTTTTGACCATTTCTCTAGGTCATTAATACTAGAAAAAATGGCTCCATCTCCAGCTACACCATCAATCCAAGTTGGTTTTAATTTTATAGGTTTACTTTTTAAATAAGCTTCAAAATCTTCAGCTATATTGGCAGTATTCTCAATGGTGTCTTTTGATAATAGATTCCAAACTCTAGTTTGAATTAAGCCTAGTGGTTTACATATTTCTTCTTTTATATATTCTTCAAAAGAAAGTCCTGTTACTTTTTCAACAATGTATGCTAAGAATATATAATTGGTATTGTTATAAACAAATTTGATATTAGGTACTAACTTATCTTCCTCCATAACTTTCAAGACAAGATGAACGGCGTCAGTTATAGACAGGATATAATTTTTACTAGGCTTATTTTTTTTTGCAATAGCAATATAGTCTACTAAAATTCCTGAGGTATGGTTTAATAAGTTTCTAATGGTTATCTGTTTATGTTTAAAGAAAGTTACATGTTCACTTACCAAATCATCATAGTGTATTTTTTCTTTTTTCACCAAATTCATAATCGCAAATGCTGTAAAAGATTTAGATAAGGATGCTATTCTTAGCATAGAACTTTCTGTTAAAGGTTTTTGTGTAGCTCCACTAACTCCCATAACTAGTTTAAAAATTACTTCGCCTTTATGAGTTAGTAAAGCTACTCCATTAAACTTTTTTCTACGTTCCAGTACTTTAAACCAACGTTTTATTGACTTTATTTTAGCTTCCTTATTTCCTTCTTTTACTTTAGGTATTTTAGGTACATTTGTTTCTATTTTCCATAAAATAATGACTAGAATTACGATACTGGCTACAATTAATACACTATAAAGAATCATTTTTTAATAGCGAGCTTTAAGACATTCTCCTTGTAAAGTTCGTATTTATTATTTATAGTTTCAAATATATATTTCCATTCATTATTTGTTATAAAAAAACCTAAAATCAAAATAAATAGGATTTGAAAATCATACAACATCATAAATATTCCTATTCCAAAATGCAAAGACATTGCTAAGAATAGCATGATAAATTTGAGTTTTTTATTCCATACTAAAAAAGGAAATAATAACTCTACTAGTATAGTACCATAAGTACTTAATGTTACAAAAACGCCATTCTTTACTAACAAACTATTCCATGGCGTTCCTTGAAATCTTTCCGATCCTAATACATAATACGTAGCAATTCCATTAAACCATACTTCTGCATTAATCTTGTGAATTGCAGAAATAAAATACACTAAACAAAAATGTATGCATAATGAATACCCTGCTAAATTGGATAGTAAATTAGCTACTTGTTCCGAAAACTCCGTTTTATATTTTAGAGGTTTAAGACTGTACTTATTATAGGAATCTATAAATATGAAGTATAAAATTGCAAATTTTAAAATGTTATCACCTCCATTAAGTGTTAACCATGCTAAGTTTTGTATTACTTCAATACTTATAAACAATAACAAGGCTGTTAGTCTTTTTCCTACTCCAAACATAAATAGGAGTATAAGGATAATATATATTGTATAAAATATATCAAAATTAGCTCTTACTGCAACTGTATTGATATTAAAAAACTCTAAAAAAGGAGCGCCTCCTGGTTCTAAAAAAGATTTTCCTTTATAAACTAAATCATTAAAACGCCACATAGTAATTACGTCTTTTAATAAATAAAAGCATATGAACAATCTAAAAAAAGGTGCGTAAAAGCTAAACTTATTTTCTTGTATAAATTTATTTATCATAATTACAATGTTATTTTATCACTTTTAAAAATTAACTTTTCTCGTACTCTTTTTTCCTTACCCAACAAATCTCTATCTGCAAACTTGGGCATATCTAATTGTGTTATTTCAATAGTTAGGTTATAGTCTTTTATATTTTTAATATTATTCCTTAACGCTACCATTTTAGCATATCTCTTTAATGTTACAAAGTTTGCTGAATTTTGTGTGTAGTCTTTACCTTTTCGTATTCTATCATCTATACTATTTTTTTGCTGAACAGAGTCTACCACCTCATCTTCAAAATTTAATGTTTGGTTTACAGCAAATAATCCATCATTAATATTATGTAATGTACTTGACAATACATAATCCAAAATATCTTCTGATGAGTTAAATGGTGCTTTACTACTTTTTCTTTCTTGTAATTTTTCTATTACTTCAAAAGTATATGATACTGTTGAGTCTTTTTTAGACTCGAAAGTAAAATAAAGCCTATCGTTGTATTTAGGAGGTGGAGCAAAGAATCCCCATTTTTGAAAAAAGAAGGTATCAAAAGTTCCTTGCTGATCAAAAAAAGCTATTTTAATGTAATTATCAGGACTAACAAAAAGTAAGGTAGCCAACCAATAAAAACCAAAAACAGCTACTATTAGCTTAAAAACAATTGTTTTTTTCATGTGTGGTTAGTTTAAATATTTATAAAGGAGTGGCTTGTACAAGCCACTCCATAAAAAATTAGCCTAGTTGTCTAATTTTTTGCTTTTTAAGTTTATTTTTCTCCTTTACATAATTTTCAGAGTGCTTATCAACACTATTAGCAATTACGTATGTAGATGCTGTTAATAATACTTGCTCAAGACCTGGAGCATTTACTCTATATACTTCTCTAGTATATGCTATAGCACGTCTAGTATAACCTACGGTTGCTCTGGCAGCTCTTGCAGTAAGTCTAAGTGCAGTAGCCAATACAGCTACCTTATCTCCTTCTACTTGTTCAACACCTTGTTTATCCACTAAATATGAATCTCCATACATGTCATCCGAAGCAGAACTAAAGCTCATAAATACAAAGGCCAGTGCTCCTAGAGCAATGAAACCTAATGATTTAATTTTCTTCATTTTTATAGTTTGGTTTTAAATTAATACACCTACTCTATTAAGGCTTTTCGGTTTCCGCCTATTATTGCGCAATAATTCTTTGTTTAATTTTTATATTATTTTTAGGAAGTATTTTACAGCTTATGTGACTAATCTATAATTAAGGTTAACACAATTGTTTTATAAAAAATAGAAACTGATAGAACAGTTATTTAGAAAAGTATATATAATACCCTACACATTTAACCTTACGAATTTGGTTAATTTGCTATATATTCAAGGGTAGGTTTGTTTGTTAGTTTTTATGTTTCAACAGAAATCAAATTATAATTATCCTCCTGATAATCAATGCTAAATTATAAACTTATTTATAAAAGTCAAAATTTTAACATCTTTTAACTAACTATCTCACAAACACTTAACAACATCAATAGAACTAAAATCTAGTGATTTACTTTTTATTTTTAAAGTTTAATATATTATACCAATTAAACATTAAAATGACGCATATAAATTCTTTCTTTTTAGTTTATTTGTCGTTTAAAAAAGACAACCTTAACTATGGCTATACTTGCTTTTTTAGCCTAAAACAATTCTAAAATTCAATTGGTATTACATCTAGGCTTAGCCCCAAAATAAAATGTGAATTTGAATAATTAACAGGTTATTTCAAATTCACATTTATTATATTGAAGTGGTTTAAACCGCTTTATTAAAAAAGAGTACTTATTAATCTATTTTAGGTTTAGAAAACCTTTTTCTAAAGTCAAATGCTTTTTCACTAGCTCCATTTTTTTGAAAATAGTCTAATTTTTCAATTGCTTCCTCTACAGTTGGAAATTCACCTTCTTTAATCCACCACAGGGCATAATGTGCCTTTCCATACTTTTGAAACCATTCTTTTCTTCTTTTCAAAAAATCTGTATGAAATGTTTTGTAAGTAAAGTTTTCTAGGGCTTCAACTGTTTCCCATACAGAAATATTAATAATCACTTGTTCATCATTGTACGGATTGAAGCTAGCTGCGTTGTTTGACTCATCTTTCAACCTCCACACAAATCCTTCACTCCCTTCTGCCAATTCATTTACCTTATCCAGATTATCAACAAACTCTTTCATTATGGGATCTTCCATATTTACCCCAACTATTCTACCTATATTTATTTGTGCTAATTGATACATTTAGTTGTTTTACATTGTTACAAGACCAATGTACAATTATGACGATCAGTTGGGTTATTTTATACTGTTATAGTTTTATTAAAGTTTCCTTATTTAAGATATTCACGAAAACTTACTAATGCACTATACTAATCTTCCTAAAATTTTATCCATTACCCAAGCAGTATGTGTTGCAGTTTTTCCATTTGAAGGATGTTTATAATTCTTATCAGAAAACTGTTTTTTCATATTCTGTACATGGTATATTTGAATATGCTTTGGGTTTTCTATAAAAACCTCTATTTCTTTCTCTTCTGTCTTTAGAGATAATGAAACTTCTCCAAAAACAGAAAACTGTACCTTTCCTTTACTCCCTATAATTTCTACTTTATCCTCATAAAAACTAGCTCCAAAATTCCATATTCCTGATCCAGTAGCACCACAGTCATGTAGCCAACAACCTGTAATTGCATCTTTTGCTGTATACAAATTTTGTTGATTGGTGCTTATTCCATGTGCTTCTTTTATATCTCCTAGCAGAAATGTAAATAAATCTAAACCATGACTTGCCAAGTCATCAAAATAACCTCCATAAGCTATACTAGCATCTGTTCGCCAATTTTTCTTTTTTAACGTATCTATTTCCTTTGTTTTTCTACTTAACATCCAGTTGATGTGTCTTACCTCTCCAATACTATTATTCACTAGCCATTCTTTTATTTTTAAAAACCTTGGAAGTGAACGCCTATAATAAGCTACAAATAATGGAATGTTCTTTTCTTTAAAGGCTTCATAAATAGCTAAACTATCTTTATAGTTTGTTGCTATTGGTTTTTCTATACAACAAGGCTTTCCTGATTTGGCTACTTTTAAAGCATAATACATATGAGAGTCAGGTGGTGTGGCTATGTAGATAGCATCAACTTCTTTATCTCCAATTAATTCATCTGCATTTGTATAATACTTCTCTACATGGTGCCTATCCGCATAATCTTTCAATTTCTCAACATCTCTTCTCATTACTGCATACAACTCAAAACCTTCAATTTGTTGGTAGGCTGGACCACTTTTTACTTCTGTAACAGCTCCGCATCCAATAATGCCCCATCGTATTGTTTTAGCTGAATTTAAACTCATACTTTCTAGTTTTTCAATTTATCAGCATATAGTTTTCTAAGTTTTGCTAATTTTGGAGTAATTACAAAGTTACAATAGCCTTGTTCTTTATTTTGATGGTAATAATTTTGATGATAGTCTTCTGCTTCAAAAAAAGTAGGTATTTCCGTTATTTCAGTTACAATAGGGCTTTCAAAATAAGGTTGCACTTGCTGTATTACTTCATTTGCTATGGCTTGCTGTGTATCATTATGATAAAAAATAACCGATCTATATTGAGTTCCAACATCTGCTCCTTGTCTATTTAAGGTCGTTGGATCATGAGTTGTCATAAAAATAGTCAGTAATTCAGCATACGAAATTACCTCTGCATCATAGGTTATTTGTATGACTTCTGCATGACCAGTTAATCCTGAACAAATTTCTCTATAAGTTGGTTTTCCTGGAACATTTCCTCCTGCATATCCTGATACTACTTTTTCAACTCCCTTTATCTCTAAAAAAATGGCTTCGGTACACCAAAAACATCCACCTCCAACAGTTGCTATTTCTTTACCCATCTTTTTCTAGTTTTATAGATAATGAATTAACGCAGTAACGTAATCCACTAGGTTCTGGTCCATCAGGAAAAACATGTCCTAAATGCGCATCACAGGTATTGCATAAAATCTCAACCCTTATCATTCCATGAGTAGTATCTTTATGGTATTTAACCGCATTTTTTTGTACTGGTTGTGTAAAACTTGGCCATCCTGAATGAGATTCAAACTTAATGCTAGAATCAAACAATGGTGTGTCACAACAAGTACAATTATATTTTCCTCCTTTAAAAGACGAACAGTGTTCTCCGCTAAAAGGCCTTTCTGTTCCTTTTAATCTAGTAATTCTATATTCTTCTGGTGATAAGAGTTTCTTCCATTCTTCGTCCGTTTTTTCTACTCGTTTTGTAGGAACAGGAGTACCATGTACACTAAACTCTATAATATGCTTCCATGTTAACATGCTTCTTTTCTTTAATAATTAGTAGTCTTTATTTACTAGTGCTAATTTACGGTTATTAAAAATGATAAACTTTGATTATTTTTACACTTTAAAAACAGCCTATTTATGAGTAATTTATTAGAAAATGTAGAACATTATGTGCTTAATTTTTTAAATACAAATTTAAAAAAGAAGTTTGTATACCATAATATTGCTCATACACAACGTGTAGTTGAAAAGGCTAAAGAGTTAGCCACTCTTGAAGGTTTAAATGAAGAAGACACTCAAAAACTCTTAATCGCTGCATGGTTTCATGACACTGGATACAGTAAAGATCCAAACAATCATGAAGAAGAAAGTGTAAAAATTGCTACAGGCTATCTAAAACAAGAAAATGCTGAAAATTTTGTTGAAGATATTACTCCTATTATCATGGCTACTAAAATGGGAAATACTCCTTCTACACAGCTAGATAAAATTTTAAAAGATGCTGATTGCTCTCATTTAGGAAGTAAAAACTATAATGATTTCTCTGAATTATTACGTAAAGAATTAGAACTTACCAAAGGGTTAGAATTTACCGATCCTGATTGGTTAAATAATAACATTCATTTTTTAACTAATGAACATCAATTCTACACAACAAGTGCTATAAAAACTTGGGAAAAGCAAAAAGGTAAAAATCTAGCACAGTTATTAAAAACTCAAAAAAAAGTAACCCAAGACTTAGTTAAACTAAAACAAAAAAAAGAAGAACTTGCTTTTAAAAAAAATAAAATTGATTTGCCTGAACGTGGTATTGAAACTATGTTTAGAGTAGCGTTAAGAAATCATATTACTTTAAGTGATATTGCAGATACTAAAGCGAATATTTTACTTTCAGTAAATGCTATTATTATTTCTATGACGCTTTCTACTTTAATTCCTAAACTAGATAATCCATCTAATAGCTATTTAGTAATTCCTTCTATTGTATTTATGATATTTACAGTCATATCTATTATTCTTTCTGTTATGGCTACACGCCCTAATGTTACACAAGGAAAATTTACCAAAGAAGATGTTGCTAATAAAAAGGTAAACTTAATATTCTTTGGAAACTTTCATAAGATGAGTTTATCTGAGTTTGAATGGGCTATGGATGAAATGCTAAAAGACCGTGATTATTTGTATGGTTCTTTAACTAAAGATTTATACTTTTTAGGATTGGTTTTAAATAGAAAATATAGTTTATTGAGAACCACTTATACTGTTTTTATGATTGGTATTATTGTGAGTGTATTAGCTTTTGCTATTGCTTTTTATATGCAGAGTGGTGTATAATACTATTTTCGAATACATTTTTATATATGCCAATAGGTAACTTCCTCAACATAACAAAAACGTCTCGCACTAGTGTATAGCCATTACTCAACATAACAAAACCTTCTCGCACTAGTGTATAGCCATTCCTCAACATAACAAAAACGTCTCGCACTAGTGTATAGCCATTCCTCAACATAACAAAACCTTCTCGCACTAGTGTATAGTCATTCCTCAATACAACAAAAGCTTCTCGCACTAGTGTATAGTCATTCCTCAACGCAACAAAAGCTTCTCGCACTAGTGTATAGCATTCCTCAACGCAACAAAACCTTCTCGCACTAGTGTATAGCATTCCTCAATACAACAAAAGCTTCTCGCACTAGTATATAGACATTCCTCAACGCAACAAAACCTTCTCGCACTAGTGTATAGCATTCCTCAACGCAACAAAACCTTCTCGCACTAGTGTATAGCATTCCTCAACGCAACAAAACCTTCTCGCACTAGTATATAGCCATTCCTCAACGCAACAAAACCTTCTCGCACTAGTATATAGCCATTCCTCAACAAGCATAAGAAATTTATTGCAGAAAATACTTTCAATTAGATGAATAAAAAAACTACTGTAAATGATAAAGCAAATGTTATACAACTAAAGTTTGCTTTATTTCCCTATTTAAAAAATTTAATTTTAACTTTTTAACTCTTTTTTTAAGTCCATAAAAAGTTCTTCTACAGAAATTGTCGGTTTCTTATTATTTTCATCATGATAAATCACCTCAACTCTCATAGCTTTTAATCCAGAAACTCCTTGTAAATCTTCCAACTCTAATTGCTCCAACTCTCCCAAAAGATTTTTAGATTGTAAATACTTGATATACTTTGTATATTCTCTAGCATCTTTTTCTTGAGAGTATACAATAGCTATTTTTCCAGGTACTGTTAAACGTTCATTGGTATTTTTAATATAAGCCTTATCAATACGCTTTTTTATAATTTCATAACGGATATTATAAGCACCGTCTACATCAAACTGCTTTTCATCCATTCTAAATTTAATAGCTAGTGAATTACTATGTACTAGGATTAAAGAAGCTACTTTTAAATCATGTGTTAATGTTTTTCTAGTTACATTGGCTAGGTTTTCCATTTCACACATGGTTTGTAGTTGCCATAAACGTAAGTTATACAAATACAAATCATCAAACTTTTTCTGCTTAGTTAAAGCTTGTCCTATATACATATTGTATTCTACTCCGTCCGTTTTATAACGTTCAAAATAGTGAGGAAACATTGCCTGTGCTTCTTCTTGCTTTTTATCTATAAACTTAGCCAATTTATCATTCAGCTTCGTTACACTTTCTTCATATGACTTACGTTTGTTATATACTACTTGTAAGTTTTTATCTAAACTGTTAGTATATGTCTTCACTAAATCTTTTAATGAAGTATCAATTTCTTTAATGTGATTGAATACTGGGTAAATATCTTTCTTTAAAAAGTCTAAAATACCTATTTCATCTCCTGCTTTTAATCCAGTCTTTACCTCATTCAAATATTCTTTAACACGAAACATCAACTCTTCATAGATAGGGAGTTCTTCTGTCTTACATGCTTCACACAAAACATTTATAGCCAATGTTAACTGTGTGGTTAAATCTTCTTTAATTGCTAGGTTTCTTGCTATAGAAGATCCTGAAATATCTATTTGCCCATACAACGGATATACATCTTCAAAAACAATTTGCTCTATTTTAGCATCTTCTTCTTTAGCATATAAAGCATTCTGATAGTTTTCAGCAGCTTCATAAAAACGCCATTTTACTGATGGATGAATGGATGTATAATGTTCTTGAATAGTAGCCTCTAAAATATTTAAAAACTCCTCAGAGTTACGTTCTGCTGCAGCTTCAAAAACAGGAATAATATCTTTTAGTTTTTGCTTATTTACCGAATTTAATTCATAAGCTCTTGGCGATGCTATCTCTAACAAAACCAAATCTTTTTCATTAGTAGTTTTTATAGGTATTAAAATAATACTACCTATATCATGGGCTTCTAATTTTTTATAAAATTGATTCTGATTGGTATTTCTTCCATAAGCTTCTACATCGGAAAGAACTACAGTTTCAGTATCACTAAATATTTTATTTAAAATATAATGACAAAAGAAATCATTACATGCAATAGCCGCTCCTTCTTCAATCACTAAACTTTCTGATTTTTTTACTCTTAATGATTCCGACTGTATATTACTGATATCAAATACAGAAAATCCAACTTTTAAATCTTTAATAGTATAAAATTCTTGTAGACTTGTTTGTAATTTTTCTACAATACTACCATCATCTTTTTCTAATAAATTAGTTCTAATGGCGCTCAATGTTTCATCTGCAGTCACATCAAACAAATTCATGATACCAAATCCCTTAAATATATATGAATTTGGAGGAAACTTTTCTCTCCATATTTCTATATTATCAAAGTTATCTAAAAGTACTTTTATATCTTCTTGAGTAATTTTAGGTGCATTTTCGGTAGGATACACCTCCATAAAATCACCATTAAAAGCTACTCTATAATGCTTCATTATCCCCAATTGCGTATCTGGAATATCAAAAAAGAATGGTCTTTTTAAATCTATAGGATAATTGTATACAATTGCTAAGATTAACGTACAAGAATAAATATACATTAAGTCATCCTCAAAATTCCTAGCTTGCAAATCATAACCTTCTCCTGCATTTTGTATTATACTAGCAAAACGCTCCGTAAACTTAAAAGCTGTAAATGAAAAAGGAATACTTGCCGCTTTAATTTCATTTCCGGATAACATTTCAGGAAATAATGGTTCTAACAATATATCTATAATTTCCTCATATTTTTCTAACAGTGTAAAATCAGAAAAACCTTCAATTAATTCTGGGTATTTTTCAATTTCTTGAATCATTCTTTTAGCTGACTCATGAAAAGGATGTTCCTTTAAATCATTACTAGCATATTTTTGAAACACCTCAAAAACTTTTCTAAAACTAATATTGAGTTGTAAGGGAAGTTCGAAATCTTGTATATCATTGATGTTTCGTATCTTCATTTTATTGCGAATTTCTTAGTGCAAATTTACGAAATTGTCATGGTATAGTCGTTTTTTCCTGATTTTACTTGCATTTAACTTCTCTTTTTTAACACTTTAATCTGTTCTTATTCTTTATAAAATTAACTGATTTAGTAATATTTTATTTAGTATTAACATTAGTACATAACTATACTATTACTTACTGTATATTTGTTTTCATTTTCAAATTAGTAATCTATTATGGAGCAAACCTTATTAATTTTTGGAACTATTTATGGTATGTTGGCTGTTGTTTTTGGAGCTTTTGGAGCACATGCTTTAAAAAAAGTGTTAACTGATGAGCAATTAAAGTCGTTTGAAACTGGAGTGAAGTACCAAATGTATCATGCTATTGTTTTATTAGTAGTTGGTTTTAATCTTAAACAGTTTAATACTTTATTAGGTTGGAGTTTTATAGTAGGAATCTTTTTGTTTTCTTTCAGTATTTATGGTTTAGTACTTTCTGATGCTAAGGGTAAAAAGCTACGTTTTTTAGGTCCGATTACTCCTTTAGGAGGTTTATTATTAATTATAGGTTGGATATTATTACTTGTTGAGGTATGTTGAAAATTAGTAGTTCAGTAGTTCAGTAGTTCAGTAGTTCAGTAGTTCAGTAGTTCAGTAGTTCAGTAGTTCAGTAGTTCAGTAGTTCAGTAGTTCAGTAGTTCAGTAGTTCAGTAGTTCAGTAGTTCAGTAGTTCAGTAGTTCAGTAGTTCAGTAGTTCAGTAGTTCAGTAGTTCAGTAGTTCAGTAGTTCAGTAGTTCAGTAGTTCAGTAGTTCAGTAGTTCAGTAGTTCAGTAGTTCAGTATGGAAAAATAGTTTTCTCCTTTATCAATTATTACAAACTCATATAAATTTTATACAAAAACAACTAACAAACTAATTACTTCAATACAAACTCATATAAATTTCCACCGCTACCATGGGCTTTTTCATCTGTGATATACACAGTTGTATTGTCTTTAAAAGTGACGCCTTCTTTTTGTGAAGTGTGTTTTAAATCATACTCCGTTAACTCTCCTTCAAAAAAATTATCACCTTCAAAATTGGTAAATACCAATAATTTATTGTGATTTAACAATGCTACTTTATTTTTATTTGGCGATATACTTGCTGAAGTTATCCAACAATGCATGTCTTTCATACAAGTTTCAAAAGTGCCTATATAAGTTGCTCTATAATTACCTGATTGTGCAGGTATTTTATACAAACTAGTTTTCCCAAAACTATTTTTTACTCTACTTTTTGTAAAAATGTACAAAGCATTGTTATAATATAGTATGGATTCTGCATCAAAAAAACGTTCTTTTTTCTTTGGAGGAAACTTCTCTTGATTATCGTATTTAAACTTTATTTTTTCTGCACTAACCTTACCCCCTTTAAGTACTTCTTGGTTTTGTACTTTATAAATAACTAAATTTTTACGCTTATTATCATTATTTCCAAAGTCTGCTATATAAAGATTCCCTTCTTCATCTGTAGTAACATCTTCCCAATCTTTGTTTTTTACCTCTAACTTAATTTTTTGTTGAATATTTCCCTCAATATCTACACCATACACCTCAGCTTTATTCCCACTGTCATTATGCATCCAAAGCAAATCACTTCCCTTTACCTTCGTTATTCCTGATACTTCTTCCAACTTATCAGGAACTTGTGTTATTACTTTTAATTGCCCATAATTAGTACAATTTAAGAAGTTTAATGTTAACAAGAATACAGGGATTATTTTTCTCATAAATATAAAAACGGATAGTTACACTAAGAATAAATCTTTGCTCTTAGAACAAAAATAAACAAAAGTTCTATTGTTTTATTGTCTTCAATTCCATTATAGATTCTTTGTTAAGAATTTTATCATCATTCAATAAAGCACCCACACCTTTCTTTCCTGTAAAGCCCCAATGATCTCTCCAAACTAAAAAGTAAACTGCTTCAGGAAACTCTTTATGCAACCAATCTTTTAATACGCTGTAATCAAAGGTGGCAGCCGTTTTTTTATCTCCTCCTTGTACGCAACCATATTCAGAAAATCCAAAAGGTTTGTTGTATTTCAAAATTTCCTTGTAATCATCTAATGCTTTTTTAGGTAAATCTGCTCCATACGAATCTAACCCTACAATATCTACATATTCATCTCCCGGATAATAGTCATGTATATTTCCTGGTCCTGCATCAGGAGACCAACACCAAAGCATATTGTCTAACTTTTTCTCTTCTACTAAATACTTATAGGTAAACTTCCATAACTCTGCAAAACGCTTACTTTTTCCCCACCAAAACCAATATCCATTCATTTCATGGTAAGGCCTAAACATAACCATTACTCCTTTTTCTTCTAGATCAGCAATTCCTTCAGCTATAAAATCTAATTCTTTTAACAAGTTTTTCTGAACCCGACTATTTGGTATAAAAATAGAATCAATATCTATTACATAATCCCATGCACTTGCTCCAGATTGTGGATTATTTATATGAAGTGATAAGTTAACCAATCCATTTTTAGGGTAATACTCTTTTATTGCTTGATTGGCTTTTTGATATATCCCTTTAGGCGAAGGAACAGAGTCTCTAAAATTCCCATAGTAATCAGCACCTAACATTCCTACCCACTGACCAGATAATTCATTAGCTTTTTTCATTTCTTCTAACGAAGCATTATAACTCCAACGAATAAATTGCCCAGAAACGCAACCTTTTCCTTTGATTTTTTTAAAGAAAGTAAGATAATCTTTTTTATTAAGTTTAGTAGATTTTTTGCTATTGCATCCTAATAGTATTACCAAACAAAAGATAATTAATCCTATTTTTTTCATGATTTAGTTTTGAATAGTTGGTTGTTTGTTATTACTGTGCAATATACAATTAAGCATTACTAGTTTAGCACTTGTTTTTACTTTTAACAAATCAAAACTTAATGTAAAAAAAACAAACAATTTTCTCTTTCAGCTTTATAAAACTACATCGCTTTATTAGCACCGCCAAAGGGTTATAATACCCCGAGGGTTGCCTCGAAATTAAACTTATTATCTTATTAAATGTCTCATTGCTTTCCCCGAGGTAGTTTACTTATTAGCAAACAATTAACAAACATTAGCTTTTTGTTTAGTTTGGTTATTTTTAAATTGCATTCGTTATGAAAGTTCTTTTTTAAAAACTTCAAACAAGAATAACTAAAAAATTAGCCTATGAATATTCCATTTTAAAACTGGTTTTTGAGTAAATAGCATACTCATTATTTTATATATAAAAACAACACTAAAAAGTAATATAAACGAAGTTATTCGAGTATAATTACACCTTAAAAATAGTTTTTATTTCATGTTGGTTTTTGGGAAAGTAACCTTGCAGTAATACTACTGTGAGGTTGCTTGTTTTTATAAGTTCTTTTCCTTTAATAGATGGCTGTTATAAAATTGAGTATTTTTACTGTTATAATAACATCATTAATTTTAAAATTAACAATGGGGTTTCCTATACCAAGAATTGAACAACTTAACGAAAAAAAGTTAATCGGTCATCGTATTACTATGAACTTGGTGAATAATAAAACGGGGCAACTCTGGAAGAAATTTTCTCCTAGAATTAAAGAGGTATCTAATAGAGTTTCTGAAGATAAAATCTCCATGCAAATATATCCTCCTTCATATTACGAACAGTTTCTTCCTAACAACGAGTTCGAAAAATGGGCAACTGTAGAAGTCCTTAATTTTGAAAAAATTCCTTCTAATATGGAATCGTTTGTTTTAAGAGCTGGACTTTATGCTGTTTTTGATTATAAAGGATCTAGTGCTGATACTTCTATTTTTCAATATATTTTCTCAGAATGGATTCCTAATTCTCCATATATCATTGATGACAGGCCACATTTTGAAGTACTTGGCATTAACTATAGAAATAATGATCCGAATTCAGAAGAAGAGATTTGGATTCCGATAAGCAAGAAATAAAGAATTACTTCTATATGAACACTGAAAACAAAAACACAATTAACCCACTACTAATCAACACCATAAACACACAAGACACTTCTAATTTAAAACTTTAAAAAAGACATCAAATTCTCCATTCAAAAAAAGAATAATAAAAAAAACGTAGGGAAAAAAATTAGCTATTTGTATTAAGTGTGAATAAATCACAAATTAAAATATTGATAGATGAAAAAATTAATTTTTTTAGCAATGTTAAACGGGGGATTATTGTTTACATCTTGTTCTAACGACGAAAACATGTTACAACCCCAAGACGCTTCTACAGCTACAACCTCCACTGAAAAAGAACTAGTTTTATATGATTTTGAAAGAAACGGTAATGGTTTTTATTTTACAACTACTGATGGTAAAAAAGGAATTAAAAATTTATCTTCATTAGATGCAGGAGATGGTAGATGTGGTCGTATTTATAGAGGTAAAGTAAATGAATTTACTAAATGGAAAGCTTATGATTTCTCAGGAAATAAAACAAATTTTATTGGATATGACATGGGGAAATGTGGAGGTGTATCTGATGGATTTGCTCATAGAGATTTTTCTTTAAGTAAAGATTATAAAAAAGGAAGTTTAAAAATTGCCTTCAAATATTATAAACCAGGAGACTTCACTGGATGGGATAGTTATTACTTTGACATTTATATTTCTAAACGAAATGAAAGTGATGTACTTAAAAATCACATTATTAAAATAGACCCAAAAGAGCACAAAGGTGGTTGGATCTCTTATAAAGAGAATTTAACAAAAGACCTTCCTAAAGGTCGTTATACACTTACTATTAGAGCTGGGGGTAGTTCTGCAATAGATGATATCGCTTTTATAGAAAACTAAGTATAAAGCAGTTTAAAATGTAGCACTAAAAAACTAGTAATCTACCTTAGTGTTGCATTTTTTTCAATTTTTTAAATTATGTATCTTTACTTTTAATGAAAAACACCAAGCAGTCACTATGTGCACCAGAAGTTTTTGAAGATGTATACAAGGCAAATGTACAAACTCTTCGAAACCATATTTATTACAAATGTGGAGATATTGACTTGGCAGAAGATATTGTTCATGATTGTTTTATAAAAATTTGGAATAATTGTGCAGAAGTTATTCTTACTACAGTAACCGCTTTTTTATTCAAAATAGCCAATAATGCTTTTTTAAACTCTATGAAAAAGAAAAAAATAATTCTAAAACATGAAAAGCTTATAAAAAAAGATACTGTTACCATTGAACATCCACAGTTCATTATGGAAGAAAAAGAGTTTTTAAAAAAGTTACAAGAAGCTATAGCTGATTTATCAGACAAAGAAAGAGAAGTTTTTCTATTAAATAGAATTGATAAAAAAAATATAGAGAGATAGCTGTACTATTAGACATTTCAATTAAAACCGTAGAAAAAAGAATGATGGGAGCTTTAAAAAAACTTCGTCAAACTATTGAAGGAATATAAATCATGAGTCAAGAAAAATTCACATATTTAATGAGTAAATGGATTGAAGGCACTCTTTCTAAAAAAGAACTACAATCTCTTGAACAGTTTGAGGAGTTTGATTCTTACAAGAGAATTCTTGAAGGGGCAAATGGTTTTTATACCCCTGAAATTAACAATCATGAATCATATATTAATTTTACAAAAAAAATTAAAAACCCTGCTATAATAAATATTCCAAAAAAGAAAAAAAGTAAATTATATCCTATAATTGCAATTGCTGCTAGTTTAGCTTTATTAATAGCATTCTTTATAGGTTACAATAAACATGAAGTATACAAAACTAACACAGGAGAACAGCTAGCCATTTTATTACCAGATAGCTCTCAAGCTATACTAAACTCAAAATCATCACTATCTTTTTCAAGAAAAAACTGGCATAAGAAAAGAAGTTTGAAACTGCAAGGTGAAGGTTATTTTAAGGTAAAAAAAGGAAAAACTTTTAAAGTATCTACCTCTGAAGGAGATGTACAAGTATTGGGTACAGAGTTTAATATTAAAACATATCCTCAATTTATAGAAGTTACTTGTTTTGAAGGAAAAGTAGCGGTTTCAAGAAATAACTCTAAGTTAATTCTTACTGAAGGTAATGTAGCTCAATGGATTGACACTTTGCCTCCTGAAAAGTGGAATACTATTCAAAAACAACCTTCTTGGCAACTAAATGAAAGTAATTTTAAAAACCTCCCTTTTAAGCTCGTTTTGGCTGAATTAGAAAAAGTATTTGGAGTACATATTATAATAACTAATGTTAATACTACTCAAAAAATATCTGGTAGCTTTCCTAATGACAATTTAAAATTGGCTGTAGAAAGTTTAGCCGAGAGTTTAAGCATTCAATGTCAAATTTCTTTAAGTGATAAAAAAGTACACTTCTTTAAATAAGTATTATTGTAAATGAGAAAATGGTTTGTTTTATTAAGCTGTTTATGTTCAGTTTTTTGTTTAGCTCAAAACCCTAAACCTTTAAAAGATTTTTTAATACAATTAGAAGAAGATTATAACATTAAATTTTCTTTTTCCGATGAGAATATTAACAGTAAATTCATCCTTGTACCAAAAACGTATAACCCAAGTTTAAATGAAGCATTACTACAAATTAACAAGCAAACTAAACTTATAGTAAAAAGAAAAAGTAAGCGATACTATGTTCTCACAAAAAAAAATAAAGAAACTTTTCAAATACTAGGAAAAATAATAGATAGTATTTCTGGGCTTCCACTTAACAATGTTTCTATTTTATATAAGAAAAACAAAGGAGTTGTAAGCAATAACAAAGGAAAATTTGTTCTCCAAAAAATCAGTAAAACCGATACTATAACCATAAGTCATTTAGGGTATCATTCTAAAAATATTACATTAAAAAAGGAAAATTCTTTAGAGTCATTAGTTATAAAACTTGTTGAAAAACCAGACTACTTAAATGAAGTTATTATTCCCAATTTCTTAACATCTGGAATGTTAAAAAAATAGATGGTACTATCGAGTTACTTCCTCAAAAGCAAGGGGTACTTCCTGGATTAACAGAACCAGATGTCCTTTTGAGTACTCAACAAATACCAGGAATAAATAGTCCTACTGAAACCGCTTCTGGATTGTATATTCATGGAAGTACTCCAGATCAAAATTTAATTTTATTTGACAATATTAAATTATATAATACAGCACATTTTTTTGGAGTAATTTCTGCTTTAAACCCTTATATTATAGATAAAGTATTAGTTATGAAAAACGCTACTCAAGCACAATATGGGAACCACATAGGTGGAGTAGTTTCAATAAAAACTCTTGAAAAAATACCAAATAAATCTTCCTTTGGGTTTGGTTTTAATTTAACTGGATTTGATTTCCATTCAAACTTAAAACTATCACCAAAAATAGCCATTCAAGCCTCTGCTAGGAGATCTCTTTCTGACATCTTAGAAACGCCAACAATTAAAAGGTTTTCTAAAAAAGTTTTTCAAAACACAGCTGTAAGCTCTGGCGAAGAATTAGCTAAACTACCTTTTATCGAAAGCATTAACAATTTTCATTTTTTTGACATTAGTACTAAAATAATCTATAAACCTAATCATGATTCTAAATTATCGCTTCAATACATTACCATTAAAAATCAATTAGACTATCAATTAAAAAACGAACAACTTATAGAACAACGCAATGATGGACTTGAAATACAAAATAATGGAGTTGGTTTGTCTTTTAACACCAATTTTAACCCTACTACTCAATTGTCAACAAATCTTTATTATTCCGACTATAACTTAGATTATAAAGGCATAAAAAAAAGAGAAACTGATATTTACGACTTTACTGAAAAAGAAAACAAGCTAACAGAAGTATCCTTCTACACCTACTTACTGAAAAAGTTTAAAAAACACAGATTTAAATTAGGGTATGAATATACTAATCATCAAGTATCATTTAACCTAAAAAAAGAAAATAACGTTGTTTTTTCTGAAATTTTATCTAAAGATGATCGTTTAGAAAATGTAAATGTTTTTGTAGGAAATTACCGATTTCAAAATGATGATATATTCACTCTGAATGTAGGCGCTCGTTATAGTTACTTAACAAAACTGCAAAAAGAAGTTTTTGAGCCTCGGATATTTACTAAAGTAAAAGTATTTCCTTTTCTATGGTGGCATGGTTCTGCTGAATTAAAGCAACAACATACTAGTAAAATTATTGAGTTTTTTACTTCAGATTTTGGATTAGAAAATGAACTTTGGGCTTTATCTGACAATGATAACATCCCTATCCTTAATAGCCAAAAATATAGCTCTGGCTTTTTATTAAAAAAATCGAATTGGTTTCTTGATATAGAATTATATCACAAGAAAATTGATGGATTAACTTCTTTAACTACTGGTTTTAATAATTACAATCGTTCTATATTTAATAGTAATGCTATCATTAATGGATTTGATGTTTTATTAAAAAAAAATTGGTCTTCAAAACTTAGCTCTTGGGTTAGTTACAGTTTTAATAACAGTAGTTTGCTTTTTGAAAACTTTAATAATAATCAATCCTTTTCTGGTAACTTTAATATTTCAAATTCACTTTATATAGCTCAACAGTTTAAACTAAACCGTTGGAATTTTTCATTAGGATGGAACTACCGATCAGGGTTACCTTTCAACTCTTTAGTTAATTTAAATCCAAACAATGGAATTGAAATAGAAAGATATAACAATGCTAACTTACCCGCTTATCATAGATTAGACTCTTCTGTTACATTTGATTTTTACTGGAATAACAATAAAAATATAAAATCAATGCTTGGTATTTCGTTTCAAAACCTGTACAACAGGAAAAATATCTTAAGACGGACTAAAGAAGTTTCTTTCGATAAAGATTTTAATGCCAGTTTACAAACTATTGAAACTTATGGTTTAGATTTCACTCCTAATTTTGTGTTCCGGGTAAAATTCTAGATCTATTTAACTTTTCTATTAATATTAAACCTTAACCCCAATTAATTACCAACCTCCAGTAGCTCCGCCTCCACCAAAGCCTCCACCTCCGAAACCTCCGCCGAATCCGCCTCCACTAAATCCTCCACCAGAAGATCCTCCAAAACCACCAAAGCCGCCTCTTCCAGAGTTGCTTAAGATAATTGTTTCTAATGGATCTGTACCTCGGTAACGTCTTCTTCCTCCTCTATTTCCTTTATTTCCATTGGAAATAATAATAAAAAAGATGATAAGGATAATTATAAAAATGATAAAACTAGGATCAAATTCACTAGATTGCTTTCTTGTTCCTTTGTATTCACCTTGTAATACTTTGAATATGGACTCAACTCCACTGTTTAGCCCTCCATAGAAATCACCTCTTTTAAAATGTGGAATTATATTGTATTCTATAATTTGACGAGAAACATAATCGGTAAGTAAGTGTTCTGTACCATAACCTGTTCTTATGGTTATTTTACGGTCTTTATGTGCTAATAACACAAATACTCCATTATCTTCTTTGGCTTGACCAATTCCCCATTTATGAGCCCAGTTAGTAGCTAAATAACCAATTTCTTCTCCTTCAGTAGAATTTATTACTGCAACTACTATTTGAGTTGAAGTAGTATCAGAATATTTAATTAATTTCTGTTCTAATCTATTCTTCTCTCCTTTAGAAAGTAAACCTATATAATCATAAACGCTTGTTTGATCTTTGTTTCTTTTAGGTTTTTCAGGAATTTTAAAACCCTGTGAAAAAGTATATTGAGCAAACAATATAGTTAGAAAAAGAACAACAATATGCGAAGCTTTTTTCAATTTCATTTAGCCTTTTGATATTTCATTTGACAATTCATCTTCATCATCCACCTGCCAAGGAAAATGTGCTTTTAATTCTTGACCAGCTTTAATTACACCATCAATAATTCCTTGTTTAAAATTGCCTTTTTTAAACTGCTCTTGCATAGTATTTCTGGTTGTATCCCAAAAGTTTACAGGAACTACTTCATCTATACCTTTATCTCCATAAATAACAAATTTATGATCTTCAACAGCCACGTATATAAGTACTGCATTTTGTTGCTTGGTATTAAACATTTTAAGCATTCTAAATACTTCTAGTGCTCGGTTATAATGAGAAATACTTGCTGTAGCCTCAATATGTACTCGAATTTCACCAGAAGTATTTTGTTCTGCTTGCCTAATAGCTAAAACAATTTCCTGTTCTTCTTGAACAGAAAGAAAGTCTTCTACTGTAGACATGTTTTTTAGAATTTAAAATCTACGTTTGGTGCTTTTTCTGAACCTGGATCAGATTTATATCTTGGCATTTGATCGAACCCAAATACACCAGCTAATAAAACTCCTGGAAACCTATCTATCTTTGTATCATATTTATTTACCTCATCATTGTATCTATCACGAGCCACATTGATACGATTTTCAGTTCCTTCTAACTGACTTTGTAATTCTAAAAAGTTTTTATTTGCTTTAATATCTGGATAGCGTTCAACAGAAACTAATAACTTAGACAAAGCCCCGCTTAACCCTTGCTGTGCTTGTTGAAATTGTGCTATTTTTTCAGGTGTAATATCTCCTGCATTAATAGTAGTTTGCGTTGCTTTTGCTCTTGCATTAATGACATCTGTTAAAGTAGACTTTTCAAAGTCTGCAGCTCCTTGAACAGTTTTCACCAAGTTTCCTATTAAATCATTTCTACGTTGGTAAGAACTCTCTACTTTAGACCAAGCAGTCTCAGCGTTATTTCTTAAACCTACAATTCCATTATATCCTGATATTGCCCATAGAACAACTGCTCCAACAATTAGTATAGGTACGATCCATTTTTTCATGATTTTTGATTTTTTGTATTTATAATTGATTTTTGATTTTTATTAATTCTGCTTTTACTGCTTCTAATCTACTAATTATTTCATGATTAGTTACCACTTTATCAGGATTTTTCTTTAGTTTTTGCTTAGCGCCTTCTAAAGTAAATCCTCTTTCTTTTACTAGATTAAAAATAAGTTTGAAGTTTTCTATATCTTCTTTTGTGAATAGCCGATTACCTTTTGCATTTTTTTTAGGCTTGATTACCTCAAACTCTTTTTCCCAAAAACGAATAAGAGAAGTATTGACGCCAAAGGCTTCAGCTACTTCTCCTATTTTATAATATCTTTTTTCAGGTAAATTTACGTGCATTCTGTATTAATCGTACGATTGTCCTTTTTGTTGAGAGGCTTTTTGCATAGCAATAAACTCCTCAGGTGTTAAATCTCCGTAGTAATAATAAATCGGATTTACTGGTCTACCATTTTTATGTACTTCGTAATGTAAATGAGGTGCAGCAGAACGTCCTGTATTTCCAACGTACCCTATTAAATCTCCTCTCTTTACTTTCTTACCTTTTCTGGCAACTATTTTACTCATATGTGCATAAATAGTTTTATAACCGTAACCATGATCTATATATACTACTTTACCAAAGGTAGAACTTCTATGTGCTTTTACAACTTTTCCATTACCAGAAGCAAAAATTGGTGTTCCTGTTGGTGCTGTAAAATCCATTCCATTGTGCATTCTCCATGATTTTAAGATTGGGTGCAAACGCATTCCAAAACCTGATGCCATTCTCTTTAAATCTTCATTCTTTACAGGTTGAATAGCAGGAATAGATGCTAACATTTTTTCCTTCTCTTTGGCTAATGATACAATTTCATCTAATGATTTTGATTGTACTACCATTTGTTTAGACAACACATCTAACTTTTTAGTCACATCTTTTATCATTAAGGTATTTTCAAAACCATCAAGGTGTTTATATCTATTAACTCCACCAAATCCCGCTTTTCTTTGCTCTTCAGGAATTGGGCTAGCCTCAAAATAAGTTCTATATATGTTATTATCTCGTTGTTGTAATTCTGATAAGATCTCAGAACTTTCTTCCATTCTTTTAGATAACAGTTCGTAATGAAGTTTTAAATTCTCTAACTCTCTTTTTTGAGCTCTTTCTTTTGGTGTTAATAAAATTTGGCTAAATCCAATAAACCCTAAAAAAGCAACTAATAGTCCACCTGTAACGAATAAAAAAGCTTTTTTATATTTTTCGCTTTTCCTTGTTTGAATTTTCCTGTAGGATAACGTATCTGGATCGTAATAATACTTAACTTTGGCCATATTTCTTAATACACTATTTTTGTGCCCTTTAAAGCTACATTTTGATATTTGAGGTTTAATTGAGGAACAACAAATTTACAAAATGTTTTAAAATAGCCTTTTTACTTGCCTTTTTTATGTAAAAATTAACATATTATTTTGTTTTTTCAGCATAATAGTTTCAATATTCAACCTAATTAAACCATATCTAAAAAACACATTACCAAACCTTTTATTAATTATTCCATAAGAACCCTACTTATACAATTTACGAATAAAAATTTTGTGTATTAAAAGTTTTTTGTTTTCGTAGTACTATTAAAAATCCCAAAAAAACCTAAAGCTCTTTCTCCTGTTTGTTTATTAATAATATTTCCTTCTAAGTTTGTGGGAGGAGTTGCAAAAAATTGCGAAAAAGGGTTATCTCCATCCGTGGCTAAAGCACTGTTTTGAGCCTCTACATTTTTCATGAACTTGTAAGTATAAAAGTCTACATTCATAACTCTAACTTCAGCTGTTTGCCCTGAATTATCGATTACAGAAAAGCCTAACCCGTTTTCAAAAAGCTCATCATTTGTTATGTTTCTTTGACTTGAAAGTATGCTTCCATTTTGCCCTGTTAAGTAAAAAAAGATTACATAAAAATCCCCCTTTTCAAGTGGATCCTTAAATGTTACTTTGGTCTTATTATCTTCTTTCGTTATATCTACAATCTCAACACTAGGAGCTACTTTTTCAGGAATTGACTCTAAAATAGTTCCATCTGAAAGTTCTATTTCTAACCAATATGAATTTCCTGTAATGGGTCGTATCTTTTCTCTTGTATCATATCTTTTTGCAGAAGTATCAAATACAAACTCATCTGTTACCAAAGAGGTTATTTCGTTAATATCTTTGCTATATAATTTAAGTTTAGCTGTACTTATTGTTTTTACCTCTTTGGAGGTAACCGGAACAGTTTCTCGAATAGTTACAGACACATAACTTTCTACTAGCTCTGTATTGATATTCCCATACACTAAGACTTTAGGTTCAAAAGCATTTTCCAATGGGACTTCTTTCGAACATCCAAAAGAAATTAAAGCTATTACTAATACCGAAAATATTTTAAATAATATTGTTTTCATTTCTTTAGAATTTGAAATTATATGTTATAAATGGAATGGGAGCTCCTAATAAAGAAAACTCTTTTCTTGTTAACTGATTAGCTCCTGAGGTATTAACAGAGTTGTTATAATATGTTGAAAAAACATTCTTTCTCCCATATAAATTATAAACTCCAAATCCCCAACTACTCTGCCAACTTGTATCTGGATTCCCTTTAGGCTCAAAGGTTATTGACAAGTCCATTCTATGCGTATCCTTTAACCTATAAGCATTTCTATCAGAATAAGTTAAATAAAAGTCATTCTCATTTTCAATTGCATTAATTCTCCCTGTAATTAATGTAGTAGGCCTTCCTGCTTGATATGTAAAAAATGTTTCCACACGCCAACAATTAGTTATTTGATACGCTAACATTGCGTTTAATAAATGTGGCTTATCATAATTTGAAGCAAAATAACTACCGTTGTTAATATTCTCATGAATAAACTCACTGGTTGTTTTTCTTCTTGAAACTGAGTATGTATAGTTAACATTTCCAGTAAGTTTTCCTTTATTTTTATAAGCTGCTAACTCAAGCCCGTAAGAATAACCTTTTGCTGGCAATAATTGGGTTTCTAAATTTTCTTTTATAAATAATTCCGCATTATTTATATACTCTACTAGGTTATTAAAATCTTTGTAATAACTATCTATTGTAAAATTAAACATCTTATTAGGCGTATCAAAAGCGTATCCAAACGCCACTTGGTTCACTTCTAAGGGCTTTATATGTTTTCCTGAAAGCTTCCATACATCAAAAGGTAATGCTGCAGTACTATTACTAATTAAATGGATGTATTGATACATTCGGTTATACCCAAACTTAAAAGCTTTTAAATCGTCTATATTATATTTTAAAGAAATACGTGGTTCAAAACCTGCATAGCTCTTAATTATTTCTCCATTGCTATAGTTAACTTCTTTAGAAATGGTATTTAAACTTTTAGGAAACCCATCTATATATTCCGCAACAGTTTGTGCTCCTACATTAAAAAAGAAAGAATACCTAAGTCCTAGATTTACTGATAACTTTTCCCATTTTTTTTCTACCTCTCCATAAGGCGCAGCTACAAATGCTTTCTCAGTCATGAAATTGATATTATTACCATTATCATCTTGATTATCTATCTCTGCTGGTGAAAACCTATAATGCGTTCCATGCAAACCAAATCGTACTTTGGTATCTAAATCCATGAAATAGGTAAAATCAGGTTTTAGTATATAATTATCAATATTAGAGCTCCATTTAAAAGAATTCAACCTCTGTGTTACCTGTGAAGGTCCACCTGCATTAATAGAATTTAAGGAGTAGTTATACCTACTAAAAATTGCAGAAGCGTTCATAAATAACTTACTTGAAAAAATATGATTCCAACGTAAAGTCAAGGTAGCATTGCTCCACCCAAAATCTATTTGCCCATCTGGTTGCTTTACATATTCTCCAGTTTCAATATCAAATCGATCACCTCTCAAGTATTCAGCTTTCATTACATCTTTTCCAAAATAACCAGATAAAAACAATTTATTATTATCGTCTATCTGCCATGTTAACTTTGTGCTCAAATCATAAAAATATAGTTTGTTATCATTAGCATCTTCACCTTGTAAAGCAGGAAGTAAAAAATCGAAATAAGTTCTTCTACCTGAAACCAAGTAGTTTATTTTATCCTTTTTAATAGGACCTTCTAGCGTTAACCTAGAAAATAATAGACCTACTCCTCCTCTGCCTCGAAATGATTTTGAATTTCCTTCCCTTTGTCTCATATCTAATACAGAAGAACCTCTACCTCCAAATCTAGCTGGAATTCCTCCTTTATAAAACTTAATATCTTTTATGGTTTCTGTATTTACTACAGAAAATAATCCCCATAAATGAGAAGAATTATACAAGGGCGCTTCATCTAATAATAATAGATTTTGATCTATGCCACCACCTCTTACATTAAAACCCGCTGTTCCTTCACCAACAGAACTCACTCCTGGCTGTGTTAACACAACTCTTGTTATATCTGGCTCTCCAAAAAAAGCAGGCACTTTTTCAATGTCATCTGGTTTTAAATTCACAGACCCTGTTAAAACATTTTTAACCTGACTTTTAGTATTTGTATTACTAGTTACAATTATTTCTTCGAGGCTATTTTCTTCTGGACTTAAATCTATATTTAACTTTACATTACTTACAAGTTTTATGTTAATTTGTTTTGTAGCAAACCCTAAATACAATACTTCAATAATATAATCTCCTTCAGGTAAGGTTAAAGAATAAAAACCATATTCATTAGTGACTGAACCTTTTTCAGCGCCTTTAATTAAAACATCAGCCCCTAAAAGAGTTTCTCCTGTAATTGCATCCTTAACTGTTCCACTTAGGGTGTACTTTGCCTGTTGTTCTTTATTTTTATTTTTTCTTTTTTTGGAAGACAGTATAATTAACCCATTTTTTATTTGGTAATTTATTTTGGCAGTATCAAACAACATTGGCATTACCTTATCTAGATCTTCATTAAGTACATTTATATCTATTTTTTTAGATATATCTATATCACTATTATTAAAAACAAAACTATAAGATGTTTGTTTTTCTATTTGGTTTAACACCACTCCTATCGGTTCTTTTTTTGAGTTTAAGGTTACTTTTCCTTGTGAAAAGCTATTAAACGCAACCAATTGCAAACAGAACAATAGATAGATTGAAAAAGTTAATTTCATTAAAAAAATATTTTCACGCGAAAACATTTTCAGCCTTATCAAGGCCAAATGCTGCTCAATTTTCATAAATTTGTGGTTGTTAAATGTTATTACTAATTTGTAGAAAGTATCATTAGCAATTTTTAAAAGTGAGAAAATGGCAGTTTTCTCACTTTTTATTTCCTTATTTTATAATCCAACTATTTTTCTCGTTGTCAAAAGTATATTCAAAGCTTTTTGTAATTGTAAGTACTTCTAATATCTCCTTTACTGGCATGTTTTTATTGAAAGCTCCTGTGAATTTTGTATTTGCTATAGTCTCATTTTCAAAACGAAGCTTCACGTTAAACTGATTTTCAAAATCTTCAGCAACTTCTTTAAACGATTTATTTTTAAACTGAATTTTATTCTCTTTCCAAAATAATACGTTTTCTCCTTCAGTTAACTCAGATTTTATAAACGCTCCATTATTTCTAGCTACTTTAACCCTATCATTAGGTAATAATACTACCTTCTGAGAAGTAGTTTTAGAGCTCACCTCAACTTTACCTGTTAGCAATACGGTTTCAGAATAGCTTCCATTTACATAGGCTTTTACATTAAAACTTGTTCCTAATGCTTTTACTAAAACTTTATCAGGTGTTTCAACGGTAAAAGGATTCTTTTTATCTTTTACTACATCAAAAAAAGCTTCTCCTTCTAATAAAATGGTTCTTGGAGTTTCTTTATCATAAGATATTTTACTAGAAGCATTCAACCAAGCTACTGAACCATCTAAAAGTGTTACTTTTTTATGTTCTCCATACCCCGTTTCTATAAATACTGAATCAGATGAAAATCCTTTATAAAACAATAAAGATGTAGTAAAAACTAAAGCAATCGCTGCTGCTATTTGCATAAGCCTTTTCTTAAAACCTATAGTTCTTATCTCTTTTTTTTCTTGTATTTGATTAGTATTTGATTTTGCTTCTAGTTTTGCAAAGAACTCTTTTTTCTTTGCTTGCACATCGACAACAGGTACTTCAATTTCCTCTGTTAGTTTATGAAGTGCTGATAAATCATTGAATAAGTCTTCATCAAAATCCTCAGAAGCTTCCAAATCTTTAATTTTCAACAATTCATCATCTTCAGCCTTACCATTAATGTATGACCAAATGTCCGAATCTATATTATTTTTATGGCCTTCCATAATTATCCTTTTAATATATAACGTTTAACAACTACCTTCACCCTATTTATTTTATAAAAAATTCTTTAATTCTTTTCTTAAAATCACCAAAGCCTTGGATATATGAGCTTCTACTGTTTTTACAGACACTTTTTTTATATCTGCTATTTCTTTGTACGAATGACCTCCATTTCTAGATAACTTAAAAAACTCTAACGTTTTCTCTGGTAACAATGCGTAAGCTTTTTTTATAGCTTCCGTTAATTCCCACTGACTATCTAATTCCTCCTCTACATTTTTATTTACCTTATACAGGTCTAAATTTTTACGTTTGACTTGTTGTTTCCTGTAATGGTCTATTATTTTATTCTTGAGTGTTTTTATTAAGAAAGCTTCAACTGAACGATCTTCATTTTTAATTAAGTCAACCCTTTCCCAAAGCTTCATAAATGTATCCTGAACCAAATCATTTGCGATATCTTCTTCTTTCAGAACCTTAAACGCATAATTAAATAAACGTCCGTAATGCTTATCAAAAATCTTCTCAAAACTTTGTTTTTCTCTGTCTCCCATTAAATATGGTATCTATTAATTTAAAATTGAAACCTCTTAAAAAGTAAAATTTCTCCTTAAACTTTACAAAATCATCTTAACTTTTCTTTATCGCTATTGCTATCTTTCCTATCCTCTTCTCTAGTAATGTTAAATATACTATTTTTGTGCTCGTTTAAGCATCAGGATTACTATTAAATTTGATGTGGGGAAGTCCGCTAAATTAAAAAATGTTTAGCAACTTTCTTTTTTAAACACTTAAATAATTAACAATTAAAAACAGGATTGGCATGAAATCCCAAGAAATCAGGAGTAAATTTTTAGATTTTTTTAAATCAAAACAGCACGACATCGTTCCTTCTGCACCTATGGTGCTAAAAAATGATCCTACCCTAATGTTTACCAATGCAGGTATGGTTCCTTTTAAGGAATTTTTCTTAGGAAATGCCGCCCCAAAAAACACTAGAATCTCTGATTCTCAGAAATGCTTACGTGTTTCTGGAAAACATAATGACTTAGAAGAGGTAGGTTATGACACCTATCACCATACTATGTTTGAAATGCTTGGAAACTGGAGTTTTGGTGATTATTTTAAAAAAGAAGCAATTGCTTGGGCTTGGGAATTACTTACCGAGGTTTACAAAATAGATAAAAATATTTTATACGTTACTGTTTTTGAAGGTGATGAGAAAGACGGTACTAAAATGGATCAAGAAGCATATGACTTTTGGAAAGCAATTATTCCTGAAGATCGTATCTTAATGGGAAATAAAAAGGATAACTTCTGGGAAATGGGAGATCAAGGGCCTTGTGGACCGTGTTCTGAAATACATGTTGATATCCGTTCCGAAGAAGAAAAAGCTAAAGTTGATGGTAAATCTTTAGTAAATGAAGATCATCCGCAAGTAGTAGAAATATGGAACCTTGTATTTATGCAATACAATCGTAAAGCAAATGGTTCTTTAGAAGAACTTCCTTCTAAACATATTGATACTGGAATGGGATTTGAGCGTTTGTGTATGGTGTTACAAAACGTACAGTCTAATTATGACACCGATGTTTTCACTCCTTTAATTAGAGAGATAGAAACTATTACTGGAGTAGCATATGGTAAGAATGAAAAAATAGACGTTGCTATTCGTGTAATTGCAGATCATGTTCGTGCGGTTGCTTTTGCGATTGCCGATGGTCAGTTACCAAGTAATAATGGTGCTGGATATGTTATTCGTAGAATTTTACGTAGAGCCGTTCGTTATGGTTTTACCTTCTTAAATCAAAAAGAACCTTTTATCTATAAATTAACCGAAACCTTATCTCACCAAATGGGAGATGCTTTCCCTGAAATAAGAAAGCAGGATACTTTAGTGCATAATGTTATTAAAGAAGAGGAACAATCTTTTTTACGTACACTAGATCAAGGGTTATTATTATTGGATAGAGTTATTGAAACTACTAAAGGTAAAGAGGTTTCTGGTAAAAAAGCTTTTGAATTATATGACACCTATGGTTTTCCTTTAGATTTAACACAATTAATTGCCAGAGAAAAAGGATATTCTGTAGATGAAACGGGATTCAATGAAGGTATGAAAGCGCAAAAGGATCGTTCTAGAGCGGCTTCTGCAAGTGAAACTGGTGATTGGGTTGTTTTAATGGATGATGAAACTGAAGAGTTTATTGGATATGATACCTTAAGTGCCAATGTAAAACTAACACGCTACAGAAAAGTAACGACCCAAAAAGACGGAGACCAATATCAATTAGTATTCAACTTAACACCTTTTTATCCGGAAGGTGGTGGGCAAGTAGGTGACAAAGGTGCTTTAGAAGCTCCAAATGGAGATCTTATTTATATTACCGACACTAAAAAGGAGAATAATGTAATTATTCACTTTGCTAAAAACCTTCCTAAAAACTTAAATGAAACGTTTAAGGCTGTGGTTAATGATGAGTTTAGAAGGTTATCTGCTAGTAACCATTCAGCTACACATTTATTACACCAAGCATTAAGAGCTGTATTAGGTGAGCATGTTGAGCAAAAAGGTTCTTTAGTAAACCCTAAATATTTACGTTTTGATTTTTCTCACTTTTCTAAGGTAGATAAAGATCAGTTACAGGAAATTGAAGAATTTGTAAATGCACGTATTCGTGAGAATCTTCCTTTGGAAGAAAAGAGAAATATTGCCATGGATCAAGCAATTGAAGAAGGTGCTATTGCTTTATTTGGTGAGAAGTACGGCGACAGTGTTCGTACTATCCGCTTTGGACAGTCTATGGAATTGTGTGGAGGAACACATGTACAGCAAACGGGTGATATTTGGTATTTTAAAATTAAATCTGAAGGTGCCGTTGCAGCAGGAATTCGTCGTATAGAGGCAATTACTAATATGGCTGTAGGTGATTACTTTGAAGAGGTTGAACGTACACATACAAATGTAAAGCAACTTTTAAAGAACCCTAAAGACGTAGTAAAATCGATTACTTCTTTACAGGACGAAAATGCTAGCTTAAAAAAGCAAATTGAACAATTATTAAAAGATAAAGCGAAAAATTTAAAAGGTGATCTTAAAAATCAATTACAAGAAGTAAATGGTGTTCACTTTTTAGCTACTCAAGTTGATTTAGATCCCGCTGGTATTAAAAATCTTATGTTTGAAATAGGTGGAGAAATAGAAAACCTATTTATGTTATTTGCTACAGCTCCAACAAAAGAAAAAGCAATGCTTACTTGTTATATTTCTAAAGATTTAGCAAATGAACGTGGTTATGATGCAGGTAAAGTGGTTAGGGAGTTAGGAAAGTATATTCACGGTGGTGGTGGTGGACAAAACTTTTTTGCTACTGCTGGAGGTAAAAACCCTGGTGGAATTCCTAAAGTATTAGAAAAAGCTGTTGAGTATTTAAATTAAGCTGAATAGCTTTTAATAACTTAATATCACTTAATAATTAAAAATATACAAAAAGTTCAAAAGGAAATATGCTTTTGAGCTTTTTGCATTAAAACATTATTATTCCTCTTCCCGTATATAAACCTCAAGAAATTATCTTTCCTTAAAAGTTTTTTATAATTATTCTTAAAATTTTATTATTGTATCCCATAACAATTCAAACAATTATGCCATGAGTTTTTTAAAAAAATTATTTGGAAAGAAAAACAATTTAGAAGAAACATCTAAAAAAGAAAATTCAGTAACTTCTAACATAAAAGATTTTAGACTTAAAGCATTAGCTACTTGTCATAACGCTGGCTTCAAACCTGCAAGTTCTTTACCTACAGAATGGGATAGACAATTAAGACCTTCTATTGAAATAGCACTAAGACTACATGCTATTAAAGCTCTTGTTTTATGGCTTATGATTCCTGAAGACAATTTACCTTCTAATAAAATTTTAAATTTCATTGACCAGAATAATCTTAGAAATTTTATGACTGATGAAGAAATACTAACTCTAGATTTGTCTAGGACTGATGAAGAGGCTAGAAACTCTATTGGCTGGAAATTTGAAAACGCCTGGTCTTTAGCATGGTATTTTGGTTACAAAGAACCAGATATAAACGGACAAATGATGAGCGGTGAGCAAATGCAGGATATCTTAGTAAACTATACTTGTTTACTTGATGAAAACATAGAAGAATGGGTTAAAAAACAAGAAATTGTATCTGAAGAAAGTGTTATTAATAAAGAAGATTTATTTTATTGTTTACATAATGCTGTTAGAAGTGCTCAACTAGGCCATGAAACTGTTCCAAATGACTTTGACCCTATTGCTAATGGTGGCGTTATTCATGAACGTAGACATTCTTTAACATGGATGCTTTCAAAAAACACGACATGGGACAACACTGATCTAAGTACGTAAACTATATATAAACCAATATTTTATTGTAATATTACTCCTAGTTATTTATTTAGTTTTGTGACTAAAAATAATTGCTAAAAATTACACTATGGAATACACTTTAGAAGGCTATGGAAACAGGTTAGATATTTATTATAAAAACACTAGTATATTTTATGCTATACGTAAACGTCGTTGGTTTAAACCTAATCACATTTATATCTGTGATCAGAATGATAAAATAATTTTAAAATTAGAAAAGGAAGCTCTTTTCTTATCTGATTATGATATCACTGAGTTTAGCAAAAGGTTTTTTTATACAAAACCTATACTCCTCTGGAATAGCTCTGCTTTAAAAACATCAGATAAAAAAATCCTTGAAATTAAAAGCAAATGGCTTCCTTGGTCACCTAAAGACATCAAACTTAATGAAAAAGTAATAGGACACACTAAACACAAACTTTTTAGTTGGGGACAAAATATAAAAATCAACTTCACTATGAAAGAAGAGAGTATTATTACACACTCGTTGATTTTACTTTTAATTAAATACTCTATTATTCATGAACGAAGTGAGCATTACTAAACAAAATGAACCTTTTATATTTGCAGTAAAAGAAAAGTAAAAATGAAGTCTATAAAAAAACTGTTTCACATTATCACACCTTTGATTGCTGTGTATTTATACGAGAATATGTTTAAGAAAGAGGTAGACTTTTATATCAATCTAATCCCTAAAACATACCACACCATTGGGTTAATACTACTTCTTATACTTTGTATTAGTAGTATATTTTTCAAGAAAAAACAAACTGATAAAAACACACTTTTAATTGCTACTGAAAATGATTACCAAAGAACTTATGTTTCTTATTCAGCAATAGTATTACCTTCTATTTTTTTATTTTTCTATGCTATACTTATTTCAATAAAAAACTTTGACTTCAATACTATCTTTACACTTTTAATTATTATAACTTTGGGTATAAAAGGAACTTTTTTACGCAAAACTTCTTCTTTTAAAATTGACAAAGGAAAATTATTCTTTGAACGAAAAAATGAAAAAAGAACTTTTTCAACACAAGACATTCAAGAAATTAAAATTACACCCTATGAAATTACCATACGTTACAACGATTCAGAAAAACTAATCTCTTTTCTTGAGCTAAAACAAGACGATTTTAAAGAAATTAAAACTTGGTTTCAAAAAAGACTTCCTTATATTACGGTTTCTAAAGTTTCATTATGATTTTACAAACGCAAATACCTTTAAAACAACAGCAACATAATACTATACAGTATAATTCAAACATTGTTTTATTAGGTTCTTGTTTTTCAGAAAATATTAGTAACAAACTGAATTACTTTCAGTTTCAAACACTTCAAAATCCTTATGGTATTTTGTTTCAGCCAAAAGCCATTGAACAACTAATAACCAATGCTATTAATGAAAAAGAATATACTGATGCAGATTTGTTTTTACATAATGAACGATGGCATTGTTTTGAGGCGCATTCTAGTTTAAGTGCGACTGAAAAAAACACACTTCTTTCTAATTTAAACACCGCTACTAAAACCACTTTAAAACAGTTAAAAAAGGCTTCACACATAATCATTACCTTAGGTACAGCTTGGGTATATCGACTTATTGAAACAGATAATTTAGTAGCTAATTGCCATAAAGTACCTCAGAAAAAGTTTTTAAAGGAATTACTTTCTGTCACTGATATTTCTGAAAGTTTAGCAGCTATTGATGTCTTAATAAAATCCGTAAACAAAAATGCTTCAATCATTTACACCGTTTCTCCTGTTAGACATTTAAAAGATGGTTTTATAGAAAACCAACAAAGTAAAGCACATTTGTTAAGCGCTATTCATAGTGTTGTTGAACCTAGAAAAAACACTTTTTATTTTCCTTCGTACGAAATTATGATGGATGAATTACGTGACTATCGTTTTTATAAAGAAGATATGATTCACCCCAATAATATCGCTATTGATTATATATGGGGAAAATTTCAATCTGTTTGGATAGATGAGAACTCGCAACAAATCATGCAAGAAGTAACCACCATACAAAAAGGATTGGCTCATAGACCTTTTAATCCTGATTCAGAGCAACACCAAGCTTTCTTAAAAAAGTTAGCACAAAAAAAGGAAATACTTTTAAAAGCATTTCCTCATATGTCTTTTTAATCGCAGGGCGATAGCCAAGTTATATCATTATGATCTATTCAAATAATTCTTAAAATCAGAAAGAATCACTTAACATAACATTTCATCTATAAATACTGATCTACATTTCCCCAAGGACCTCCGTTGATAATATCAACTCCTTGTCCTTGTAAAAATTCAGTTGCTTGTCCGCTTCTTCCTCCACTTCGACAAACAGCAATCACTGGTTTTTCCCAAGACTTAATTTCTTCTACGTTGTTAGGTATGGTATCTAAAACAATGTGTTTTGCTCCTTCTGAATGTCCTTCATTCCATTCTGCAACAGTTCTTACATCTAAAACCACTGCTCCTTTTTCTAAGTATTCTTTAATTTCGTTACTCATGTTTTTATTTCTAAATAAATTAAATAATTTCATTCTATGCTTGTTGGTATGAATGTAACAAATGTAAACCGTTTTCTATTAATGCTTGGTAGCTTTTGTTACTTTTAAGTCCAACTAAATGCGACTTTATTTCTTCTTTTATTGCATAATCTTTTTCCAATGCTAATTCATACAATTCAAGTGGTAGTAACCAATCGTTTTTGAATTTTGTTTGCAATATGCTAAATATTTGCTGTATTTGTTCTTCAGAAACCGTACCATTTTCTCTTAATTTTCTAACAACATCATACTGTTTATACAATTCTTTCTCTGTTTTTGAATACGTTATTTTATGTGTTTTTGTTTCAGAAACCTTTCCTATATCCGCAAAAGAGTCTACATCAGCAGGTCCTGCATACGCTGAGACTAATTCCTTTCCTATTGCCATGTCGTAAATCCCCCATTCTGGTTGGAATAATACGGTATCCTTATATGTTACTCTACAATCTTTTAACGAAACAATTAAAATTTTCCCTCTTAAATTCCTTGTACCTGTAATAGCTTTTCCTTTTACTACTACACCACTTTCAAACTCTAAAGTCATTTCTTCACCTTCATAAATCCCATAAGCTTTTAAATCTCTAGGGCTCATATCCTCAATAGGTAAATTAATTCCTTTTAACTTACCTACAGGACTCCCAAAGCCTTCAGCATGATAATTTACACCATGTCCTATCAATTCTTTATCTCTATTTGCCAAAGCAGTTGGCCCTGTTGTTTGAATATAAGCAACTCTGCCTTTATCATCTTTAATAACATTGGTAAAGATTCCTGAAATTTGTATTCCAGTACTTAATTCAACAGTACCTAAGTTTTTAGAGTCGATTAACTTTTCTACACCTTTCAAACCACCCGTTCTTAATGCCATTGTATTCGCAAATTCATCTAACACTAAGCTTAAATAAGCAAAATCTGGTGTAACAAATAATTGTGGTTGTGGCTTGGTAATATCAAAACTCATATTAGCAGCTTCAATTCCATAAGGTAACTTTTTTACCTCCTCTTGCATACACCATTTACTCTCTCCTATAGAAGACAACAAACCTGCTCCGTAGATTTTAGGGTCATCTACAGAACCAATCAAGCCATATTCAACCGTCCACCAATGTAAGTTTCTTATTTGTGCCATTTCAGACATCTCTCCCATATTGTTTTGCAACCATTCAACTTTTTCTTGAGCTTCATTAATCGCTGCTTCACTAGCGTTAGGATCTTCTTTTAAAATAGACAACAAACGAATGGCTTCATACATTTCATAATCTTTAGCAGAAGATATAGCTTTTGAGCCTATTTCTCCAAAGCGCCTAAGGTATTCAGAATACTCAGGGTTTGCTATAATTGGTGCATGACCTGCTGCTTCGTGAATAATATCTGGCGCTGGTGTGTATTCAATATGATTTATCGTTCGCATATCTGAAGCTATCACCAAAACGTTATACGCCTGAAACTCCATAAAAGCATTAGGAGGAATAAACCCATCTACTGAAACAGCTGCCCAGCCAATTTCTTTTAAGATACGATTCATACCTTCCATTCTTGGAATACTCTCTACAGAAATTCCTGTTTTCCCTAGACCATTCACATATGATTTGTGTGCTACTTTACTTAAATAATCTACATTCATTCGCATTACATAACGCCAAACTGCTTGGTTTTGGGCTGTATATTCACCATAAGGCTGTTTCACAATAAATTTATGTAAATGCTTGGGTAACTTTTTAGTTACTTCATTCCATTCAAAAGAAGCTTCCATATATAAGTAAGTTTTAACACTGTAAATTTAAGTCTTTTATAGCTTACAAAAAATCAACTCCTAAAAATTATATATTTCGTACCTTTAAGCTCTAACACAAAAAATCAGAAAACAAATGAGAACAAGAGGTGGATTTAAAATCCGTTTACTTATTGGCGTGGCTATTGTTGCCTTTGCCTACTTGAAAAAATGCAGCCAACAAGAAGAAAACCCGTATACTGGAAAAACCCAATCTATCAGCTTATCACCTCAACAAGAAATAGCCATTGGCTTACAACAAGCTCCTTCTATGGCACAACAACACGGAGGTTTATACCCTAATAATAATTACCAACAAATTGTAGATAATGTAGGGCAAAAACTAGTAAACAATACTGTTGCTAAAAGATCAGGTTACAAATATGATTTCCATTTACTAAGAGACGAAAGAGCTATCAATGCTTTTGCTTTACCTGGAGGTCAAATTTTTATTACTTACGCTTTATTTTCAAAACTAACAGACGGCAATGGAAGGTTAAATGAAGATATGTTAGCAGGGGTTTTAGGTCATGAAATTGGACATGTACTAGGTAAACATTCTAACGAAAGAATTACTGAAGCTAATTTTTGGAAATTATTAACCATGGGGGCTTCCGTTGGTGCTGATTTAGGGCAATTAGCCAATAGTATTGGACAAAACACTTTATTAAAAAATGGACGTGGTGATGAGTTAGAAAGCGATGAATTAGGTGTAAAATTAATGATTGATGCAGGATACGACCCTCGTTACTTAATTAACGTAATGCAAATTTTAAAAGCTGCTGCGGGACCAAATAGAGTTCCTGAATTCCAAAGTACACATCCTGATCCTGAAAATAGAATTGAAAAAATTAAGGAAACTATTCGTAAATATGGTAGGTAAACCGTAGTTATATAATGTAAAAAAATCCAGAATGTGTTGAAAAACAGCTTCTGGATTTTTTTAATTAATTATATAATATTTTTAATCTTTTCTTACTACTTACTGTACAAATTTTTCTAATAGTTCTTTTGATGGTAATATACAACTATCTTGCTTACCAAAAAGTGCATACCTATTGTTGGCTATTAATTTGTAACAAAAATCTCTAATAAACTTAGGTATCCATAAAAATACATGAGTCCACTCATACCCTTTAAGCTCTTTTGCTATTTTAAGAATAGCGGTTGATTTGGTATAAACCACATCATTATCTATCAAAACAATGGTAGACAAATCATTTATACCAGTTCCTTTCAGTTTTTCTTGAGCAAAGTCCGACTGCAAAGAGGCAAACTTAAATGCATTGTTTACATCTCTTTTTATTACAAATGTAACCGTGTTGTTACACAAGTTACAAACGCCATCAAATAAAATTGTTTTCATCTGTTTTTTGGTTTTTATCCGACGTATTTTTAAGTTGTTAATTTACAAAATTTATACGGTTATTTAAAGTAATTTATAAAATCACATATTAGCTTCACTTATCAACTCTTCTTTTTTATTAGCAAAAAATATTTTTTGAACAAAAGGTTTGCTTTTTGCCTTTTCTACTAATGATAGCCAAAACTTATTACTAATAAACATTCCTTGAACAACAATAAACAAGAACTGAAAATCATATAACATCATTAAAAAAGCAATACCTAAATGTAAAGCAATTGCAGAAAATATAAAAATTAATTTGGTTTCTTTAAACCAAACTAATACTGGGTAAAACAACTCAACTAAAATAGTTCCATATGTAGTTATGGTTACAACAAATCCGTTTTTTGCTAACCATTGGTTGATAGCATTTTCTCCTCCAAAACGCTCAGATAAAAAAGTATAATACGTTGCTACACCATTAAACCATAAATCTGCATGAATTTTATGCATTGCTGACACAAAGTATATTAGACATAGATGTATACAAATAGAATAACTGGCTAAATTTGATAGCAAATTACTTAGTTCTTGCTTCTCTGTAGAATTGAAACGTTGCTTTTTTATAGAAAAGAATTCATAGGAATTTATAAAAATAAGGTACATTAATATAAACTTTAAATAATTATCTCCTCCATTTAATGTTATGCTATTCAAAGCCTGCATAACATCCAGAAAAATAAACAAAATAAAAGCTACTATATTTTTTCCTACACCAAAGAAGAACAATACTATAAAAAAAAGATAAGTAATACTAAAAACACTGAAGTTTTCTATTACAAAATTAGTAGGTATTCCAAACAATTCTAACCAAGCTGCTTGGCCAAAGTTTTTTCCTTCAATTAAAGCTCCCTTTAGTTGATTTGTTAAAAAAATATCTTTTGCAAGATATAAACAAACAAAAATTCTTAAAAAACTTGAGTAAAACGAAAAACTATTCTCTGCAGATAGTTTTAAAATTAATCCGTTTAAAGTTCTTTTTTCTGCTTTCATGATAAAGTTAATATATTTTAAAATAAACGACTTTGAAAAACTAATAACTCCTCCATCTTTTTACTTTCGTTATTTCGTTCACCAAATTTAGGTATAGGTAAATAAGTTAATCGAAGTGATATTAAATGCTCATCTTCATTAATACCGTTCTTCTTAGCTACTTTTTTAGCATAAACCTGCAATGCTTTAAATTGCGGAGCTTCTTCAACATATTTTATCAGAATGCTATCTTTTTCTTTAGCATTAAGTACTCCATTATCTTTTTCCATATATCCGATAAGCTCATTTGCTGCTCTTATTTCATCATTGACCCCTATAAAGTTGTTTGACAATACATAATCCAATAAATCTGCTTTATTATTAAAAGGTGCTTTAGAGATTTTTTGATCTATAACAGGCTTTATTAGCTCTAACACTTTTACTTTAGTGCTGTCTGATTTTTTATGAATAACACAATATAATCTATCATTACTAGTAGGTGGTGGCGCAAAAAAACCCCATTTTTGAAAAAAAAACTTTTTAAAAACACGTCCTCCTTCCATTTGACTTATTTTCAAATAATTATCAGGTGCAGTAAAGAAAAAAGTTATTCCCCAGTAACCAGAAAAAAGAGCTAGTATTACAAATGATACTATTTTTTTCATATTTAAATTATTTTATATTAAAAAGAGGCGGTTACCCGCCCCTTTTAATTAGATTACTTATCTAATTTAGCAATGTTCTGATCTAAAGAAGCTGCATTTGCACCTCTTGGTCCTGGCGCTCCTGGTCTTCCTCCTCTTCTGTAATATCTATACGCCATATAAGCTACACGTGCCGCTACTGCTACTGCTGGTACACCTGCTTCTTGAGCATTAACAACATCTGTATCTGTTAAAGTTGTTTCTTTAGCTTCTCCTGAAACTACTTCCTCTGAAGTTAAGTTAATTGCCCCTAAAGTTAGAGTCCCTACTAATCCTAAGATTAAAGTCTTGTTTGAAAAAAATTTGGTCATTTTTAAATTGTTTTATAATAAGTTCCCCTTATTAACGTATAAGGAACTAACGCCTTTTTTATTGTGGTTTTGGTACCACGTTTAATGCTTTATCTATTAATAACCGGTCTAAATAAATTCACATCGTTTCAAATGTATTTGATAGAGTTTCAAAAAAAAAATGTTAAAACGTTAAAAAAACTACTCAAAAACCCTATAAAAAAGCTAATGGTTAACACTTATACACATAAGTGTTAACCATTAGATCTATTTGTTAAAAAACACTATAAAAAACAAAAAAACAACAATATAACATCAAGTTCTTTTTTTTGTTAAAAAAAACCTAACATAAAAAACCTACTAAATATGGAAGTCAATTTAGTCTATAGCTCCACACAAAAAGTGTGTTTTTTTAACAAAAAAACTAACCTACACACTAAAAACCATAGCCCTCTTTTTAGCTTTTAAGTAAATATGGTTTGTGATAAACTCAAATATTTCCACAATCAAAAGAAAAGCTACATAGCAATAAGTCTTAAGAAACAACTTTTTTAAAATTCCACGTATAATCAATAATATTAAATATCTATTAATAAGGCTCCATGAAGTAAAACTAATATTACACCTAACAATTTTTTACACTAAAAGTAAGTGAGGTAAGAAATCACCTCACTTAAAAACTACTATTTGTCTAATTTAGCAATTTCTTTTTCAATACTTTTACTCAAATAAAGAGCTCTCATAGCTGGTCCTGGCATACCATCTTGTCCTGCTATTCTTCTCTCTGCATCTTCATTTGCTCGAATAACAGGGCGTGTAAAATAAGAAGCAGCTCCTATATCCTGAATACGAACTCTATTATTATCATTTAAATTTATTTCCATAGCTATTCCAGAAATAAGTTCATCAGAAGTCAAGTTAATTGCTCCTAAAGTTAACGTTCCTACCAACCCTAAAACTAAAGCTTTGTTTGAAAATGTTTTAATCATTATTATTTTTATTATTAATACTTTCTTATTAACGTACAAGAAATTAACGCCTTTTTTTGAACATGATTTTGGTATCACTTCTAATGTTTGTTATTTAAGACCGGTTAAAACAAAATTACATCGCTCCAAATGTATTTAATACTTAAATAATAAAAAGTTTTAAAATGTTAAAACTAAATTAAGCAAGCTTCATATATCATTCACTTAAGTCTACATCAAATTATATATTAGCTTAACTTATCAACTCTTCTTTTTTATCATCGAAAAACATTTTTTGAATAAAAGGCTTACTTTTTACCTTTTCTACTAATGATATCCAAAACTTATCACTAATAAACATTCCTTGCAACGCAATAAAAAGCAATTGAAAATCATAAAGCATCATTAAAACTGCTATACTCAAGTGTAATCCTATTGCTGAAATAATAAACAATACTTTTGTTTCTTTAAACCATATTAGTACTGGATAAAATAGCTCAACAAGTATTGTTCCGTATGTAGATAGCGTAACAAATGTTCCATTTTTAGAAAGCCATTCATTAATAGCGTTTCCTCCCCCAAATCGTTCTAAAGACAACGTGTAATAAGTAGCAATTCCATTAAACCATACATCTGCATGAATTTTATGCATGGCAGATACAAAATACACTAAACACAAATGAATGCAAATAGAGTAACATCCTAAATTGGTCATGAAATTATTAAAAGCTGTATTCTTCCTATTTTTAAAGCGCTGTTTATCTATAGAGAAATATTCATATGAATTTATAAAAACCATATAGAGCATTACAAATTTCATTAAATTATCTCCTCCGTTTAGAGTAATCCAAGTGAAGTTTTGGATTACCTCATAAAACATACATAAAAATAATGCTATCAAATTTTTTCCCACTCCAAAAAAATACAATACAATAAGTATAAGATATATTCCATTAAATATTTCAAAATTATCTCTAACAAACTGCGTAGAAACACCTAATACATCAAGCAAAACCGAATTACCTGTTTCTAAATACATTTTACCTTTATAAAAAAGGTCTTTAAACTGCATTGTTATTATTACATCTTTAATTAAATACAGACATATAAATATTCTTAAAAATGCTGCATAAAAAGTAAAGTTGTGTTTGGTTGATAAGTTATCTATTATTTTATCGATAAAAAATCTTCTTGTTTCCATAATCTAGTTTATAAATTAAAAAATTAATTTTCACCATAAAGCTTTGGTTCATATCTATCAATTTTATTAATACTTTTTGAATCAAACAATTTACTTCTAAAAATTAACTCCTCCTTATCTTCATCAAGACTTACCTTTTTATCTCTATCTACAAATTTGGGTATCCTTATCTTAGTGAGCTCTATAGAAATTAAGCTTTCATCTAAATCTACACTCTTTTTTAAAGCAATTTCTTTGGCATATTTTATCAAAGTCTTAAAATGATTGGTTTCCTCTACTCCTTGTGTTAAAATTTCTTTACGTTCTTTTTCCGTTAATTTTCCTTTAGTTTCCATATATGCTATAGTTTTATTTAAAGAAACCATTTTATTATTAAGCCCAACAGTTGATGAAGATATCACATAATCCATTAAGTCTGCTTTGGAATTAAAAGGTGCTTTTTCAAGTTTTTCTTCAATAATTGGAGATACCAGTTCAAATACTCTAGAAACAACACTATCTTTTTTATTATGAATTACACAATACAACCTTTCATTTGTATTAGGTGGAGGTGCAAAAAAACCCCAATTCTGATAAAAAAAAGTTTCAAAAGCTCTATGCTCTTTCAATAGTTTTATTTTTATATAATTATCTGGTGTATTAAAAAAAATAGTAGTGAACCAGTAACATGAAAAAATAGATAAAACCGAATAATATATTATTTTTTGAATCTTTGTCATTTTTGATTAAGTTGGTTATACTAAATAATAATAGTAGTACATTTTAAAAGAGAGGCAAAACCTCACCTCTCTATCTAACACAAATACCTTAGTCTAAAGCACTTATTCTTTCATCCATAATTATTTCTAAATTATTAGAATGATGTGCAACAGGTATATTAAAAGCTGTACGTATGTACTCAGATGCTGCACGTGCATAATGAGGAGTTACTTCTCTTGTAACAACGTATGCTCTTTCTGCTGCTCTATAAACTCTTCGTGCATTACGAGCCAAAAACGCCCAAACAGCTGCTTCTTGAACATCCGCTTCATTGTTAACCACATAAGCAACCTCTTTAACTTCCCCTGTAGATACTTGACTTGAATTGAAGCTAACTGAAATTAGAGTCATGGCAGCTACTAGGGCAACAACTAAAGTTTTCTTTGAAAAAAATCGAATCATTTTTATAGTTTTTATATAAGTTTTCTCCTTAATTAACGTATAAGGAATTAACGCCTTTTTTTAATGTGATTTTGGTATCACATTTGATATCCAAATTATTAATAACCGGTCTAAATAAATTTTCATCCTTTCAAATTTATCTGATGCTTTTACAAAAAAAAAGCAATAAAGTGTTAAAAAAACTACCTAAAAACACTGAAACATCAATAAGGGTTTTCCATTAAACAACTAAGTATTAACCATTAACAAACAAACACTCAAAAACCCCTAAGCCCTCAAAAACATTGAATTGAAAAAGAAAACATTAAAATGTTAAAAAAATCTTAAAATTACAATTGATTCACTTCTAACTTTTCTTATCTTTTATTCAAAAAGTCTTTTTTTTAACAATTTTATATTATTATAAATTTCACAAAACACTAACACAAACACCAAATAAAAAACACACTTACAATAATTTAACTCCTAAAAACAGAACCAAAAACACTACCCAAAAACACTGAAATATTAGTAATTAAAAACCACTAAAAATTTAAGTATTAACCACTATACTCAACTACTCGAAAACACTTAAAAAAACTAATAATGTAGTTTACTAAATACAAGAGGTAGAGTATCATTATAAAACTCACACTATTTTTCTTAGTATGACACCTTCAATTATATGATTTATACTTTTTTTCTCATTAATCCCAATCGTAATCGGTTTCGTTAATTTTTAACTAATCCTCTAAAATCTTTCTTACTTTTACCTTTCAATTTTTAATCAATGAACAAGAAAGTAATTTTAATGATTTTAGATGGTTGGGGAATAACACAAAACCCTGATGTATCTGCCATATACAATGCTAAAACACCTTATATAAATTCACTATACAATAAATATCCTAATGCAGAATTGCGAACCGACGGTGAACATGTTGGTCTTCCTGAAGGACAAATGGGTAATTCAGAAGTTGGACACATGAATTTAGGAGCTGGTAGAATTGTTTACCAAAACCTGGCAAAAATAAACAATGCTGTAGCAGATGGAAGTTTAGCTAAAGAGCCTGAATTAATTAAAGCTTTTGAATATGCTAAAGTGAACAACAAAAATGTTCATTTTTTAGGATTGGTTTCTAATGGTGGAATTCACTCTCACATTAATCATTTAAAAGGATTACTTTCAAGTGCTAATGAGTATGGTTTAAAAGAGGTGTATTTACATGCTTTTACAGATGGTAGAGATTGTGACCCAAAATCTGGTAAGTTTTTCATTAATGATATTGAAAAACATATGGAGCAAACTACTGGAAAGTTAGCCACTATTACGGGTAGATACTATGCCATGGATAGAGATAATCGTTGGGAAAGAGTTCAATTAGCGTACAATGCTTTAGTAAACGGACAAGGTAGTTTCTCTAAAAATGCAGAAAATAGTATTTTAGATAGTTATGAGAATAAGGTTACAGATGAGTTCATTAAACCGATAATTATGGCTGATGAAAACAATCAACCTGTGACTACTATTCAACCTGATGATGTGGTTATTTTTTTCAATTTTAGAACAGATAGAGGAAGACAGTTAACCCAAGCACTAAGTCAAAATGATTTTCTAGAACAGCAAATGGAAAAACTTCCATTATACTTTGTTACTTTAACAAATTACGACGCTACTTTTAAAAACATTAATGTTGTTTACGACAATAAAAATATTGAAAATACTATAGGAGAAGTTTTAGCTAATGCTGGTAAAAAACAGATTAGAATTGCTGAAACAGAAAAATATCCTCACGTTACTTTTTTCTTTTCTGGAGGAAGAGAAAAAGAGTTTGATGGAGAAAAACGTTTATTATGCCCATCACCTAAAGTAGCTACTTATGATTTAAAACCAGAAATGAGCGCTTACGAAATTAAAGATGCTATTATTCCTGAATTACAAAAAGGAGATGTTGACTTTGTTTGTCTTAATTTTGCTAATGGTGATATGGTTGGACATACAGGTGTATTTGAAGCTGCTGTAAAAGCTTGTGAAGCCGTTGACATCTGCGTAAAAGATGTAATTTCAACTGCATTAGATAACGAATACACCACTATACTAATAGCAGATCATGGAAACTGTGAAACTATGATTAACCCTGATGGTTCACCACATACTGCACACACAACTAATCCAGTACCAATGATTTTAATTGATAATGATTTAAAAGAAATAAAAAATGGTATTTTAGGCGATATTGCTCCGACTATTTTACGACTAATGGACGTAGCACAACCTAAAGAGATGACACAACACTCTCTTATATAATACTAATTTAACTAATGAAGAAACTATTTTTTACTTTATCAATTGTACTATTTATAGCTTGTGGTAGTACTCAAAAATTTCCTGCAGCTAAAAACAAAGATGGTCATTTAGTAGGAATTGCTACTAAAAAAGATTTTCAGCAAGAACCTTATGGTAGTGAATGGTTTAATGATTTTTACTCGTATTATGAAGTTGATAAAAATACAAGTAAAAAATTAAAGCAAAACTTAAATAATGTTAGTATTAAAGCTTTTATGGGAACTTGGTGCAGTGATAGTCAAAGAGAAATACCCAATTTTTACAAACTTTTAGATGAGGCAAATTTTGACTACAAAAACCTTGAGTTAGTTACCGTTAATAAAAAGAAAAAAGCCAAAGGTTTAGAAAAAGGTTTTGATATAATTAGAGTACCTACTTTTATCTTTTATAAAAATGGAAAAGAAATTGGTAGATTTGTAGAACATGCCTTGGAAGGAAGTACTATAGAAGATGATATTTTAAAAATAATTTCAGGGCAACCTTATAAGCATCCTTATCAAAAATAACCGTAAATTTGCGCTTCAATATTTTCAAAATGATCAAACCAAAAACTAGAGAAGAAATAGAAATCATGCGCGAAAGTGCTTTAGTAGTATCTAAAACCTTAGGGATGCTTGCTAAAGAAGTTAAACCTGGTGTTACTACTTTATACCTTGATAAATTAGCAGAGGACTTTATTAGAGAACAAGGTGCTATCCCTGGATTTTTAGGATTATATGACTTCCCTAATACTTTATGTATGAGCCCAAACTCACAAGTTGTACATGGAATACCTAATGACACTCCTTTACAAGAAGGTGATATTATTTCTATAGATTGCGGTGCTTTAAAAAATGATTTTTATGGTGATCACGCCTATACTTTTGCTGTAGGTGAAATTGCTCCTGAAACTCAAAAGTTACTAGATATAACAAAAGAAAGTTTATATGTGGGTATTAGAGAGTTTAAAGCAGGAAACAGAGTTGGAGATGTTGGATATGCTATACAAAACTTTACTGAAAAACATGGTTACGGAGTAGTAAGAGAATTGGTGGGTCATGGTTTAGGTAAAAAAATGCATGAAGATCCAGAAATGCCTAATTACGGACGTAGAGGTCGTGGTAAAAAGTTTGTTGAAGGAATGGTAGTTGCCATAGAGCCTATGACCAATATGGGAACTCATAAAATTAGACAACATAAAGACGGCTGGACTATTACTACTTTAGATGACAAGCCTAGTGCACATTTTGAACACGATGTAGCTATTGTTAATGGAAAACCCGAATTACTTTCTACTTTCAAATACATTTATGAAGCTTTAGGTATTGAAAGCAACGAAGAAGACGAATTCAGACAAAACCTATAAAACACATGCATATTAACACTATCAAACCTAAGGAAATAGCTCCTGGTTTTTTGGCTAGATTTATTCACACTGAGACAAACACTATAGGTTATATAGATATCAAATCAGGAGCTATTTTACCAGAACACAGCCACGTTCACACACAAATCACACAAGTTATTGAAGGAAAATTAGAACTTATCATTGATGGCGTGTCTAAGGTTTTTGAACCCGGAATGGTTGCTGTAATTCCTTCAAATATTGTTCATAGCGGCAAAGCGTTAACCGAATGTAAAGTAACAGATGTTTTTTACCCTGTAAGAGAAGATTACAAATAAAATCTATTGAAAAAACTTTTTAAACTCATACTAAACACCATACCTCGTCCATTACTTATAAAACTAAGTTATTGGGTCAGACCAATCATCTCTTGGTGGTTAAAAGGTAAAAACTTTACAGATCCTATTGATGGTAAATCGTTTAAAAAATTACTTCCATATGGATATGGTAAGCAACGAGAAAATGCCTTATCTCCTTCTACACTTTCCTTAGAGAGACATCGCCTTTTATGGCTTTTTCTTCAAAATGAAACTGACTTCTTTACCAGTAACCAAAAACGTAAAGTATTACATATTGCTCCAGAACAATGTTTTTTAAAAAGATTTAGGAATCAAAAAAACATTGAATATATAACCTCTGATTTAGAATCACCTATTGCAGATGTTAAAGCTGACATTTGTGATTTACCTTTTAAAGATGAAGAATTTGATATTATTTTTTGCAATCATGTCCTAGAACATATTCCTGATGACACTAAAGCAATGCAAGAACTGTATCGTGTTATGAAAACTAATGGGTTTGGTATTTTTCAAATCCCTCAAGACATTAGTAGAAAAACTACTTTTGAAGATGATTCGATAACCGACCCTAGAGAACGAGCTAAAATTTTTGGTCAATACGATCATGTCCGAGTTTATGGTTTAGATTATTTTGATAAGCTTCGTAGCATTGGCTTTAAGGTTGATGAAATAAACTACACTCAAAAAACATCTGCTGAACAAATACAAAAGTATGCTTTAATGAAAGGAGAAATATTACCTGTTTGCTACAAGTAAAGCTATCCACACCTATTAAGCAACTTCCTTATTTTATTTTTTGCTGTATCTTGCGCAAAAAAACTATTGAGTTTAAGGCTGCCTCCATATTATTTTATACTATTATTTTTTTTCTCAAGCAAAATAGCTGCTCAGACTCCTATATACAAACATTTTTCTAGTAAAGATGGCTTGCCTCACGATATTACCTATGGTATTATACAAGACAGTAACAATTATATATGGATAGGTACTGATGATGGGCTCACCAAATTTGACGGAAAAAAATTCACCAATTATGGTTATGAAAATGGACTTACGTCTAATTATGTGATTGACATTTTAGAATTAAAAGAAGATAAATTTGCTATTGCTACTTGGGGTGGAGGCCTTCATTTTATGAAAAATGACACTATTTATAAATCCTCACAATATATAGATGACAATAACGAAAAAATAAACCAGCTAGCCGTTTTAAAAGACCAATCTATTTATGCTAAAACAGCAATTAATAGTTTTTCCATCTACAAGAAGAACAAAGAAAAAAGATGGTTTCTTAAAGCAAAGGATTCCTATTTATTATCAAAAAGTCAATTTTTTGCTTCAAGTAACAAAAGCTATGATATTTCTGAAAGCGTTGTTGATAGTATTGTTTTTATTCATAATACCATCAGAACCAAAACAACTCCGAACAGAAAGTCTTTAAAAGGAGTACACCAACTAAGAAACAACCAGTCTATACCTTCTTTTAAACAATTTAAAAACACTCCAGTCTATACTATTTACAAAAAATCAAAAGAGCATAAATACTACACTGGGTCTGATAACACCATATACATATCTAACAAAACTACCATTAGCAAAAGACTTAATTTTAACAATATTGAGCACTCGAAAATCATAAAAATTCTTCCCTATAAAAACTCAATATACTTTATCGCTAACTCCTACAAAACACTTCAAAGAAAAATCTATAAATACAACACTAGCACAAACAAATTATCTTGTTTATCTGAGCTATTAAAAATAGACAAAATGATTTCAGACTTTTTGATTGACAATCAAGAAAACCTATGGATAACTACCTATGGAAATGGAGTCTTTTTTATCCCTTATACCAAAAACAAATTTTTTAGCGATGAAACCTTTAGCAACTCAGATTTAAAAAGTGCCGTTATCATTAAAAATCAATTATACTTATTAGCCACAAATAAAATCTATAAATTAGACAACACAAAGGTTGCCACAACCTTCAACTTTCCTATTCATTCAGAAAGAATTACATATAACAAACACAACAACACCCTTAACATTCTAACCGAACACCAACTAAGTCAATTTAATAAAAAAACAAAAAACCTTAATTATAAAATTACATCTTATGACGGCTACACTATTGACTCTAATGGATTCTTAATAAAAATAGTAGACAACAATATCACTATATACAAAGACAATAAATTAGTAAAAAAAATAGCTAATAAGTTTATAGTTAAGAAAGCAATTATTAAAAACGACATCCTCTACCTATTAACCAAAAGAAAACAACTTCAAGTTTATGATCTACAAAAGAACTTAAAAATAAAAGAATACAATAGAAAATATAAGTTCCCTGCTGAAAAGATTAATAATTTTTTAATTAAAGAGAATGGTAATTTACTATTGGCCACCAATAGAGGCTTATTTAAAGTCACTAAAGACACCATACAACAGTTTACTACTAAAAATGGTCTGGCAAGTAATCATATAAACGATTTAATTATTGATAAATACGGTATTATTTGGCTAGGCACCCAACGTGGTCTAAATGTTATGCATGGAAAACAATTTTATACCATAGATGAATCTCAAGGTCAAAAATCCTCATTTATCACCAAAGTAATTTCACACAACAATTACATTTATGCTACAGGTAATAAAGGACTATTTAGATATGACAATTCAAAACCTTTCAAACCCAATACTCTACCTCCTTTAAAAATCACTCAAAAAAACAGTAGTTTTACTATTTTTCCTTTCAACTTAAAAAACAGCAAAAATGTAAAGATAGCTTATAAACTAGATGATACAAACTGGACAGAAGCTAATAATACTAATTTCAACTTTAATTATTTAGACCAAGGAAAACACTCCATAGTTTTTAAATATAAAGACAACCTAAGCTACTGGAAAAAAACTCCTCCTTATCACTTTACAATAATTTACCCTTGGTATTTACAAAGCTGGTTCTATACTCTACTAACCGTAGTTATTGCTATTATTATAATTATTTTCATTATAAAACTTCTTCAGAAAAGTATTCAAAAAAACAATGAATTAAAAAACACCATCCAAGAAAGAGAAAATTTAAAAAGGACATTAACTACAGTTAGAAAAAACTTAGCTCAGGACTTTCACGATGAATTAGGGAATAAACTAGCAAGTATAACCATGTTAACTAATCTGCTATTAGTAAAAAACCCAGAAAAGAACGACACTTACCTTAAACTTGAAAAAATTAAAGAAGATAGCAATTATTTATATTCAGGCATGAGAGATTTTGTTTGGTCATTAAATAACAATAGTGATAGCTTAGATGAAGTTCTAATTTACTTATCTGAGTTTGGCAAAAACCTCTTTAATAATACTGATATTCATTTCCATGTAGCATCCGAGCAGCCACAAAAAGATACTATCCTTCCATATTATTGGAGCAAACAACTCATTTTTATCTTTAAAGAAGCAATGACCAATGCTTTAAAACATAGTAAAGCTACAGAAGTTACTTTTTTATTTTCAATAATCAATAAAGAACTCTTAATTTCGTTATCTGATAATGGTGTTGGATTTAACATCGAAGAAATTCAAAGACAAAATGGTATTTTAAACATGAAAAACAGAGCTAAAAAGATAAATACACAACTTTTTATTTTCTCTGACAAGCAAAACACCATAATTACTTTTAAAGGACATTTAAATAATTAAAAAAGCTTTGACAAACGTATTAATAATAGAAGACAATCTTACCTTGTTAAACTCATTTACAGAGCTTATAAACTTACAAGAAGAATACAAGGTAACAGGAGCTTACACCTCTTATGAGAGTATCCCTTCAGATTTTGACATTACTCAAACAACAATTCTAATTACTGACATTCAACTACCAGGCATCAATGGTATTCAAGGACTTAAAAATCTAAAAAAAATGCATCCTGAATTAATTGTAGTTGTTATCACTGTTCATGAAGACTCTGAGTTTATATTTGACGCATTGTGCGCTGGTGCTATTGGTTATTTAGTTAAGAACCTAGACCCTACAAGCTTAATCAATTCTTTAGAACAAGCAAAAAATGGAGGTGCACCAATGAGTGCTAAAATTGCAAGAAAAGTAGTTGAATCATTCAACGCAACGCCCGTTGAAAAAAAACTCACGAATCGAGAAAATGATGTTTTACAACTATTAGCTAAAGGTAAAAGTTACCCATCTATTGCTAAAGAACTTTTTATTTCTTTGAACACTGTTAAAGGTCATGCAAAGCATATTTATGATAAGCTACAAGTAAATAGTAAACAAGAAATTATAGATAAGTATGGTACTCCTTATAAATAACAACAAAAACACCAGCACAAAAAAACCACCCTATTCGGGTGGTTTTTTGCTTTGGTATAGCGTCTAATTTTGCCCGCAATAATTAACTCATTTGTAAATACATATAATTATGAAAAAAATTACTTTTTTAGTAGTTTTATTTTTGTCGGCTACAACATTTTCTCAAATAGTTAACATCCCAGATGCTAACTTTAAAAACGCTTTATTAAATCATAATCCTTTAATTGACACTAACAAGGATGGTGAAATACAAATTACCGAAGCAGAAGTTGTTACCGAAATTAATGTTACCAATAAAAACATTAATGACTTAACTGGTATAAACGCTTTTAAAAATATTAAGATATTACGTTGTAGTAACAATAACTTAACCAACTTAGAGCTTACTATACATTATTCCTTAAAATTGTTATCAGCTCCTTACAATCAATTAACTTCGATTAAATTTGGAAAACTAGGATTAACCAATGTTTTTTTACAAAACAACAAATTAACTAGCTTAAATGTAGCACCCTTAGATGCTTTGGAAACACTAGATGCTTCAATTAACAAATTAACCGAAGTACAACTTGCTTTTCCTGTAAATCACATTCCTTTTAAAAGCCTAAACTTATCGGATAATAAGCTGACCTCTATAGACCTAAGCTTACTAACTGAACTTGAAGATTTACAAGTTCCCAACAACTTATTGACCTCAATAAATACTAGTAATAACAAAAAGCTACAAAAACTAATTGCATATACTAATCAAATATCAAGTATTGATATTAGCACCAATAAAAGTTTAGAAAACTTATACCTACAAAACAACCAACTGACAAGTTTAGACATTAGTTCACATACTAATATGCGTGTTTTATTTATTAATGGAAATAATTTATCTTTCCTTAATGTGAGTAATGGTTTTAATGGTGTTTTTCAAGGGTTCAGCGCAAAAAACAATCCAAATTTAAAGTGCATTCAAATAGACAATTTAAACATCTTAAACAACAATAGCGCTGTTTGGAATAACGGAATCAAAGACCCTACAGCAAGCTTTAATATTGATTGTACTCCAAAAACGTATGTACCTGACGATAACTTTGAACAAGCATTAATTGACTTAGGGCATGATTCTGGTGAGCTAGATGATTATGTGCCTACTGAAAACATTAGTAAACTAACCGACTTAGATATAAAACACAAGGAAATTAATGACTTAACAGGAATTGAAGATTTTACTGCATTATCATACTTAGACGCCTCAAGCAACAAACTATCTACAATTAATTTATCAAAAAACACAGAACTAAGAGAACTCCTTCTCAACGAAAACCAATTAACCTCCATTGACTTAAGAAACAACTTAAAACTATGGGATTTAATGATAAGAAATAACAATTTGACCAATTTAGAAATTATCAACAATACCTCATTAAAGGTTTTAACTGCTGAAAACAATAAAATTACTGAAATTAATTTTGGTAGTAACACCTCTTTAAATTCTATTTATATTAAAAACAATGATTTAACAACGCTTAAAAATCTTGATGGATTAAACAGCCTTTCCGTTTTGGATGCTACACAAAATAATTTATCTTCAATTGATTTAACTAAAAACACCAATCTTACCAATCTAAAATTATGGAGTAATCAATTATCAGAAATTGATTTAAGTCAAAACACGAATCTAAAAGTACTTAGTTTAAGCTTAAATCAATTTAGCAATATTGACATATCAAACAATCAAGAGTTAACTAATTTCAGTATTAGAGGAAACTCATTAAACACTATAGATGTTTCTCAAAACACCAAACTAGAAAGGCTTCATATTTATGATAATAAGATTTCTAATTTAGATGTTAGTAAGAATATTAAACTGAAGAGTTTATTAATTTACAATAACCAGTTAACAAATTTAAATCTTAAAAACGGTAAAAACTCTATCCTTACCGACTTTAACGCTACCTCAAACCCGAATTTAACCTGTATTCAAGTAGATAACGTAGCCTATAGTAATTCAAACTGGCCAAGAAAAGATGCAAGTGCTAGCTATAGTGAGAATTGTACTACAGCATCTACTGATAATATAGCTTTTAATAGCTTTTCAATTTACCCTAATCCAGTACATAAAAATTTATTAATAAATACAAACGAAACAATTACCAAAATTAGTATTCATAACTTAATAGGTAAGAAAGTTTATGAAGGAAAAACCAAATTATTAAAAACAGAAAATCTTCCTAACGGAATTTACCTATTGACTTTACAAACTCAATCTGGGAAAACTGGCGTGAAAAAATTCATTAAAAATTAAAAACTCCGACGATAGTTTTTAGACGTTATATTTTTTAAAAGGGGGATAAATATAACAAACTAAACCCAAGCTTATTCGCTTGGGTTTTTACTTATAACTTTTTTATGTGTAAAAAATATTTACACCCCTTTTTAATTAACATTATTTATTCCTCTTAAGAAAGTCTTCTATTTTTTCTAAAGTTTTTTCTTTAATAAAAACTTTACCTTCTTTAATTAATTGATATCTTTTTTTATCTAACCTTTTTATTTTCGTTTTCCCTTTATAACCTTCATTCTCCTCCTCATATTTTTTCTCTTTCCCTTTTTCCGAATACCAAATATCACCTTCTTCCCTACCAAAACTTCTTAACGCTCTTTTATAAAAGCTGCTTAAAAAACCCGTTTGAGAAACCGCTAATAGCTTGGCTTTTTCCTCTTTATTCTCAGTAAACATATAACCAAAAAAAGATTCGTTTTCATTCTTTTCTTTTTCTTTATACAATGAATACACACCACCTCCTAAAGCCTCTCCTAACACATACCATTCTTTATTTATTTTCACTGACCATTTACCATCTTCATCGTCAAACCTATCTATTTTATCGTTCTTTTTTAACTTTTTTAAATACCCTTCAATATCATCTGCTTTTATTTTCTTTCTTTCTTCCAAATCATAAATAAGTGTTTTTAAAACCTTACCCATATACATAACCAAATTACCATTGCCTCTAGGCATTGTAACTACACCATAATTATCAAAATCATCAAAAAATACTGAAGGCTTAGGCAGTAAAAAATCTTCTTTTGTTTGCAGCTTGAGAACTTTGATCTTCGACGGTTCTTTTACTCTATTTTTTAACAACAAATACCCTTCAAAAAACACAGCATCTTTGTAATTTTTTTCTTCCACTAATCTTTCTCCATTATCATCAATTACACCAAGCCACCCATCTTTTTTATACAATGCAACACCATAACTATTAAACGAAAAAATAGTATCTAAATGTAGAGTGAATTTTTCTTCTTTCTTTTTCCAAACATTTTTTTAGAGAGTCAATCCTTCTTAACTCTTTTTCTTTCCTTAGCTTTTCCTCCAACAACTTTTTTTCTTCTTCCTCTTTTTTTAAAACCTCTTCTTCTATCTCTACATACAATTCTAACATCTGATCATAACGATCAGTGGACTTGTTTTTAAATAAAGTAAAAAATTGTTTGGCGTAGTATTTTGCCTTTTGAAAGCCTTTTAGCTCGTAATAGATAAATGTACCTAACTCTGCTATATTAGCATTCGAAATAGTATCTAGTTTACTAACACCTTTATCAAAGTTAGCTTTTGCCAACTTATAATCAATAGCTTCAATAGCTTTTTGGGCTTTTTTAAAATAAACCCCAGCTATTTCTTCATTAGTTTGACCATATAGTGTTAATGACAACAAAAACAACACAATAGATAGTTTTACAGACATAACATATTTTATTATCCTATAAAAATACCACCTATATTTCTTTTTATGTTAACTAATTAATAAGGATTTTTCCTGTATTTAATTTCTTTAATATAAACCTCAAAAATTATTCTTTAAACAACTATTAAATAATAAGTTCTTTTAACTCTCCATCTTCATCTACATATAACAATACCACTTTCAATTCTGGGTGATTTTTCAAAAAAGCTTTCGTTCTATCTAACCCCATAGCTAAAAAAGCTGTAGCATAAGCATCCACATCAGCACAATCTCCTTTTAATCGTACAGAAACACTTAACAAATTACTTTCTTGCGCTAATCCAGTTTTAGGATTTATTGTATGTACAACTTTTTCTCCATTGGCATTTATTTTATACTTCCTATAATTACCAGAAGTTGCCATAGACTCATTATCTAATTCAATAATTTTCTGAATAGATCTAGTTCCATCCGTATTCGGCTTTTCAATAGCTACTTTCCAAAGCTTTCCTTTTTTACTTCCTCTAGCACGAATTTCTCCTCCAATCTCTATCAAATAATTTGAAATGCCTTTTTTTTCTAAAAATCTACCTATTATATCTAATCCATATCCTTTTGCAAAAGCATTTACATTAAATTCGATATTAGGGTGTGCTCTGTAAACTTTTCGTTCTTCAAGCCTCACCTTTTCAAACCCTACTCCAGTCATTAACCCCTTTATTTGATATTCAGTTAAACTCTTTTGCTCTTTCCCCGACCCAAAACCATAAGCATCTATCAACTTGCCAATAGTAGGATCAAAATATCCGTCTGTTTCATTATAAATTCGTTTTGCTTTCTTAAAAACCTCTACAAAAAAATCATCTACCACAACCGTAGAGTCTCCCTTGTTAATTCTAGAAATATCTGATGTAGGTATATATGTTGACAGCGAATGATTTATTAAAGTAAACAAACTATCTATAGAAGACTGGTAATTTATACTATCTAAATACTTAATATGGTATGTTGTACCAAATACACCTCCTTGTAATTTTGTTATTTCATCTCGTTTTTTTTCGGACTCATTCTCTTTATCAAGCTTACAGTTAACAAACAACAATATTCCTATTAAACTTACAAAAATTAGCTTCTTCATGTTTAGTATTTCAATATTCTTGGGCAAAAATAATAGATTACTTCATCATAAAAGATTGTTAATTATCTTTTATCTATTCTCATTTTTATAAATTTGCTTATATTTTTCAATCAGAATAAATTTATTTATAACATGAAAAAAGGATTTTTACTATTCGCTTTAGCTATATTAATTGCTTCTTGTTCTTCTTCAAAAGAAATGGAAGCCTTAAAAGCTAAACACGAAAAAACCAAAGAAGAGTTATTAGCCACTAAAACAAACTTAACCAAATGTTTAGTTGAAAAGGAGCGCTATCAAGAAAAATCAGCTTTATTACAAACTACAGTTGATGATTTACGTAAAGACAAAAAAGAAACTTTAAAACAAGTTGGTGATTTAACTGTTTTAACAAAAGGAGCCAATGACAATATTAAAGAAACATTAGCACAGTTAAGCAAAAAGGACAAATATATCAACAAAATTAGAGCAGCTGCTTCTAAAAAAGATTCTTTAAATTTAGTAGTAGCTTTTCACTTAAAAAAGGAATTACAAGATGGAATTGATGATGAAGATATTGAGGTAAATGTTGAAAAAACAGTAGTATTTATATCTATCTCTGATAAATTATTATTCAAGAGTGGAAGCTATACTATTAATGAAAAAGCCTCTAAAGTTTTAGAAAAAGTAGCAACAGTTGTTAACGGACAGCCTGAAATGGATGTAATGATTGAAGGACATACTGATGATACGCCTGTAGGTAGCAAATCTGCTTTAAAAGATAACTGGGACTTAAGTGTTAAACGTTCTACAGCTATAGTGCGTGAATTACAAAATAAATATAAAGTGGCTCCAAGTAGATTAATTGCCGCTGGTAGAAGTAGTTTTATTCCATTAGTAGAAAATAACTCACCTGCTAATAGAGCTAAAAACAGACGTACTAAAATTATTATTCTACCACGTTTAAATCAATTCTTTGATTTATTAGATCAAAAAGTAGAATAATTTTTTCAAAACATAACATTCTAAAAAGGAGTTACTTAATCGTAATTCCTTTTTTATTTAAATTAAACTAACCTACTATTTGTCAATACAATAAATAATTGTACTTTTGCAGTCCTTTTTAAAAGGAAAAAATTAATATTAATCATTTGACAAAAACTAATCGTGTAATTATGAACACATTAAGTTACAAAACAGTATCAGCTAACAAAGCTACCGTAAACAAAGAGTGGGTTTTAGTTGATGCGGACGGGCAAACATTAGGTCGTCTAGCTTCTAAAGTTGCAAAACTTATTAGAGGTAAGTACAAGCCAAATTTCACTCCTCACGTAGATTGTGGAGACAACGTTGTAATTATCAACGCTGAAAAAATCAATTTAACAGGTAAAAAGTGGACAGATAAGTCATACATCCGTCACACAGGTTACCCAGGAGGACAAAGATCGCTTACTGCTACTGAATTATTCGAGAAAGATCCAACAAGGATTATCGAAAAAGCAGTAAAAGGAATGTTACCAAAAAATAAATTAGGTAGCGCTTTATTCAGAAATTTATATGTTTATGCTGGTGGTGAGCACCAACAAGAAGCTCAAAGCCCAAAAGCTATTAACCTTAACGATCTTAAATAATGGAAACTGTACACAAAATAGGTAGAAGAAAAACAGCTGTTGCTCGTGTTTATGTTTCACAAGGAAGTGGAAACATCACTGTCAACAAAAGAGAGTTTAAAAACTATTTCACTACACCAACTTTACAATATAAAGTACAACAACCTTTAATGTTAACTGAAAACTTAGAGGCATACGATGTAAAAGTAAATGTATATGGTGGAGGTGTAACTGGTCAAGCTGAAGCTATCCGTTTAGCTATCACTAGAGCATTAGTTGCAATTAACGAAGAAAACAAAGCTATCTTAAAACCAGAAGGATTATTAACTCGTGATCCAAGAATGGTTGAGCGTAAGAAATTCGGTCAGAAGAAAGCACGTAAGAAATTCCAGTTCTCTAAACGTTAATCGTTTATTGGAACTGTTATTTTTAAAATTAAATTTTTTATTAACAGTTTAGTATCTAAATATTTCAGACGTAAAACTACTGAAGTATTGCGAAAACAGAACGTAAACACATTTTTTTAAAATGGCAAACATTCAAGAATTATTAGAAAGTGGCGTACACTTTGGTCACTTAACAAGAAAGTGGAACCCTAACATGGCTCCATACATTTATACAGAGCGTAATGGTGTTCACATCATTGACTTGTATAAAACTTCTGCTAAAATTGATGAAGCTTCTAAAGCTTTACAAAAGATAGCTAATTCAGGACGTAAAATTTTATTTGTTGCTACTAAGAAACAAGCTAAAGACATCGTTGCTGAAAAAGCTAAAAACGTAAACATGCCTTATATTACTGAGCGTTGGCCAGGTGGTATGTTAACAAACTTTGTTACTATCCGTAAAGCTGTAAAGAAAATGGCTTCTATTGATAGAATGAAGCAAGATGGTTCTTTTGATGCTTTATCTAAAAGAGAAAAATTACAAATTAACCGTCAACGTGAAAAATTAGAAAAGAATTTAGGTTCTATTTCTGATATGACTCGTTTACCTGGTGCTTTATTTGTAATTGATGTTAAAAAAGAACACATTGCTGTTGCAGAAGCTCAAAAATTAAACATTCCAATCTTTGCAATGGTTGATACAAACTCTGATCCAAGACCGATTGATTTTGTAATTCCTGCAAATGATGATGCTTCTAAGTCAATTGACAAAGTATTATCTTATGTTACTGATTCTATAGCTGAAGGTTTAGCTGAAAGAAAAGCTGACAAAGAAAAGGCGAAAGCTGAAAAGGAAGCTAATACAGAAGCTCCAGCTGCTACAACAGAAGAAGCTAAATAAATCTAAATATTTAAAGGTTTCATTACATTGGAACCTTTATTTTGTTTTAATTTTAACCACAATTTAAAAACAACAAACAAAATGGCAATAAGTGCTGCAGATGTAAAGAAATTAAGAGAAACTACCGGTGCTGGTATGATGGATTGTAAAAATGCATTAGTTGAGGCTGAAGGTAATTTTGATAAAGCAATTGAAATTTTACGTAAAAAAGGACAAAAAATCGCTGCTAAAAGAGCAGATCGTGAGTCTAGCGAAGGTGTAGCTATTACTAAAATTAGCGAAGATAACACATATGGTGTTGCTATCGTATTAGCTTGTGAAACTGATTTCGTTGCAAAAAATGATTCGTATAAGCAATTAGCGTCTCAATTTGTTGACATTGCTTTTACTTGTAAAACAAAAGAAGAATTTTTAGCTGCTGATTTTGGTGGTGTTACTGTAGCTGAGAAATTAATCGAGCAAACTGGAGTTATTGGAGAAAAAATCGATATTACTTCTTTTGAAAGAATTGAAGCACCTTATGTAGGAGCTTATACACACGTTGGTAAAATTGCTGCTATGGTTGGTTTAAGCAGTGCTGTTGATAAAGCAGACGTTTTAACTAAAGATTTAGCAATGCAAGCTGCTTCTATGGGAGCAACTACATTATCTTATAAAGATTTTGACCCTGCATACGTTGCTAGCGAAACTGAAGCTAGAATTGCAGCTATCGTTAAAGATAATGAAGAGTTAGTTCGTTTAGGAAAAACTTTAAAGAACGTTCCTCAATTTGTATCTAGATTACAATTAACTGATGAAGCTTTAGCTAATGCTGAAGAAGCAGCAAAAGAGCAGTTAAAAGCTGAAGGTAAACCAGAGCAAATTTGGGACAAAATCTTACCAGGTAAAATGGAAAGATTTATCTCTGATAACACTACTTTAGATCAAGAACAATGTTTATTAGATCAAAAGTTTATCAAAGATGAAAAGAAAACTGTTGCTGAATATGTAAATTCATTCGGCGATGTTGAAGTTCAAAATTTTGTTAGAATTACTTTAGGGTAATCTTATAAAACATATCTTTTTTAAAAACCATCCATTTTTATTGGATGGTTTTTTTATACCTTAAAGTGTCCCGTCCTAAAATAGCGTTACAACTAAAAGTTATTTTATGGATTCTAGGAAATCAGATTATGTAAAGCGAACCCAAAAGGATTATAGTTTGTCCTTTAAACTACAAGTTGTTCAAGAGATTGAGCAAGGATTATTAACCAGAACTCAAGCGATTGATAAATATGGTATTCAAGCAAGATCTACGATTCGTACTTGGTTAAAAAAATATGGTAAATTTGATTACGATTTTAGTATAAATCAAACCATGTCAAAAACACCTGAACAGCGTATTTTAGAATTAGAGCAACAAGTCAAGCTTTTAGAAAAGCAAAAAGCACGTGCTGAATATTTAGCAGAGCTTGCTGATAAAAAAGTCATCATTTTTGATATGATGATTGATATTGCTGAAGAAGAATTTAATATTCCAATCAGAAAAAGCACGTACCCGAGTTATCAAAAAATATAGTCAAGAAGCCAAAGAAAGCATAACAGCTACCTGTGATTTACTCGGGGTGAATAGGCAGGTATATTATAGAGCTATTCATTCATATAAAGAGAAACAAAAGCTTAGTAAAAAGGTTATTGATTTAGTAAATACTATCCGTATATCAATGCCGAGAATAGGTACAAGGAAATTATTTTATCTTTTAAAATCTGAATTAAAAGCAATTGGTGTTGGTCGTGATAAGTTGTTTAAAATATTAAAAGCTAATAATTTATTAATTCTACCAAGAAAAAAATATCATATAACTACAAATTCTCATCATAGATTTAGAAAACATGTAAATCAACTTAAAAATATAGAATTTGTAAGACCTGAACAAGTATGGGTGAGTGATATTACTTACATTGGAAAGAGAGAAAACCCATGTTATTTAGCGCTAATTACTGATGCTTACTCTAAAAAAATAATGGGGTATGATGTCTCTAATAGTTTAAATGTAGCAGGTTCTTTAAGAGCCCTAGATATGGCAATCTCTAATAGAAATTATAATAAAGAACCTATTATTCATCATTCAGATAGAGGGTTACAATATTGCTCTAATGAATATCAAAAAATGTTAAGTATCAATAATATCAAACCTAGCATGACTGAAAAATATGATCCTTATGAAAATGCTATAGCTGAAAGAATCAATGGGATTCTTAAACAAGAATTTGCAATTGATAAATACGACGTTTCTATACAAATTAAAAAGAAGTTAATTAAAAATGCAATCAATATTTACAATCAAATAAGACCTCATTTATCAAATTCAATGTTAACTCCTAATCAAATGCACCAACAAAAAAAAGTCAAAAGAAAAAGCTACAAAAAACTAAAGGTAGCAATTTAAAAATTACTACCTTTAATATATTAATTATTGTAACGAGTATTCAGGACGTCACAAAGTAAACTACCTCGGGGCAATCCCACTAAATATTTAGTAATACAATAAATTTAATTTCAAGACAAGCCTCAGTGTATTATATAGCCGTGCCAATAAAATCAAAAAAAATCATTAATTTTGCGCAACTTTCAATAAAATTATGCAATACAAAAGAATCCTTTTAAAATTAAGTGGCGAAGCTTTGATGGGAAATCGCCAATACGGAATTGACCCACAAAGATTAAAAGAATACGCACAAGAAATAAAACAAGTAGTTGAAAAAAATATAGAAGTAGCCATTGTTATTGGTGGTGGAAATATATTTAGAGGTGTAGCTGGAGAGTTAAATGGAATGGATAGAGTACAAGGAGACCACATGGGAATGTTAGCTACTTGTATTAATGGTTTAGCTTTACAAAGTGCCTTGGAAGATGAAGGTGTACAAACTCGTTTACAAACCGCTATTGAAATTAAAGAAATAGCTGAACCTTATATTAAAAGACGTGCAAACCGTCATTTAGAAAAAGGGCGTGTTGTAATTTTTGGTGCTGGTACTGGAAATCCTTATTTTACTACGGATACTGCTGCTGTATTAAGAGCTATTGAAATTAATGCAGATGCTATTTTAAAAGGCACTCGTGTTGATGGCATTTATACAGCTGATCCAGAGAAGGATAAAGACGCTGTTAAATTCAATAATATTACTTTTAAAGATGTTATTGAAAAAGGATTGAAAGTAATGGATATGACAGCATTTACTTTAAGTGAAGAAAATAAATTACCAATAATTGTTTTTGATATGAATAAAAAAGGTAACTTAGTAAAGCTTCTTTCTGGAGAAAAAATTGGAACAGTAGTTGATAATTAATAAAAAATAAATATTTTGCCTCTATAAATAAACTTTAGAGGTTTCCTAAATAATAACAAAATGAACGAAGAGATCGATTTTATTATAGACACAGCCAAAGAGGCTATGAATAAAGCTATAGAGCACTTAGAAAAAGAACTAAGAACTATTAGAGCTGGTAAAGCCTCTCCTGCTATGTTAGCCAATGTTCAAGTAGATTATTATGGATCAGCAACTCCTTTAAGCCAAGTAGCTAACGTTAATACACCAGATGCTAGAACTATTTCTATTCAGCCTTGGGAAAAAAACATGTTACAAGAAATAGAAAAAGCAATTATGATTGCTAATCTTGGTTTTAATCCAATGAATAATGGTGAGAACATTATTATTAATGTACCTCCTTTAACTGAAGAACGTCGTAGAGACCTTGCCAAGCAAGCTAAAGCTGAAGCTGAGCATGCTAAGGTTGGAGTTAGAAATGCTAGAAAGGAAGCTAATAATGACATTAAAAAAACAGACGCTTCTGATGATATGAAGAAAAATTCTGAAGCAGATATTCAAAATTTAACGGATCAGTTTGTTAAGCAAATTGATGATAAATTTGCCGTAAAAGAAAAGGAAATTATGACCGTATAATTTCCCAAACTTACTTAGTAAAAAAGAGTGTTTTTTAGACACTCTTTTTTTTTGCTTTTATTATCCTCATTTACCTACCTTTGCTAAAATTTTTTTGGATGACTTTTTGGACTAAAATCGCAGGTTTCATATTGCGAAATCGTTACTTTGTTTTATTACTTATTGCCGTTATTACTGGGCTTTTAGTTACTCAAATGAAGTACATGCGATTCTCTTATACAGAAGCTAACTTATTGCCCTCTGATCATGAAGCCAACGTCCAATACAATAAATTTCTAGACATTTTTGGTGAAGAGGGTAACTTAATTATTCTTGGTATAAAAGATAGTACCATTTTTACGCCAGAAAAATTCAATGCTTGGAACAACCTCACAAAGTCATTTGATAAAACAGATGCCGTAGATTTTACAGTTTCAATCTCTGACGTTAAACAATTAAAAGCCGATAGAAAACAACGAAAATTTGTTGTTGAACCTTTATTTAGTAAACCACCTCAAACTGATGAGGAAATTGAACATATAAAAACACAGCTTTTTGAAAAACTTCCTTTTTACGAAAATTTATTATATAATGATAAAGGTGTATTACAAACTGCCATATACCTAAATAAAGAGGTTGTTAATACGCCAATAAGAGCAGACTTTATTACAGAAACTTTAATTCCAAAAATTAAAGCCTTTGAAGAAGCACAAGGTATTAATGTACGTGTATCTGGAATGCCTTATATACGAACATTAAATTCTTTGAATATTACACAAGAAATGGGAATTTTTGTTGCTGGTGCATTATTAATTACTGCAATAATCTTCTTTTTCTTTTTCCGATCATTTAGAGCAACCTTTATTACACTACTTGTAGTTGGTATTGGTGTAGTATGGGCATTTGGCTTTATTGGCTGGTTTAGATATGAAATTACAGTACTGTCTGCATTAATTCCTCCTTTAATAATTGTTATTGGAGTACCCAATGCTGTTTTCTTAATTAATAAATATCAGCAAGAAGTAAAAAAACATGGAAATCAAGCTAAATCATTACAGCGTGTTATTTCTAAAATTGGAAACGCTACCTTAATGACCAATATTACTACGGCTTCTGGTTTTGCTACTTTTGTTTTTGTTAAGAGTCAATTATTACGTGAGTTTGGAATTTTAGCTTCAGTTAATATTATTAGTATTTTCATTTTAGCCTTACTAATTATTCCAATTATATATAGTTTTATGCCGCTTCCAGAAAAAAAGCATTTAAGCCACTTAGAGCAAAGGTGGATGGAAGATGTGGTAAACTGGATGGAACGTACTGTAAAAGCGCATCGTATAACCATATACATTACTACAGTTATTGTAATTATATTGAGTATGATTGGCTTGTATAAAATACGTGTATCAGGTAGTTTAATTGAAGATATGCCAAAAAGTATGGAGTTTTATAAAGACATTAAGTTTTTTGAAACTGAATTTGGTGGAATTATGCCTTTAGAAATACTTATTGATACTAAAAAAGATAAAGGTGTTATGAAGCTTTCTACTTTAAAAAAGATAGAAAAGTTAAATGAAACCATTGAAACATTCCCAGAATTATCAAAACCTATTTCGGTAACCAACTTAGTTAAATACTCTAAGCAAGCTTATTATAAAGGGAATCCAAAATACTACCAACTACCTACTTCACAAGAAAAGAGTTACATTTTTGCCTATACCAAAAACTCAGGAAGTAATGCTGGAATGCTAAAGAATTTTGTAGACAGTACTGGTAGGTATGCCAGAATTACTACGTTTATGAAAGACATTGGTACGGATAAAATGGATATTATTCAGGAACGATTAAATGCTGTAATTAAAAAACAGTTCCCAGAAGATCGATTTAATGTATCTCTTACAGGAAAAGCTTTAGTATTTTTAAAAGGAACTAATTACTTAATTAAAAACTTAGTAATTTCTTTATCACTAGCTATATTATTAATATCCATTTTTATGGCTTGGATGTTCCGATCACCGCAAATGATATTGATTTCTTTAATACCAAATATGTTACCACTATTAATGACTGCTGGTTTAATGGGCTTTTTTGACATTCCTATAAAACCATCAACTATTTTAGTATTTAGTATTGCTTTTGGTATTTCTGTAGATGACACGATTCATTTCTTAGCTAAGTATAGACAAGAGTTATTAGCCAATAACTGGAAAATAAAACCTGCAGTTTACGCAGCCTTAAGAGAAACTGGAGTAAGTATGTTTTATACTTCTATTGTTCTTTTCTTTGGATTTTTAGTATTTACAATTTCTAGTTTTGGTGGTACAATTGCACTTGGTGGATTGGTATCTGTAACACTTTTATTGGCAATGGTGTCAAACTTATTGTTATTACCTTCTCTCCTACTTTCTTTTGAAAAGAAAATAGCCAATAAAAAGGTATTGAAAGAAACAAACTTTAAGATTTTACCTCCAAAAGAAGAAGATAAGTAAAAGCTATTATTCTAAAACATTTTTGTTTCGATTTTTTTACATACCTATGGAGCAAAATTCACATACGTGTGGAAAAATATTTATACACATGTGTAATAATTTTTTCTCTTAAGAGAAAAAATATTTTCTTCTGTATGTAAATATTCATTCTATAGTTGGTATTAATTCACCTAAAAAAACATCAATTTTTACACTCATAAAAAAAGACTAGCATATAAATGTGTGCTAGCCCTTTCAATCTTATCTTATTTATTTTTTACTTTCTTTCACGGTATTCATCTTCACCAATTTTTCTTCATTCTCTTTAATACTTGTTTCTATTTGGCTAATTTTCTCTTTATTCTTACTCAACCTATTTTCAATTTTTGCCACTTTTCCCATTTTTTTGGTGTATTGTTCCTCTGTTATTTCTCCTGATGCCTTTTTAGTAGCTAAATCAGCTTTCTTTTTTGCCATCATAGCTTCAGTTTCTTTCGTTTTCTCTTTTAATGAAGCTATTTTTTCTTTTTTCTTTTCAATTCTTCTTTGCATCGCTTCCTTCTTATTCTCTTTATACTTTTTCTTATACTTTTTCTTATCCTTTTTTAATTCTTTTCTTTTTTCAGCCGTTCCTTCATGATAAGCCTTTAGCTTTGCTTTTAATTCAGGGTTTTTATCTATATAAGCCTTCTTTTCTTCTGGATTCATCCCTTTCATAGCTTCCTGATGCTCTGCTAAAATTTCTTTTCTTCCTTCTCTTAATTCTTTTTTCCTTTTTGCTAAAGCTCTTTTTTCCTCCTTTAGTGCTTTTCTTTGCTCTTTTTCTGCTTTTCTCTTTTCTTTTTTAGCTAAACGTTTCTTTTTTATTTTTTCTTTACGTTCCTCCTTTGTTAATTCTGTTTCTTGGGCATTAACAGTTCCTACTAGCCCTAATAACATTACAATTAATAAACATTTTAAAAGCTTCATGAGATATTTTATTTTATGGTTACTTGATTTATAAATATTCAAAACAGGCTCTCTTTTCATAAATATACTTATTCAAGTTCTTTTTCTCTAAATCATCAAACCGCATACATCACTGATTATCAATTTACTATTTTTAAATTTATTTATCTATAATAAATCTTTAATTTTTATAAAATATATAGGATTTTCCCAATTCATAAATACATCTAAAAACTACTTGATAATTTGTACCTTAATAAAATGAAATTTAACCACTTTGTTCTGTTATTATGCCTATCTGTAAATGTTCAGTATAACTATTCACAATCTATAAACAACCTAAAAGAAATAAACATTGTTTGGGCTAAATTTTATAAAGCTTTTGAAGCACTAGATGCAGAAATAATGGCTGAAATACACGATAAAGATTTAATTCGTATTTCAGGAGGTAAAAGAATTAGTAATTATACCACTTATATTAATAGTTATAAAAAAAGATTTGCATCAGCCCAAAATAATGGTGTGACCAATACAATAGCTTTGCGATTTTTTGAACGAATTAATAATGATTCCATAGCTAGTGAACGAGGCGTTTATCAATTAACTAGGCTAAACAAACAAAAAAACAAGAAAGTGTACTATGGTCAATTTCATGTACTACTTGTTAAAAAAAATAATACATGGAAAATTCTAATGGATTATGACTCTAATGAATCAAACACCATTACGAAAAATGATTTTCTAAAAGCTTTTCCTATAAATAACATAACGGTTTTTACTTCCAAATAAAGAATTCTTCCTATTCAAAAAAACATCCAAAGAACCTAAAAAAGCAAACACAAATCCTTTAAATAAACTACATACTGCTATGCAGTACGTACGTTCTACGTAGTATCACTTAGTATATACGTACTAGTACTTATTTACTTCACTCTTAATCAAAACTAACTTTGTTTTATCAATTAAAAACATGATAAAATGAAGAAAATTAAAATCAACAACCAACCTAATTTTACCAAAAACAGACAAGTACATAGTACTAATAACAACTCACAATTAAATTAACCAACTTAAAAACACAATCATGAAATCAAAAAAAAACTTAGTATTTACAATACTAGCTTTAGTAACAATACTAACAAGTCAAGCTCAAATATCATTTAGTAATGCAGGCATAGCTGTACAAGGTATAGCTCGAAATCCAGATAACAGTGCAAGAGTCTCTGAGACCTTAAGCCTTAAATTTGAAATTTATGCTAAAGATGGAGGAAATGAAGCCTCTATTGTATCTGAAACTAAAAACTTAACCACAGATGCCTTTGGTGTTTTCTCACATGTTTTAGAAGCAGGATATGCTAACAATCCAGCCATTTCTAATGGTACCGCTTACCTAAGAATTAGCGAAGGAACTACTGTTATATCTGATGAAAAATTAAATCATGTTCCTTATGCTATTTCTGCTAATAATGGTGTCCCTACAGGGTCAATAATGCCATACATAGGCACAACAGCTCCAACGGGATGGGTATTGTGTAACGGACAAAGTTTAACTTCAATAGAAGGATCTGAAAAACTAAGAGCCTTAGTTGGAAATAATGCTCCTAACTTATTAGGTATGTTTTTAAGAGGAACAGGAACCAACCCTACTTACAACCAATCCGGTCCTAATTTAAAAGCAACACAAGATGATACTTATGCATCACATATTCATGATGAAGGATCATTAAAAACTTCTAAAAACGGAGAACATGACCATGATACAAGCAGTGATGGAGGATTTAACAGGGTTTTAAAATTTGATAGTGAAAATACCGCCAAAGATTGGGGTGATAGTGGAGCTGGAGAAGACGAAGGACGTTACGAACCAAACTTAAACTGGTCTAAGGCTATTGATGACGATGGAGACCATACACATACAATTTCAGGAAATACAGGTTCTTCAGGAAGTAGCGAAACACGCCCAATAAATTATGGTGTAAACTACATCATTAAGTTGTAATTAAACCTCAAACTACTTATGAGAAAATTACGACTTTTAAGTTGCCTATGGCTGCTTAGTGCAAGCGTATGGGCACAAATTGAGGATGGTGCTAAGATTAGTACAGCCTCACAGGCAATACAATCAGAAAACTTTACCATTCAGGTAGGTGTTCCTTTTTTAGGGGTAAACAACAATACACATACTGTAAACCCAGTAGACGTTCGTTATCCTTGGGACGTATTGTATTTATTTGGAACATTTGCAGAAGAATCTTTTGACATTTCTAAAGGGTATTTTGGAGATAAAGTTCTTATTAATTGGACTATTAGAAATAACCAAGAAGATATAACTAGCTTAACTTTATACAGGCGTATTTATACCGTAGATAATAGTGAAGTGTTTAAACCTGTTTCTAATATATCTCCCACTACTACTACGTATGAAGACAAGTATGTTGAAGGTGGTGTTTTGTATGAGTACAAGTTAGTAGCAGAAGGCGTTAGTGATATTGAGGAAAAATATACTACCTATATAACTGGTATTGGGTATAGAAATCCTACAGCTGTAGTTACTGGAAATATAAGTTTTGAAGGTGGGAATCCAGTTAAAGATGTTACTATTAAAGCTACTTCAGAAGGGAGTGATATTAATACAGGAAGCGCCTTGTCAATTCCTACTTGGAATACATTAAAGATGGATAATATGAACAATCCAATAACAAACAAGGCAACCTTACAAGCTTGGATACGTTCAAAAGATGATATTGAAGATCCTGTAATGGATTTTTTCAGGTTAACTAATTTTGATGCAAATGAATTTACTATAGAGGTCATACCTGTTAAGACAAATAAGTGGTTATATGTATTTATAGACCGAATTGGGTATACCATTAAAAATTTCTTCCCGTCAGGTACTATTAACGCTAGAGGAGAAGACGAATTACTTTCCATAGAAAATTTTAACAAGCAGTTTGTGCACATTTCAGTAGTGCTAGAAGATGGTAAAACCCCATTATTGTACATTAATGGTAGACCAATAAATGAAGAATATGCAGCACAGGTAAATGCTAATCTTGATGCAGAAGATGAGAACTATAGTGGTCCATATATGGAAATTGTAGTTCCTGAGGAAACATCGGAATTAAGTCTTAACGGAAACGAAACCGTATGGCACGATGCATCCATAGGACGACGTTCAAGTATGATTGTAGATGAAGTGCGTGTATGGAATGATGTATTAGATGCTCAGAGAATACGTACCGATTACAAAAGATTAATTAGTGGTAATGACGCTAGATTAATAGCGTATTTGAGAGCTAACGAAAATGTAGGTGAATATGCCTATGATTTATCAAGAAATGGTTTTGAGTACAACAAAAATCATGGAGAATTTGTTCAGTTAAGAACCGTAAATGAAGGAGTATCTTGGATAAATGGGTCAGGGAATATTCCAACTTCTGATCAATTAGGTGTGCTAGGGGTAAGTGATGAAAACGGTAATTATGAAATTACAGGAATTCCGTATTCGGGAACAGGAGAATCTTTTAATATTACCCCACTATATGGTCAACATAAATTTGAGCCTAACCAACAATTGGTATTTTTAGGAGAAGGATCAGAAGTAGTAAATCAAATCAATTTTACAGATATTTCTTCTTTTGTTTTTAAAGGAAAAGTATTGTATGATACACGCAATGTATTTCCTTCTTATGTAGAAGCAGATGGCTCAGGTATAGAAGGTAACACACAAATTAGTGGCCCAGGTATTCTTGATGAAGGATACAACTATTACCAAAAGGGCAATGAAAAATTTAACAAAGGGGAATACTGGTATAATGATAATAATACACCAGATGATGATACAGATGATTACCTTGAACGTTATGCACGTATTGCCGTTGAAGATGTAAAAGTATTTATTGACGGACAAATTGTCTTAGATGAAAACAACACGCCTGTAACTTCTGATAGTAATGGGTATTTTGAAATCAGTGTTCCTATAGGTAATCACTACATCACGGTTCAAAAAGATGGCCATGAATTTACTTATGAAGGACGTTTCCCTGCCGAATCTGGTACCTTTAAAGAGTTTTTTGAAGACGCAGTAGAAACTACCTTGTTTGTTGATACTACTCGGGTTTCTTTAGTAGGAAAAGTTGTCGGTGGCGCTGTAGAAACTCAAAAAGTAATTGGTTTTGGTGAAAATGGTATCTATACAACTAAAATTACAGATGCCGATGGCAATGAAGAAACCCTTACGGTAAGTGCTAAAAACAATATTGGTACTGCTGATATTACTTTAGATTATAGCCCCATTGGTGGTACTGTAACTAAATATACACAGTTTAATTTTTCTACAAATAGTGAATCTGGAGAATACAGAGTATCTGTGTTACCTCTTGATTATGAAATTAGTTCAGACCAAGGTTTAAGAATACCTTCAAGTACAGCTAACATTTCAATTCTAGAAGCAAATGAAACTGTAAATTTATCAGAAAACGTAGCCCTAACCACCCCAGAATTTTTATATGACGATGAAGTTATTGCTACTGGAACACCTTATCATTTCGAAAAAAGCTTTGAATATAGATCTACCCCTGTGCTTAGAGTTACCTCACAAACATCTGCTGATGAAATAAGTATTGATGATGATACTACCATAAGTACAGAAGGCTTTACCTATCCTGTTTATAAACAATTCAGCTCTTATAATATTACTTTAAGTAGTTTTGAAAGGTATTTGAATGAAGATGGAGCCACACCAACTGAAGATATTGTTCCTGTAGTAGATGGCGAGTTATTAATTACCAACAATTTGGCTTTAGAAGGTTCAGAAGTAACAGAAGTAGATACTGATGATGCTAGTATTACAAATTATACTTTTAAAGCGGGCTTACCTTCTGTGTTTAGTCCATTCACCAAAACAATTAATATAAAATACAGGGTAAAAGGAAAAGATTATGAAGCAGAGAACTATAACAATACAGGTATTATTTTAGGAGGATTATCAGACGGAAGCCAAACCTTTGTTACGGCTGCTCCTGATACGCCAGATATTATTCTTCGTGATCCTCCAGGTTCTAATAGTTTTGCTTCTATAGAGGCTGGTGAAAGTATTTCTTTTACTGTTGATAATGACTTTGCAAGTTCAATCGGTGTATCTGAAAATTTAGAGTTAAAATTAGGAGTGAAATTTGGAGCTGGAGGAGGATTAGCTGGCCCAGTAATTGAATCGGAAACAACCAATAATGTTCAAGCAGGATTTTCATTGAATAGAACATCAAGAAATGGTGAAGATTTAACCAAAACGTACACATTCACACAAACCATTTCTACTAGTGATGACCCTGAGTATGTTGGTGCTGAAGGAGATTTATACATTGGTCAATCTAAAAACTATTTCTACGGTTCTTATGATGATATTCGCCCATCTGATACTGAACCAGCAAATGCCACTTCATTAGAACTTACCAATACTAAAGGTGAAAGCTTATTTATTAGTAAGCAAAAAGCCATGTATTTTGTTGAGGAACCTTCTGAAACATTCTTTACTTACACTCAAAAATATATTTTAACTTCATTAATACCTGAGTTAGAGTTAATTTTAAGTAACCTACAAAACGGAATTATTAGTACTGATGATGAAGGTGTACTTACTGAAGATCAGTATAAAGAACAAATACGTTTGTGGAAAAGTGTGATTAGAGAAAACGAAAGAACCAAGTACTTGGTTAAAAACGATCGTTCTACTTACAAATCAAACTTAACCACCATCGTTAACGACTTTAATACGGAAATTGAAACCATTATTACAAATAGTGAATTAACTTCCTTTTTAGAAAATAATTTAAAAAGTAAATTAACTGCTTCTAATAAAATTAAAACCCTATTAGAAACCAACTTTGAAGATAATATTTCTTTTGATGCTGGTGTAGGTGAGTTTACAAGAAGTGTAGAAACATCTGTTGTTTCTGGATCGTCAAGAGAAATTAATCTTACTATAGATGAAGATTTTGCATTTCAAGTAGGATTTACCTTAAATAAAATGGGATTAATAAGTACTACTTCTGGAATGTTTAATCAAGATATTAATGCTAGTTTATCTGAAGAAGAAACATCTACCACAACTATTAGCTATACTTTAAAAGATAATGACCCAGCTAACTTATTAAGTGTTGATGTAGTAAACTTATATGGCGGAAATGGTCCTGTATTTAGTACTATTGGTGGAGTAACTTCTTGTCCATATGAACCAGCAGAACTATCTTACTTCTATAACCATGACACCTATGATCCAGATGCAGATACTATAACATATATAGAAAACGAAGAAGATAGAGAACAACTAAGTTTTGCTACACAAAAAGCGGAAGCACCATTAATTAGTGTAGAGGTAGCTAGTGTTAGCAACGTACCAGAAAGTCAAAATGCAGAATTTGTTTTAAAGTTAGAGAATACTAGTGATTTTACTAGTGATGCTGCTAGCTTTAATTATTTTGAATTGTTAATAGATAATACCACCAATCCGTACAATGCAGAAATTAATTTAATGCAAAACGCAACTATAGTATATGTTCCTTATGGTCAACCAGTATATTATACGTTAACACTTGGCAAATCTGTTTCTGATGTATATGATTATGAAAACATTCGTGTTGTATTGCAATCTCGTTGTGATCCTGTTAATGTGTATGATGATGTACTTATTTCAGCGCATTTTACCCCATCATGTTCTGAGGTGGCAGTATCTGCTCCGTTAGATAATTGGGTGTATAATATAGATACTGCCTATAATAATGATGGTTCTTCTAATCCTATGAATATTGATTTAACTGAATTTAATACTACATTTAATAGTTTTCAAAAAATAGACTTAGAGTATCGATTAGCAACCGCTCCTACTTGGACTAGATTACACACTTATTATACTACCGAAGATTTTTACAATGCAGCCGATGCTGCGGGTGAATCTGAAATCTCATTGATTTCTAGTGCTACTTTAACACATCCATGGAACATAGCAGATGCTCAATTACCAAATGGGAATTATGAAATTAGAGCTAGAAGTACTTGTACTAATGATACTGAATTTATTTCAGAAGTAATTTCTGGAACCGTAGATTTAGACGCTCCACAACGTTTTGGGACACCTTTACCTACGGATGGAATTTTATCTTCTGGTGAAGATTTAAAGGTTAGCTTTAGTGAAGCTATTTTCTATAACCCAGCCATTAGTGCTATTGAAATTAAAGGAGCTACCAATCAATTACCTATTGATAATAATGTGTCCTTATATTTTAATGGTGTAAATAATACGGCTGAAATTAACAATCCAAGAATTACTTCAGGAGACCTTAGTTTAGAGTTTTGGATGAACAATGCTACAACTGCTAGTACAGCTACCATTATTCAACAAACCCAAGGAATAAACATTCGTTTAAACAATGGAGTGTTAAGTTTTACACTTGGTGGTGTTACAGCTTCTGGAGCTATAGCTACTGATGGACTGTTCCACCATTATACATTTACACATAAAAACAACACTGGTGAAATAGCTATTTATGAAGATGATAGAGAAATAGCTGGGGCTACTGGTAGTGCCAATCTTCAATTTACCAATAATAATACTTTAGTTATTGGAGGAAATAATTTTGTTGGAAACATCCACGCTTTACGCCTTTGGAACAAGTCATTAACCTTAGAAGAAGCCTACGCTTCTAGATTTGACCAACTAGTAGGTAATGAAAATAACTTAATTGGTTACTGGCCTATGAACGAAGGTAGAGGTAACACAGCTATAGATTTAGCTAGGTTTAAGCATGCTGTTATTAATGCTGATTGGGACATTAAACCTAAAGGAAATTCTTATGAATTTGCCAATGGTCAATATTTAGCTTTAGATAATGTAGATTTTGTGCAGCTTACTGATGAAATGGATGCTACTATTTCTTTCTGGATTAAAACTGCCAATGCTCAAAACGCCACTATTTTCTCTAATGGTAAAGGTGATGGTACAGATGTTATTCAATCTAACGGCAAGGCTAACAAATGGGCTATTAATATGGATACTAATGGTATGCTTTCTTTAGCTAGTGAAGGTTCTGAATATACATTAACCAGTAGTTCAATAGCTGATAACAATTGGCACCATGTTACTTTATTGTTTAATAGAATTGGTGCTTTACGTACTTATGTAGACGCTAACTTAGTTTCTTCTAATGAAATCTCAACTATTGGTGGTTTTTCTGGAAATAAAATCTGGTTAGGTGCTCGTGGTAGTAAAGATTTAGCTGGAAATGAATCAGTAGATAGAATTTTTACAGGTAAAATAGATGAGTTCCGTTTATGGAATACCTTAAGAAATGTAGAACAAATTACAAGAGATCAGTATAATGAAGTTTCTTTAGAAAGTATTGGACTAGTATTATATGCTAGGATGAATGCTCCTGAAGCAGCTACAGGAAATGGCCCAAGATATTACCATGCTTATAGCAATCAAACATTTATTCCTAGCAATGCAGTTATGAATACTGGTGTTGTTAATTACAATGATGATGTTCCTCCAATTAAAGGAGAACGTGCTTTAGTAAAGTTTGAAGTAAGTAATGTAATTAATGATGATGAGATGATTATTGAGCCTTTAATTACAGATTGGGCTTCTTTAGAAGGACAAGTGTTAGATATTACAGTTCATAGAATGTTTGATGCTGCTAATAACATACAAGAATCTCCTATTACTTGGACAGCCTATGTAAAACGTAATGAAGTAAGTTGGTATGCTGATGGGTTTGGTGATATTGTGGATATAGTTAAAAATGATGGTGAAGAAACTACATTTAACATCGTATTAGTAAATAAAGGAGGTAACGGACAGCCTTATAATATTAATAATATTCCAAGTTGGTTATCATTAAGCAGTACTTCGGGTACTTTAGAACCTGATAGTAGTGTTACTATTACAGCAACTGTTGATGCAAATTTAACTGCAGGAGAGTATTTAGAAAATTTATACTTAGAGACTGATTTTGGTTATGATGAAAAACTTCAAATAGAAGTTAGGTCTTTAGCTAATGCTCCAGATTGGACAGTTAACCCAACAGATTTTGACTACAGCATGAATGTAGTTGGTAAAGTTAAAATTGACGGTATATTCTCTGCTGATTCCTATGATAAAGTAGCTGCTTTTGTTGGTGATGAAGTAAGAGGTGTTGCTAATTTAGTATATGATGATGCTTTTCAAGAATACTTTGCTTTTGTTACTATATACAGTAATGTAAGTTCTGGTGAAACTATTGAGTTTAGTATTTGGGATGCTTCTCAAGGTGTAGAACTTAAGGCATCAATTAATGCTAGTTCTAGTCTCAATTTTATACAAAATGGCGTTATTGGAACATTAAGTAACCCAGCTATTTTTGAAAACACAGGTACTATTGCACAAGCAATTGAGTTAAACGAAGGATGGACTTGGGTTTCTTTTAATGTTGAAGATGCTAACTTTAATGATTTGAATGCATTTACCAATGGTATGACTTTAGAAACATCTGATAGAATATTAAGTCATGCGCCAGTACAATTAGAAGTTTACAATGAAGATATATCAAATGCTACTAACAATAGTTGGGGTGGAGATATTACAAATCAAGGTGGACTTAATACTCTAAAAATGTACAAAATAAAGTTAGCCAAAGCACAAGCCTTAAACTTACAAGGAAGTGCTGTAAATATTAATACTTGGAATTTTGACATTAAAGAAAACTGGAACTGGTTACCTTATCCTATTACCTCAAATGAAACCGTTAGTGAAGCACTTGCTTATTTTAACGCCACAGATGGTGATGTTATTAAATCGCAAAACTTATTTGCTATTTATGATGAAACCACAGGATGGAAAGGAACATTAAGTTATTTAGAAGCTGGTAAAGGATACATGATAAAGTCTGCAAATGAACAAACTTTTAATTATCCTACATATTTAAATACTTCAGCTAAAAACTTAGGGAAACAAAGTAGGTTACCAAAACAAGAAAAGATAGCTGATAATTTTAAAAAGTATGCACAAAACATGAATGCTATTGTTTCTTTACCCAAAGGATACAATGAACTTTGGGTATATGATACTAAAGGTATCTTAAAAGGTTTTTCTAAAACCCAAGAAGTAAACAATACTGATTTAAGTTTTATAACCATTTATGGTAATGCTCCAGAAAATCTAGTATTCTATGTTTCTAATGGTATTAATAAGTTACCAACTACGTTTGCAACAAGCTTTAAAAACAATGAAGTATTAGGTACTATTATAACCCCAATTACTTTAGAGGTATTAGACAATGCTATTAATGTATTTCCTAACCCTTTTAAAGAGGAATTGTTAATTAGCACCAATGCTACTCAAAGTGAAACTATACATATTCATTTGTATTCTTTAGCTGGTAGAGCTTTACTTTCTAAACAAGTAAAAGTCAATTCAGGTCAAAACATACATAAAATTATTCCTTCAAACTTAGCAACAGGAACTTATGTATTACAGATTGAAATGGCAGGAAATGTTGTTACTAAAAAAGTGGTAAAAACTAACTAATATATAAACTAGTAAAAGTAGTCTAATAAAGTAGTAAAGTTTTATATAACAAGAAAGAAACCTTATTATAACCTACACTATCTTTTATTAACTAATTAGGCTACTTTTCTCAAAAAAGATAAAACATGAAAAATCAAATATATAGTTTAGTTATGGTGCTATTCATTGGAATTAGCTCCTTTGCACAAGCTCCTAACTGGACAGTAAATGAAAATGAGTATGAATATACAATGACCTTTATTGCATTTTTAAATGTAAATGGAAAAACCTTAACAAATACTAATGACAAAGTTGCTGCTTTTGTTAATGATGAAGTAAGAGGTGTTGCAAACCTTTCATACAATAGTAATGCAAATGGGTATTTTGCTTATTTAACAGTATTTTCTAATACAGGAAATGAAACGATTAATTTTAAAATTTACGACGCGGAAAGTAATAGTATTTCCAATGCTGTACAAAGTCAAACTTTTAGTATTAATGAACATTATGGTTCTACATTTCAAGCATACAGTATTGCTAGTCCTGCTTTAAACAATGAAGCAGAAATTACCAATTTTGGTTTTGAAGGTGTAACAATAACCTCTCAAACCATTGCTAATGGACAAATAAATATAGTAGTAGACCAAAGTGTAAACATTACCTCTTTAAAAGCTAATTTTCAAACTAGTAACGGAGCTACCCTTTTTTATAATTCTAATATTGTAGCATCTGGTCAAAACACATTTGATTTCAGCAATCCAATTACTTTTGCTGTTCGATCTGAAGACCAATCTAAGGTTCAAAACTGGACTGTTACCATAACCAAAAGTTCAGGAGTAGTTACCTATTACAAAAAAGATGCTGTATGTTATAATGGTGGAGCTATAAAAGTAATCTTTAATAAAGATAATGCAGTTGTTACTCTTTATAAAAACAATGCTTTTTATGCTTCGCAAACAATTAATAACGGTGAAACTATTTTTAGAGATTTAGAACCTAATAATTACACCATAAACGTTAGCGGAAATAGTAAACAAATAACTATAAATCAAAAGCAATAATTATGATGACTAGAAAAATAATTAACATCGCAATGATAGTCCTTCTTACTATTTCTTTAGGTTGTAGTAATGATGATGAAGTTATAGAAGAAGCTGTTGTAGCAGAAACAACGGCTAAAAAAATAATCATTGGTAAAAATGATTTTATCGACATCCGTTTTGTGCATGAGGATGGAAGTGAAATTTTAGATGGAGAATGTATTGACCCTAATAAAACCTATGGTATTGCTATAGAACTTAGACTTAAAAGGTTTCCTAACTGGAAAACAGAACCTATTTTCTATACCGTGAATGGCGTTCTATACAATATGTCCTTTACTCAAAACGACACAAAAGTAAACCCAATTCGTCTTGAATTTGATACAAATCAAGCACAATTAGTAGAACAAGGAAGATTAGTTGATACTATTACTGTTCTTAATCAAGGTGATTTTGAACTTGTAGAATAATTTTTATTAGAAATCCCTCCGCAAAGGCATCTTTTTCATTTGTTTGACATGAATGAAAAGGTGCCTTTTTTAATTTTTAAAGTAAAAATGTTATTGTTGTTATGCCCGAGACTCGGAATTGTCTTTGTTGATAAAACAAAGGTATCAGCGAGTACCGGAAATAGTTCTTCACTATAAAAAAACCGTCCTCGGAACGTCACGGACGGTTCTATTCATTCAACAGAGGCTTCAGCGAGCCTCGGGGAAGCTTCTATTTTTATTAATTCACTTCAAAACAATTTAAAGTTTTACTATGTAGTGGTTATTATTTATATTTTATATGAATACCTTTGTAAACCAAACTTTTAAACTCTAATGAAGAAGTATTTTATACTATCTTTTTTAATCTTATCCATAAAACTAACTTATAGTCAAAAAGATAACGATTATAATACACTTAAAGAACAACTAACAAAGGCTACTACAGATGAACAAAAAGTACTTTCATTAGTAGCTTTAGCTGAATATTTAGTGTATAGAGATTTTAGCGAAGCAGAAGGAAAAGCTCTAAAAGCCATCAGTATTGTAAAAAGTAATTCAAAACTTTTAAAAGAAGGAGGTTTAGGCTCTCCCTATAACATACTAGGCATTATTAAAAGGAAACAAGGGGATTATGCCAATGCTGTAAACTTTTTTTTAAAAGCTAAAGATGCTTTTTCTACTGTTAAAGATTCGAGTAACATTGCCAACACCATGCACAACTTAGGCATGGTATACAGATCCATAAAAAATTACCCTAAATCCATTGAAAGCTATCAAAAAGCTATTTCAATATTGGAGAAATTAGGAAAAAATAAAAAAGGATTAGCGGCTAGTTATAATATGTTAGGTGTATCTTACAGAAAAATGAAGCAACTAGATAAAGCTTTAACTTACTACCAAAAAGCTCAAAAACTTTTCACCGAATTAAATAGTGAAGAAGATTTATATAGAGTTAAAGGTAATTTATCAGTTTTACATACTATAAAAAAAGAATACTCTAAAAGTTTACAACTTAATCTAGATAGGCTTAATTATTACACTAAAGTGGGAAATAAAGCCTCTATAATTTCAACCAACTATAATATTTCTGGAGTATATAAAAAGTTAAAAGATTGGAAAAATGCATTAAAGCATGCCAATACAAGTGTAAAAATGGCTAAAGCTGAAGGAATAAAACCATCTATCCCAAAATATTATAAAAGAATATCTAGAATATACGCTAAACAAAATAAATTTCAAAAAGCACTTGAAAACTACAAACTCTATAAAATATATTCTGACTCTTTAATTAATGATAAAAATTTAAAGAAAATTCAAAGATTAGAGTTAGAAAGTAAATTTAGAAAAGAAAAGCTAAATGATAGTTTACAGTTAGTAAAAGAACGTAAAATAGCGGAAACCAATGCAGAAGTACTCTTCATTAAAAATAAATTAAAATCGCAATGGATGCTATTTGGTGGTCTATTTTTTCTATCATTATTTTTAATTTATTACTTCATCCAGTCTAGGAACTTTGCCATAAAAAAACAAAAGCTTCAAGCTGAGTTTACTCGAAATTTGATTAAAGGACAAGAAGAAGAACGTAATAGAATAGCTAGGGAGCTACACGATAGTGTAGGTCAAAAATTAGTACTTTTAAGTAAAAAATCACAACATGAAAACAGTGAATTTAACAAAATAGTTACCAATACATTAACTGAAGTTAGATCGTTATCAAGAGGGCTTTACCCAGCTAATATTGATACTATAGGAGTAACCGCTGCCATTAAAGCGCTAATTAATGAAATAGATGCTAACACAAATACCTTCTTTACAAATGACATTGACAATATTGATAATCAATTAAATAAAACCACCTCTCTTCATTTGTATAGAATAATTCAAGAAGCACTTAATAATATTATAAAACATTCAGAAGCTAAGTCAGTTTCAATAACCATTCAACGAAAAAATAATTTTATTAATACCACAATAAAAGATAATGGAATTGGTTTTCAGTTTCAAGAAAAACTCAAACAACCAACCAGTTTAGGAATGAAAACCTTAATTAAACGTGCTAAAATTATTAACTCTATATTGAAAATAGAAAGCGAAATTAATTCTGGTACTACCTTAAACCTTACAACCCCCGTGTCTTATGAAGTCTAAAAAAGATGTTTCAATTGTTATTGCCGATGATCATCCTATTCTATTAAAAGGTCTCCACGATCAACTTACCTCTAATGGTTACAATGTAATTGGTCAAGCAGCCAATGGAATGCAAGCCTTAGAATTAATATTAACCTTAAGTCCAACTATTGCTTTACTGGATATTGACATGCCTTTACTTAACGGTTTTGAAGTTATTAAAACCGCTATAGACAAAAAAATATCTACAAAATTTATCATACTATCCTTCCATAAGGAAACTGAATATATAGCACAAGCAAAAACCTTAAATATTAATGGTTATTTATTGAAAGAAGATTCTTTCATGGAAATAGAAAATTGTATTTTATCTGTATGGGAAGGCAACTCTTATTTTAGTAAATCTTTCAACAATTCATCTTTATTATATGCTGATAATGAATTACGAAAACTACAGTACTTAACGCCTTCCGAAACTACAATCTTAAAATTAATTGCGCAACAAACCTCTACAACTGATATTGCTAATTCCTTGTCTGTTTCTAAAAGAACTATAGAAAAACATAGAAGTAATATTATTTCTAAACTTGAACTAGATAGAGAAACCAACACTTTAACAAAATGGACTCTCAATAATAAAAGTATTATTTTAGACTTATAAAATATCCATACGTACTAGTACGAATTTTTTACGTACCAGCACGTATTTTAAAATACAAAGGATACTCATAGTTTTGTATTACTATGAGTATCCCTGTTAAATTATCGTCTGTTGTCATAGCACACAGCTTACCACTTGTTAATACACATTTAAATACTGTTTTAAACACTTTACATTTTGATATTAAAGAAAATACTAATTCTGGCATAAAAGCTTTGAAAAGTATTCTTATTAACAATCCTGATGTGGCTATACTTGATGCCAACCTACCCTATTTAAATGCTATAGATATTATTAAAATCACTATAAGAAAAGAACTTACAACAAAGTTCATTGTTATTTGTAAAAATAACAATGAATACCTTTTCTTTTCAGAAAGAAAAAGACTAAAAACAATTGCTATTCAACTCAACAACAAAAACATAGAAAATTCCTTAACAACAATTTCAGCATCTATTATAGATGCTCTAAATACGCTATAACTTTTATAGTAAACTACCTCGGGGCAAGCCAACGAGGCATTTAATAAGACAATAAATTTAATTTCGAGACAAGTCTCGGGTATTATACCCTTTGGAGGTACCAATAAAAATATACTCCTATTTCGTAACAGACTAACATTGTTTATGTAGTACTAAAAAAGTATCTTTGCCTCTTGAATTTACTACATTAAATAATTTATAATGATAAAAAGTAGCGTTAAAGAACTATTACAGTCTGATAAGTTTTTACAAGAAGTACACGTAAAAGGATGGGTTAGAACTTTTAGAAGCAATCGATTTATTGCTTTAAATGACGGTTCTACTATTAATAATATTCAATGTGTAGTAGATTTTGAAAATTTAGAAGAAAGTTTATTAAAAAGAATTTCTACAGGTGCTGCAATTAGTATTACTGGAACACTTGTTGAAAGTCAAGGTAAAGGACAAAGTGTAGAGATTCAAACAAATACTATTGAAATTTTAGGTGACGCTGATCCTGAAGAAGTAAAGAATACTATTTTACAACCTAAAAGGCACTCTTTAGAGCTATTAAGAAAACAAGCACACTTACGTATTAGAACAAATACATTTAGTGCTATAATGCGTGTTCGTTCTGCACTTTCATTTGCTGTCCATCAATATTTCCAACAAAATGGTTTTTATTATGTAAATACACCAATAATTACAGGTTCAGATGCTGAAGGAGCTGGAGAGATGTTTAAAGTAACCAATTTTGAAGCTAACAAAGCACCTGTTGATGAAAATGGTAATATTGATTATAGTCAAGATTTCTTTGGTAAAGAAACGAACTTAACAGTATCTGGTCAACTTGAAGCTGAAACTTATGCTATGGCATTAGGTAAAGTATATACATTTGGCCCAACATTTAGAGCTGAAAACTCTAATACAACACGTCACTTAGCCGAGTTTTGGATGATAGAACCTGAAGTTGCATTTAATGATTTAGATGCTAACATGGATTTATCTGAAGACTTTATCAAATATGTATTACAATATGTTTTAGATAATTGCCAGGATGATTTAAAATTCTTAGATAATAGGTTAGCTCAAGAAGAAAAAACGAAACCTCAAGCAGAAAGAAGCGAGATGACGCTTATTGAAAAGCTACATTTTGTAGTTGACAATAACTTTAAACGAGTTTCATACACAGAGGCAATTGATATTTTACGCAATTCTAAACCTAACAAAAAGAAAAAATTTCAATTCCCTGTAGATGAATGGGGTGTTGATTTACAATCTGAACATGAGCGTTATTTAGTAGAAAAACATTTTAAATGTCCAGTAATATTATTTGATTATCCAGCAAACATTAAAGCATTTTACATGCGTTTAAATGAAGATGGAAAAACAGTTCGTGCTATGGATGTTTTATTCCCTGGTATTGGAGAAATGGTTGGTGGTAGTCAACGAGAAGAACGTTTAGATGTTTTAAAAGAAAAAATGGCTGCTTTAGGTATTGAAGAAGAAGAATTATGGTGGTATTTAGATACTAGAAAATTTGGTACTGCTGTGCATTCTGGTTTTGGATTAGGTTTTGAACGTTTGGTATTATTCACCACAGGAATGAGTAATATTAGAGATGTTATTCCTTTTCCTAGAACGCCACAAAACGCAGAGTTTTAAAAAAATCATAAAACTTAACAATATATATCGTCATTCCTCATAGAATGGCGATTTTTTTTTCTTGAATCGTTATATTTGTAAAATATGTTAAAACAAAGTTTACATCAAAAATTACTTCAAAAGTTATCTCCTCAGCAAATTCAGCTGATGAAGCTTATTCAATTGCCTACACAAGCATTTGAAGAACGTTTGAAACAAGAAATAGAAGAAAACCCTGCTTTAGATACAGGTAAAGAAGAATCTGACAATTTTGAAGATACTATTGCCAATGATACTGACTATGACGATTCTGGTAATGAAAAAATAGAAGCTGAAGATATTAATATTGATGAATATTTAAGTGATGATGAGTTTCCTAGTTATAAAACTCAAGCTAATAACTATTCTTCAGATGATGACGAAAAACAAGTGCCTTATGCAGCTGGAACAAGCTTTCATCAATCTTTAAAAAATCAGTTAAATACTTTTAGAATTGATGACGAAGAAAAAGCGATTGCTGAGTTTCTCGTAGGAAGTATTGACGATAGTGGTTATATACGAAGAGAAATTATTGATTTAGTAGATGATCTTGCTTTTACTCAAAATGTTTTTACTACAGAAGAAAAAGTTACTGAGGTATTAACTAATGTTGTTCAAAAGCTAGATCCTATTGGGGTTGGTGCATTAAATCTTAAAGAATGTTTAATTATTCAACTTAAAGCTAAATCTGAGAAAGAAAGTAGAGTTTTAGCAATCAAGGTTTTGGAAAATGCTTTTGATCATTTTGTTAAAAAACACTACAAAAAACTTTTAGACAAATTTGATATTAGTGAAGAACGACTTAAAGAAGTTATTTCAGAAATTAGCAAACTAAATCCAAAACCAGGAAGTTCATACGCAGGTAATAATAAAATAGCAGAACAAATTGTTCCTGATTTTACTATTAGAATAGTAGAAGGCACCTTAGAACTTACCTTAAACGCTAGAAATGCTCCTGAATTACATGTATCTAGAGAGTATAATAATATGCTTAAGGGATATCAAGATTCTAAAGATAAAAGTAAGGCTCAGAAAGATGCTGTATTATTTATCAAACAAAAACTAGACGCTGCTAAATGGTTTATTGATGCTATAAAGCAACGTCAGCAAACATTATTGGTTACCATGAGTGCTATTATGCATTATCAAGAAGAATACTTCTTAACAGGTGATGAACGCAAACTAAAGCCAATGATTTTAAAAGATGTTGCTGATGAAATAAATATGGATGTTTCTACAGTTTCTCGTGTAGCTAATAGTAAATATGTTTCCACTCCTTACGGAACAAAACTTATTAAGGAGTTCTTTTCTGAATCAATGAAAAATGATCAAGGAGAAGATGTTTCAACGAGGGAAATTAAAAAGATTCTTGAAAATGTTATTCAAGAAGAGGATAAGAAAAAACCACTTACAGACGAAAAACTTTCTAAACTTTTAAAAGAAAAAGGATATCCTATTGCACGAAGAACTGTTGCTAAATATAGGGAACAATTAGATATTCCTGTTGCAAGATTACGAAAGGAAATTTAATGAGTTGGCATAAATTCATATCAGGAATATTACACCCTATAGTAATGCCAACTATTGGCATTCTTTTGTATCTTATATTTTCTCCTGCTAACTTAAACCAACAACAGCAATTAACCGTATTAGGTATTGTTTTTGTGGCTACATATATTATTCCTTTACTATTATTAGTATTCTTAAAATCTGTAGGCTACATCAATTCCTATCAAGTTTTTAGCATAAAAGAGCGGAAAGTTCCTTTGTTTTTTATGATTGCACTCCTATTTTCTTTAGCACAATTATTTAAAAAACTAAATGCGGTTGAAGATTTAAGTTATCTTTTTTATGGTATTGTATTGGGCTTAGTTATTACATACCTTCTCTTTTTCTTAAAAATAAAATCTAGTTTACATCTTTTATCTATTGGTGGAGCTACTAGCTATTTTTTAATTTTTCAGATGATTCACCAAATAAATTTAATCCCTGTTGTTATTATCTTTATCTTATTATCTGGTCTCTTAGCTTCTTCTAGGCTTTACTTAAAAGCACATACTGTTAAGGAAGTATATATAGGCTTTTTTTTGGGCTTTACTTGTCAATTTATAGTCTATTACATTTTATAAAAGAAAGAAGCTTAAACCAAGTTTAAAATACTTTGTATCAATTGCTGCTCCATTATAATTTACATTTTTAAACAAGGGCGTTAATCCGTAATACATATAAAAGTTAAAAGCACTATATCCTGCAGACATAGTTAAGCCCATTTGCCACTTATTAAAATCATTTAGATTAGTTATTACGTTTCCTACATTGTTCACATCATATGTAAAACGATTATTTACATTATAAATTAACTTTATCCCTGCATATAATCTCCAAAATGAGTATTTCTTAGCATCAGAAGTTCTAAATCGTATCTGTATAGGCATTTCAATATTATGCAACCTTAATTTATTATTGGACGCTCCTTCTAATACTGGAAAAAAATTTGACTTATTATTTTCTTGTATTACATAAATACTGTGATTAAATGAATCATATCCATAACCTAATCCAACTCCTAAAGCAAGTTTTCCACTTCTCTTTAATGGAATATCTTTAATATACCCCATAGAAATTCCATAGGAAAAACTACTCGCTTTAAAACCTTCTGGTTGATTATATAAAACATTATACGTAAAATCCATGTATAATTGATCTTCAAAATAAGCATCACCAATTTGCAGGGAGTCTTTTTGAGAATACCCACAGAAAGAGACAAATAGTAATAAACATACAACTCTATAATTCATAGTATTGATTCTTTTATCAAATAAAACGTAAAAATATAAAACAATCGTATAAAAAAAGTGCAATCTATCGATTGCACTTTTTTAAATATTTAAAATAAATTAAATTACTTTTTAATTGCACTACCTGTATGTGTAGACAAACTTAGCTTAAGAGCATTTACATCTCTTAACTTCTCACGGATATCAGCTAAAGTACCAACACTTGACTCTCTATCTGCCTTGATTGAAGTAGTCATAAAAGGGATTTCAGCATCAGAAACATTCTCTCTTTCTAAAAAGATAAAAGAAGGTACATCTTCTGGCGTACCAATTTTATCATTTAACTGAATTCTATCATAACTCGTTCCGTATTTTCCGTCTTTTGCTTTACCTACGTATATAGTACTTACCAAGCTTTTACGTTCTAATTTCTTCACTTCAGTTGCACTAGGTAACCTAGGTGAGTCAATTAACAAATCCGTTTCTCTCATCGTAGTTGTTACCATGAAAAAGAATAATAACATAAAAACGATATCTGGTAAAGATGCCGTTGATACAGCTGGCATTCCTTTTTTCTTTTTTCCAAATTTAGACATAATCTATCTTGTTTTTAATTATTATTTTACACTTGTAGGATCTGTATCAGAAATAACTTGAGGATAGCTATCCTTAATATCCTTAACTTTTTTCTTTAAAGCTTCGTCCTTTCTATTACTATCTTTAAACGCTTGTTCTAGTTCAGTAAAACTCATCCCATACTTTTCTTGAGATAATCTGTTACGCAACTCAGTATAAGCTCTTAATAACTCATTCTGAACTGTAACATAAGTACCGTATTCAGTACCTCTATCACTCTCAACAGATATAATTGCTTTATTAGGGTGGTCAGAAGATTCTGGATCTCTTTCTCCCTTACAATAATTACATGGGCCAGTTTCAACACCTTCAACTACTTTACCTACTCCACCTCCGTTATCTATAAATTTAACAGCAGCTTCTTTCAAATCTTTTAACTCCATAATTTCACCTTCCACAAAAAGTTGATTATTACGGTTAATACTAATTTCAAAGATATTTTTCTGCTTAATAATCGGTGGCTTAAAATCAATAGGTGGTTTTTCAGCTAATTTCTTAGAAACACCTGAGTCAACATCCATTGTAGTAGTTACAAGGAAAAAGATAAGTAGCAAGAAGGCAATATCTGCCATCGAACCTGCATTAATTTCTGGGTTTTCTCTTCTTGCCATATTACTTTATGATTTAACTAATCCTTTTAATAAATCTATTATAAAAAATACTCCACCAACTCCTAGAAGGATTAAACTAACCCAAATTCCAGTACTGGTAAGCTTAGAAACTTGCGATTGTGCAGCTGCTATTACCTCTCCATTTGCATCATTAACTTGGTTATCTGGAGATAAAATATATGATACTAATAACACTACAGCTAAAGCTGCAATTCCAACTAATGCCTTTTTTAAAGCTGCAGGATTTTTTAACACTCCTAATAAAGAAGCAACAACCGCAGCAACCACAGCCAAACCTAGTAATGCTATAGAATAGGTTACTAATGGTGAAACTGCACTAGACATAGCTTCTGTTTGATCCTCATCAATACCCGATACTCTTAAGAATAAACCGATACCTACTAAAGATAAAACAGCAACTATAATTTTTAATATTTTACTATTCATAATTGTTATGATTACTTTTTATATTTAGCTAATAAATCGATTAAAGAAATCGATGCATCTTCCATGTTATTTACAATACTATCTACTTTAGATACGATGTAATTATAGAAAATTTGTAAGATAATTGCTACTACTAAACCAAATACAGTTGTTAAAAGTGCTACTTTAATACCACCTGCTACTACTGCTGGAGAAATATCATTTGCAACTGCAATTGCATCAAATGCTCCAATCATCCCAATTACTGTTCCCATGAATCCAAGCATCGGTGCTAAAGCAATAAATAATGAGATCCAAGAAATATTCTTTTCTAATAATCCCATTTGAACTCCACCGTATCCTACTACAGCTTTTTCAGCAGCGTCTAAACCTTCATCAGCTCTTTCTAAACCTTGATAAAAGATAGAAGCAACAGGACCTTTTGTGTTTCTACAAACTTCTTTAGCAGCTTCAACACCACCAGAGCTTAACGCTTCATCTACATTAGCTACCAATTTTTTAGTATTGGTTGTAGCCATGTTTAAATATATAATTCTTTCAATTGCTATAGCTAAACCTAAAATTAACGCAACTAATACAATTCCCATAAAGCCAGGACCACCTTCAATAAAACGTTGCTTTAACTCTTGGTGAAAAGTTTTCTCTACCGCATCAGCTGCTTCTTGAGCGTAAGTTGATTGAATAGCTCCTAAGAACATAAATCCTGCAATAGTTAGGATATTTACTACTTTTTTCATTTTGTTATAATTAATTTTAAATAGTTAACGGGTTAAAAATACAAATTTTACTATGATTTTAATAAAAAAACAACAATAAGTCCTGTATTTAGATACAGTTATTGTATTTTCTATTTTCAGAGTGGCAAGTAACAAAAAAATGTTGGTTATTAAAAAAAAAATAACGGTTTTATCTATTAACACTCGCTAAATAGTCTTTTTGTAACGATTTCAAGCTTTTACCAAAAAATAATTAACATTTTTTTAGGTTATTCGCTTATTTCTCCTCTTAATGGTTTTTCAAAATAAGCTCTAAATTCATCTTTTGTCAAGTTTTCTCCTAACAAATACATCATTTTAGCTACCGCAGTTTCAGTAGTTATATCCTTCCCTTCAATAACTCCAATTCTTTTTAAGTCAGAACTAGTTTCGTAATGTCCTAAAATAACACTTCCTCCTGCACATTGAGTAACACTAACTACATAAATGTTTTTTGCTACAAATTCTTCTAATAGATTTAAAAACCATTTTTTAGTAGGAGCATTCCCAGCTCCATAGGTTTCTAAAACAACTCCTCTTAGTCCTTCTATCTGCATATAACTCCTTACTACCTTTTCTGTAATTCCTGGAAATAGTTTTAGTATGGCTACATTATTATCAAACTTTTTTCTAAATATTAATTCGTTTGATTTTTTTTCATTCCTTAATAAAATTGGGTAGTTGAAATTCAAATGCACACCACTCTCTACTAAAGGTGGATAATTCATAGAAGCAAAGGCTTCAAAATGTTCGGCACTAATTTTTGTTGTTCTATTGGCTCTGTATAATTTATATTCAAAATACAAACCAACTTCCTGAATCACTGGTTCTTCATTTTCTTCCGCTGATGCTATTTGAATAGAAGTAATTAAATTTTCTTTAGCATCTGTTCGTAAATCTCCTATTGGTAATTGAGATCCTGTAAAAATTACTGGTTTTTGTAAGTTTTCAAACATAAAACTTATAGCTGAAGACACATAAGACATAGTATCTGAACCTGTTAACACAACAAACCCGTCAAACTTGGTATAATTTTCTGCAATTATCTCAGCAATATCTACATAAAAATCAACATCCATATTAGAAGAATCGATAGGGTCTTCAAAAGAAATTGTTTCAATATCACAATGTAATTGTTGTAACTCTGGAATTTTATTAGATATTTGACTAAAATCAAATGCTTTTAAAGCTCCAGTATTATAATCTTTAACCATACCAATGGTTCCTCCTGTGTATACTATAAGTATTTTAGGTTTTTTTGTCATTTTGACATTTTATTATTTGTTAGTATATTATGGAATAGTTTATGCTGTAAAAATATCAATTAAAAAGAATAAAAAAATATGGGATTTGAATATTACATCATCATAGGTGCTATTACCTTACTGAGTTCAATTGTAAGTAACACTCTTAAAAGAAAATTTAAAAAATATTCTAAAATTAGCTTACGGAATGGAATGAGTGGTGCTGAAATTGCTCAAAAAATGTTAAATGACCATGGTATTTACGATGTTCAAGTAATTTCTACACCTGGAAGACTTACTGACCATTACAATCCTAAAAACAAAACTGTTAATTTAAGTGAAGCAGTTTATAATGAAAGAAATTCAGCTGCTGCTGCGGTTGCTGCACACGAAGTTGGACATGCTGTTCAACACGCTACTGCTTATAAATGGTTAGAAATGCGTTCTAGTTTGGTTCCTATGGTGGGGATTTCTTCTCAATTTTCTAACATATTAATTATGGCAGGATTAGTTCTTGGAGCTACTTCTGGTTTAGGATATTATGCATTAGCAGGTGGTGTTGCTTTAATGGCCGTAGCTACATTGTTTAGTTTTGTAACCTTGCCTGTTGAATATGATGCTAGTAATAGAGCTTTAGCATGGCTAGAAAACAAAAATATAGTTTCTAGGGAAGAATATGCTGGTTCTAAAGATGCTTTAAAATGGGCTGCTAGAACTTATTTAGTTGCTGCTCTTGGGTCATTAGCAATGCTTGCTTATTGGGTTTTAAAATTAGTTGCTGCTAATAGGGATTAAAAACATTAACAAACATTAACACCTTAGTTATCAGGCTTTTTAAAATATTTTTGTTAGGTTTGTGAATTCAAAACGTCTAATCGTTTAACCCTTAAATATTTTCCCCATGAAAAAAGCATTAATTTACGTTTTTGTGTTTGTGCTTCAGATTTCCTATTCTCAAGACATGACTACTACTAAAATTGGCAACCTTTTAAATAGTGTAAGTGACGACATTGTTAAAAGTGAAAACCAATGGCATTTTAAAATTAAAGAAATTTCTTTAGTTTGTATTGTTGATTCTGACCACAATAGAATGCGAATTATTTCGCCTATTGCAGAAAGTGACAGTTTATCTAGTGAACTTAAAACCGCAACACTTGCAGCTAATTTTCACTCTACTTTAGATGTAAGATATGCAATTGCAGACAATGTTTTATGGTCCGTATTTGTTCACCCCTTAAAAGAACTGACATCACAACAAACCTTAGATGCTGTAAATCAGGTTTATCACGCCAGCAAGAACTTTGGTTCTAGCTTTTCTAGTTCGTCTTTAGTTTTTCCTGAAAGGAAACAAACATCAGAAATAGAACATGTTATTACACAAGAGAAACAGCTGGTTGATAGAATATAAACACCCTTTTCTTTGTATTAAAAAAGTGTTTTCTTTTTGAAAGCACTTTTTTTATTACCCTAAATCCAATTTAACGGAAATTTATCCCACTTCATCAGAATCTTATTTAATTTTTTAAGCTCCTACTTCATCTTTGCTTCAAATTAATTAAGATTCAATTATGCAATATCCTACTACCTTTTTATTGCTTCTATTTTTAGGAAGCTTTTCATTACAAGCACAACACAGTATCACAGGAAAGGTTACTGACGAAAATAACTTAGCTATACCATACGCTAACATTATTCTAAATTCAATTTCTAAAACTGCAACTCCAAAAGGTGTTATTTCTGATGAAAATGGCAACTATTCTTTCAATAATATACCACAAAACAATTATCAATTAGAAGTATATGTTTTAGGTTTTCAGTTAAAAAAATCAGCAACGTTTAATTTATCAGAAGATAAAAAGCTTGATTTCATTTTAAAAGAAGAAAGTCAAACATTAAATGAAGTTGAGATTACAGCTAAACGCCCTATTATTAAGCAAACAGCCGAAAAATTAATCGTTGATTTACAAAAGTCAGACATGGTTAATGCCAACTTACAAGATGTAGTTAAAAGAATTCCTGGTGTTTTAGTAACTAATAACGGAATTAATTTTGCTGGACGTACTGATGTTCGCATTCTTATCAATGGAAAAACCACACATTATATGGATGTTAAAAGCTTGTTACGAGATTTGCCTGCTGACGCCATTGCTAAAGTGGAATTAATTGAACAACCTGGGGCAGAATTTGATGCTGAAGGTTCAGGTCCAATAATAAACATCATTTTAAGTAAAAATACTCGTTTAGGAACTCATGGAACTATTAATGGATGGATTGGCGAAGATCAAGGGTTTGAGTTTGGAAGTAGCGCTTCCATTGCTAGCTATAAAAACAAACTGAACTGGCAAGCAAATATTGGGATATCTAACCCTACATGGCGGGAAGATCTTTTTATTAAACGAACTATAAAAGATACTACTTATGATCAAACCACCATTGAACCATATGCTCCTAAAAGCTCTTGGGCTGGAGGTAACTTGGATTATTATATCAACGATTCCCATTCTATTGGGTTTGGAGCTAGGTTTAACCGTACTAAATCTGATAGAATTTCAAAAAGTACTACTATTATTTCTAGTCTAAACATACGTGAGAATCAAATTTCAGAAAATAGTTTTGACCGAACTAGAAACACTTTCAATTTTAACCCTTATTACGAATATAAAACAGATAAAAACAAGTTAACTATTGACTTTAACTATGTTCGTTATACCAATAATAACATAGACAACATCTACCAAACTTCTGGTAACACAGTTCAATTTGCTAACCAACGTTACCTACAAGATGGTGAGTTTACCATACGTACTTTTAAAATTGATTACAACCAAACGCTTTCTAATCATTTAAAAATTAGTTTTGGTAGCAAATACGCTATTGTTGATACCTCTAGCGATTTAAAATACTTTATTCAGAATGCCACAAACAATGCTTTTGATTTTCAAAAGGATTTAAGCAATATTTTTAAAATAGATGAAAAAATAGTTGCTTTGTACTCAAAGGTAAATTTTAACAAAGACACTTGGTCTTTTTCTGGAGGATTACGATTTGAAAACAGTAATACTAAAGGGTTTTCAAGCAACACTCAAAAATCTAATGATAGAAAAATTACCAAACTTTTCCCAAGTCTTTCTATCAGTAAAAAATTAAACGAACATTTAGGTCTTAATTTTGCTTATAGCTATCGTATTCAACGTCCTTCATACAATAGTTTAAATTCTTTTGCACAATATTATGACCCTTTAACTTCTGAAGTTGGAAATCCCAACCTTAAGCCTTCTTTTACCAACAACTTACAATTCAACTTAACATTTGACAGTCAACCTTTTTTTACAATAAGTTATAGCACAACTAAAGATGCCTTATTTCAATTTATTTCTCAAGACGATACTACAGCACAAGTTCAACGCTCTATTATCAACTTATCAGATAGAGAAAACTGGAATTTCCGCTTGTTTGGCCCTTTAAACTTTATAAAAAAACTAGATGGATTTACTGGATTTATTGTTAACTATAATAAATTTCAATCTGCCAACCTAACTCCTAAATTACTTCTAACAAAATGGAATTACGGATGGTACACACAAGCTAACTATTCATTACCTTGGGACATTAATTTTGAAATATCTAGTTATTTTGGATCTGGAGCATTAGAAGGTCAAATTGATATTGGTTGGATTGGAAATTTAGATTTTTCGATAGGGAAAAAGTTTTTAAATAAAAAATTGAAGGTAAATCTTGGTTTTAACAAAATGCTAAATAGAGGATATGTTGGAACTGTTAATTATAATAACATTAATGCTGCAATTGAAAGTAATGGATCTAGACAAAACATTCAGTTACGTGTAACGTATAGTTTTGGTTCTAAATTTGGCAAGAAAAAATCGAAAAGAAATTCTTCTAAAGAAGAAGAAAATAGAATAAACGACAATAATTAAACCAATACATCAATAATTTCAACAGCAAAAAATATGCAAACGTATTATAAATTTTTATTTGTAATTGGCCTTCTTTTTGAGGTCTTTGGGCAAGTTTTATTATCAAATGGAAATGGTTTTGTTTATGCGCAACAACCTATTGATTTTACACATTGGTTTTTACTTATAGGTGTAGCTTTTATGATTCCTGCAATTGGTTTATTCCCTAAAAATATATATACTTATATTGGGGTTCCAATTATTATAATTGGTATTGTATGTATTATTGGTATGTGTGTACTTGATTTTATTTGGTGGAGTCAACCAACTCAAGAAATAAGAAATGAATTTGCTTCACATATAGCTAAATTTCCAGCTATATGGAAACCTTTTATTACTACTGGCCCTAATTTTTTAAATATTGGTTTATTACTTTTAAGCTTTAATTATTTAAGAAAAAACAGAATAGGCGTAGCGTTCATTATAATAGCTACTTTAATTGTTTATTTTGGTCGTTTTATTCCACACAGACTTATTTATACTTATTTAATTACTGCTATCGGCTATACTATCCTATTTTTTAAAAAACCTCAACATGGATACTAAATTTTCAAAAACCGACTATATAATTCTAGCTATTTTTTACACTGTAAGTGTCATTATAAATATCTTAGATTATTATGAAGATAATGAAGACTTAATAGAATATCTTATAGATATCCCTATGTTTGTTTCTACTTCCTTTATAGGTGTTATAGTATTCATGCATTTTATTATACCTTCTTTTTTAATTAAACAGAAAAAATACATACCTTTTACCTTATGGAGTCTACTAACTATAGTTACTATAGGTATTATTGAACGATTTACTGGTTTTTTGTCAAGTGGACAGGATTGGTCCAAATTCCCTACAACATTTAACTTAATTCTATATAGCATTTTTAATGGTTCTGATTCTATTGGATTACCACTAGGCATTTTGGTAACAAAAAAGTTTTACGAATCTCAAACTCAAATTTCAAATATTCAAAAACAACAAAAAGAAAATGAACTTAAACTTTTACGTTCTCAAATTGACCCACATTTTCTTTTTAACAACTTAAACACTTTAGATTCTCTTATTGACATTGATACTGAAAAAGCTAAAGAGTATATTAATAAATTATCTTCTACCTACAGGTATTTAATAAAAACCAAAGACAGCGAAGTTATGGAGTTAAATGAAGAACTTTCATTTGCTAAAAATTACATTTTTCTTATTAAAACCCGTTTTGCTAATGACTATCTATTTAACATTGATATTCTAAGTTCTGTTAACAACAAGTTTATTCCTACAGGAGCTATACAAACCTTACTTGAAAATGTAGTAAAACATAACATACCCAATAAAAACTCGTCTATTAATACTTTTATCAAAGTAGAAGAAAATTATTTAAGTGTTGAAAATCAAAAATCTAATCAACCATCAAAAAAAGAATCATTAGGAACTGGATTAAATAATTTAAAAACACGTTATGAACTATTATCTGATCAAAAAGTAATTATTATCAATACAGAAACTAGTTTTTCTGTAACCATTCCTATTATTAAACTTAGCAGTTAATTAAAAACACTACTATATGGTAAATTTACTTAAATCAACCATCAAATTAAGCTTTTGAAAATTCAAATCTAACAAAATGTAATATGAAAATTTTAATTTTAGAAGACGAAATTCCAGCCTATCAAAAACTAATTAATTACTTAAATGATTTTTTTAATGAATCATTTCAACACGATTGGGCACGTTCTTTAACAGATGGAAAAGATTTTTTAGAAAAAGAAACCTATCATTTTATATTATCAGATATTCAGTTATTAGATGGTATTTCTTTTGATTTGTTTGATGAACACCCTATTAATTGTCCTATAGTATTTTGTTCTGCGTATGATAACTATTTACTGAAGGCTTTTAATGCTAATGGCATTGCTTATATTCTAAAGCCCTATACTAAAACTGATTTTAAAAATGCCATCAATAAGTACCTAAAACTCTTTAGTAAAAATAAAACTCCTTTACTAAATAAACAGTCGCTTTCTGAATTAAGATCTGTACTTCAAGAGGAAAACACTTACAAAAAACGCTTTGTTATAAAAAAAGCAAATGGAATTCAATTACTAAACACTACTGATATTAGTTTAATCGAAGCTGCTGGTGATTTTTGTATTGCCATTGACAGTCAAGGAAAACGCCATAGTATTTCACAAAAATTAAGTGCTATTAAAATCCAATTAAACCCTGTGAAGTTTTTTAAAATAAACAGAAGTCAAATTATTAATATTGATTTTATTGATAAAATAGAAAACCACTTTAAGAATCGTTTACTTATTACATATTCAGGAGGTCAAGAAAAAGCAATGACTAGTACTGCAATTACCTCTGAGTTTAGGAAATGGCTAGAAAAATAAAACTCCTTTCGAAACACTTCAAAAGGAGTTTACATATTCAATAAATAGCTTTAAGTCTATAACTTTTTTTAATTACTAAACTTTATTTTTCCATACAGTAACAATACTACTCCAATACCAGTTGTTAAACCAGAAAGTAATCCTAACCAGAAGCCACCAATTACATCTATACTCATAATAAATACTGATACTAAAAGTAGCATCCCTCCTAGTACTCTTAAATAATTCTTACTCTTTTTCATACTAACACTTATTCTAAAATTATTTTGTTTGTATATGTATGCGTCCCATCTGTCATTTTTACAAAATAAACTCCTTTAGCACACTTATCTAAATTAAGGTTTAACTGTTTATTCTGTAACCCTCTTGTTTTACTATATACAATTCTTCCTTGTACATCAAATACCTGCGTATATGCTTTAGTATCAGAAAAGCTTAATAATGATGTATCTATAGTAAAAACTCCATTAGATGGATTTGGATATAATCTCATGTTTTTGTTTAACACTATATCTTTTTCTAACCCTAGAGTATCATCTCCTTTTATTATTGCTATATATCCTTGTGAAGACCCACTTTCTGCAAATTGTTTATCCTTACTAAAACTTCCTACACCTCTATAATATCCACCAACTGCTATTTCTCCTTCATTATTAACCGCCACACCAGATGCATTGGTTGTACCAGAAGCAGCAAATGTTTTAACCCATTCTACCTCTCCTAAACCACTATATTTTATGATATAAGTGTTTTGACCATTTTCATACCCTTTATTTAACTCTATATTTTCATTAATAAATAAAGTTCCTTGATATCGACCTGAAACATATAAATTCCCTTCAGTATCAAAATCTATAGAAGAATAATTAAAGAAACGATCATCACTACCAATGGTTTTTACCCAATCAAACTCATTATTACTATTTAATTTTGCATAATAGTGATTCCATCTTTCAGCACGAGAATCAAAAGATGGTTTTATATCTCCGAAAACAAACTCTTTTGATTCCATAGCAAAACCTCCTATAAATTTCACATCTCCCTTTGTAACGATAGAAGTAGGCCAAGAGCTATTATTATAATGACTTGGTGCATGGCCATAATTAAACACATTTAAGAAGTTAAAATCTTTATCTAGCTCAAAAAACACATTGTTTCCATTTTTTGTTTCATCACTTTGAGGTTTATTAAGCACTTCCCCTCCGTAAGTTACTGTATCTCCTACAAGCTCCCCTACAATGAAAGTTTTGCCATTCTCTCCCTTTGTTGCATCTAACAAGTAGATTATTCTTTCTGCTTTTATTTCCGCTGTTTTATTTACTGTTAAATCTGAATTAAATAAAATAATTCTAGCCTTTTCAGTATTTAATGATTGACAAACAACCACCTTACCATTGTCTAATGAAGCTACATCATAGAAACCATGCTTTTCTCCATCGGGAGGAATCATTGTTGCACTATTTGTTATAACACCTTCAGATGAAAATTTTGCTACCATTAGCATTGTTAAATCCTCATTAGTAGTTGTAAAAAAAGTATTTCCTACTACCAATTCCCCTTTCATATTTCCCGCCAAAGTAAGCACTCCATCACTAAAACTGATTGACTCTCCTATTCCAGAAACAGGCATAAAATCTCCTTCTATTTTTTTACTCCAAATAACATTATTATTATAATCCACTTTTATTAAAGTATGTTTTGTGTTATATGCAGTATTAATTTTTCTTCCGTCTTTGATTAAAGCATAATAATGGTTATCATTATCAGAAATCACATCAACAACAGTAGAGTTTTCACTGTTTTCACTAATCAATTCTTTACTCCATTGCTCATCATTATTAATAAACTTAGTGATCGTTAAATGTAAGTTATCTAAATTAACTTTAGATTTAATTTCCTCTCCGTTTAAGCCAAAAATTGATTTATCATTACCACTAATACTCGTAGAAACATTATTAAAAGTCCCTTCTTTAAAGTTTACTTTGTTCAAAGTTGTAGTTGATTGTACTCTATATAGAAAAGTCAATTCATCATTCTCATCATATAAAAAATTGACTTCTTTAACAAAATTATCTAGTGTCTCATATTTATCTTGAGGAAACCTTACTAAATCATTAACTAAACCATCAGTTTTGTTTACATTAATTATAAAAGGAAAGATAGAATTATCATTATCACCTAATGGCTTAATCAATGTGTTGTTGACAGTTGCATTACCACTTGTAGCCCCTGCTAAATATAACTTTCCATTTTTTTCATTAAACTTTCCTAATTTAGATAGTTTCATAAAACCAGTATTTAAATCATACGAAAAAACATGCCCCCAATCTGCTAACTGATCTTCTCCAATAGCCGCGTATACCAAACCAGTTCTTCCTCCTGTATAATCAAGTTGAATTGAATCAATAAGTACGGTTTGTGTGATTTCACCAGTAATAAAAATAGTATCATTAGAATAATGAACATCTGTTAATACTAGATTAGCATCAAAGCTTTTTAATAATGACATCCCCACTTGTTCTAGCTTATGTATTTCATTACCTTTTGCTAACAACACAACTCCATTTGAAGCATTTATACTTAATCTTGGTGTACCTTTTGTTACTTCTGGAAAAACTATTTCATGTATTTCAGACACCTCCCCATCTAATGTGTATTTTGCTAAGAAATAGTCTTTATAAATCCCACTTCCTCCCAATGTACGTCCAGATAATGTATCTTCAGATTTAAAGTCTCCTAAAACATACACAAAACCTCCATGCAACTGGAACTGGTATGCATTAACACTTCCATTTAGCTTACTATCACTGTTTGTTACCCATTGCAATACACCTTCTGCATTAAATTTTGCTAAAAAAATATTAGAATTTACGCCTTCACTATTTATAGTTTGAGTATCAATGGAAGTCTCTCCATAAAAATTCCCCAAAACATATAAATTTCCATCCGTATCTTTTTGCATTTCTATTACGGATTCTATTCCATTTCCTCCAAAGGTTAATACATTTTTCCAATCTGGTGGACTACCATATTCAGACGGAATCACTTGTGCTGTGCTAATTATTGATACAATTGCAAGGATAATTAAGAGTAGATTTCTCTTCATATTACTATTATTTATATTGAATTAATTACTTTTTCTTTACTAACCTCTATTATATTTAGAAGCTGCTATATTCTTAAAACAAAAAAGTCTAAAAGTAAACAATGTCACCTTTAGACTTTTTCAACTTAATTTCTTAGCGGGTGCTAAACTATAACATAAAACCCTAAGAAACAACAGTTAATTTATTTTTTAATCATTTAATTTTAAAACAGCCATAAATGCTTGCTGAGGAATCTCTACATTTCCTACTTGACGCATACGTTTTTTACCTTTTTTCTGTTTTTCTAATAATTTACGTTTACGTGAAATATCTCCCCCATAACATTTTGCAGTAACGTCTTTACGAAGTGCTTTTACTGTTTCACGAGCAATAATCTTTGCTCCGATAGCCGCCTGAATAGGAATATCAAATTGTTGACGCGGAATCAATTCTTTTAATTTTTCACAAATACGTTTTCCTATTGAATATGCATTACTATCATGTAACAATGCCGAAAGCGCATCAACTGTCTGACCATTTAAAAGCATATCTACACGTACTAATTTTGATTTTTTCATTCCTATTGGATGATAATCAAAAGAAGCATATCCTTTAGAAACTGTTTTTAATCTATCATAAAAATCAAATACAATTTCTGCTAATGGCATTTCGAAAATTAACTCAACACGCACAGGTGTTAAATAAGTTTGGTTTATAATTTGCCCTCGCTTTTCTATACACAAACTCATTACTTGTCCAACAAAATCTGATTTTGTAATAATAGAAGCTTTAATAAACGGCTCTTCTACCCTATCCAACTTTGATGGATCAGGTAAGTCTGTTGGGTTATTTACAATAATAATTTCATCCGGTTCTTTTTTTGTAAAAGCATGGTATGATACGTTAGGAACTGTGGTAATAACCGTCATATTAAACTCACGTTCTAAACGCTCTTGAATAATTTCCATGTGTAACATTCCTAAAAACCCACATCGGAAACCAAAACCTAAAGCAGCAGAACTTTCTGGCTGAAATACTAAAGAAGCATCATTCAACTGCAATTTTTCCATAGAATTTCTCAACTCTTCATAATCTTCCGTATCCACTGGATAAATACCCGCAAATACCATTGGCTTTACATCTTCAAAACCTTCAATAGTATCAGTAGTTGGGTTCACAAAATCGGTAATTGTATCTCCTACTTTTACTTCTTTTGCTGTTTTTATACCTGTAATTAAGTACCCAACATCTCCTGTTTTTATTTCTTTTTTAGGCTCTTGATTTAATTTTAAAGTTCCAACTTCATCAGCAAAATAATCATTACCTGTAGCCATGAACTTAATTTTCTGGTTCTTTTTAATTGAACCATCAATAATCCTAAAATAGGTTTCAATCCCTCTATATGAGTTGTATACACTATCAAAAATTAATGCTTTTAAAGGAGCATCAGGATTTCCTTTAGGAGCAGGTATTCTATCAATAATTGCTTCTAGTATATTATCAACTCCAAATCCTGTTTTCCCACTAGCAGGAATTACATCCTCAGGGTCACAACCTAACAAGTCAACAATATCATCTGTTACTTCCTCAGGATTTGCACTTGGTAGATCTACTTTATTTAGCACTGGAATAATCTCCAAATCATTTTCTAATGCCAAGTATAAATTAGATATTGTTTGTGCTTGAATACTTTGTGCAGCATCTACAATTAACAAAGCACCTTCACAAGCAGCAATTGATCGAGAAACTTCGTATGAAAAATCAACGTGTCCTGGGGTATCAATTAAGTTTAAGATGTATTGCTCACCATTGTGTACATAATCCATTTGAATTGCGTGTGACTTTATGGTAATACCACGTTCACGCTCCAAATCCATATTATCTAATAATTGATCTTGCTTTTCCCTCTCTGTTACCGTTTGTGTAAAATCTAACAAACGATCTGCCAAAGTACTCTTACCATGATCTATATGTGCAATGATGCAAAAATTTCTAATATTTTTCATGTACGTTATTCTAATCTACTGATGACCGACAAAGATACGCTATTTAACCATGTTAACAAATAAAACCTTATAGCAATAAAAGCTTTTTTTTAACAAAATCTAAGTAGGGTTTTTAGTTTTCAGAATGTTTTATAATTACCGAGTTGTTATATTTAAAACTTCATTTTATGTAGAAAATTTTACTTATATTTATTCCAAGGAAAATAAATCCTAGTATTTCTTTTCTAAGGAATGTTTAATTTTTAACTTTAAACAATCGTAACATGAACAACAAAACAAAAGTATTAGCATTTTTAAGTTTAGGATTATTTTTAACGAGCTGCTCAAAATCAGAGGTTCCAGTTACCCCTCCTCCAGCCGAAGAAATTACTTATACAAAAAATGTAAAAGTTATTGTAGACAACAGTTGTGCTACTTCTGGTTGTCATGCTGCAACAAGTCCTGCCGCAGGTTTAGCCTTAACAACCTTTCAACAAGTTAAAAACGCTGCCGAAAATGGTAACTTCCATGCAAGAATTGACAATAACACCATGCCTCCCTCAGCCCCACTTGCCTCAGATAAAAAAAGCATTATTGACAAATGGAAAACTGACGGATATCTAGAATAAAAATTAATTAACAATATGAGACTATTAATCGTTTTATTACTTGTTGGGCAATCAATTTTTGCCCAAAAGTATTTTACCAGAACTGGAACTACAGAATTTAAAGCTTCTGTAGACGCTTTTGAGCCAGTTGAAGCTACTAATAAAAGCACTTCTGCTATTTTAACTTCTAGTGGTGATGTCGCTTCACAACTTTTTGTAAACGCTTTTAAATTTAAAATAGCTTTAATGCAAGAGCATTTTAATGAAAACTATATGGATTCTGACACGCATCCAAAAGCTACTTTTAGAGGAAAAATTGAAAGTTTTGATGTTGAGAATATTTCTTCAAAAGCGTATAATTTAAAAGGAAAATTAACCGTAAAAGGTGTAGCAAAAGAAATTACCGTTCCTATTAAGTTAAAAAAGGAAGGTGACAAAATAAACTTAACTGGTAACTTTAATGTAAGTCCTCAGGATTTTAACATCAAAATCCCAAGTATCGTTAGAAAAAAAATAGCTGACAAAATTAATATCTCTATTGATTATGAGCTTAACAAAAAAAAGTAAATGGTTATTCATAATACTAGGAATTCTTCTTATTGGAGGATTCTTAGTTTATAAACAAATATACAAACCTCATAAAACAACTGAGGAGATTGAGGCTATTTACACAGGTTCTTCAACCAACTTTGTAAAAGAACTTGAAAAAGGTTTTGATCAATGGAACAACAAGACTATAGAGTTAAATGGTACTATTACCTCTATTGTTGATAATGGCTTTATTTTAGATGATTTTATTTTTTGTCAACTAAGAGAAGACAACACATTATCAAAAAAACAAAACGATCAAATAACAGTAAAAGGTACTGTTATTGGTTATGATGAACTATTAAATGAATTAAAATTAAACCAATGCATTATAAAATAATTTGTATTAAAAAAGCACTACTTTCTTTAACCTTATTATTAGCATCATCTTTTACTATCTTGGCTCAAGATGATTTATTAGATGAACTTGACAGCGATTCAAGTAATCAAACACAATTTGATTTACCAGCATTTAAAACTTTAAAAATAGGCAACTTACAATCAACTAAAATTGCTGACAAAGGAGATTTATATCTAATTGTTTCTCACAGATTTGGTCCTTTAGAAGAAGGTTTAGAAACATTTTTTGGTTTAGATCAGGCCAACACTAAAATTGAGCTTTTATATAGTTTTTGGGACGGCGTACAATTTAGTATAAGCAGGGAATCATTTGAAAGAACTTTTGCTGCTGCTGCTAAATTTCGTTTAGCTAAACAATCCAATAAATTCCCATTAAATTTAGCTGGTTATGCTACTATTAATAGAAATACAGAAATTAAGGATTCTTCCTTCCCTAATTTCACTTTAAAAGACTCTGATAAATATAGTTATTCTTTACAGTTATTAGCTTCTCGTAGGTTTTCTAAAGAGTTTTCTTTTCAAATAGCGCCAACCTTAATTAGAGAAAACTTACAGGTTTTAGATATTGTTAAAGAAGCCAATCATAATCAATTTGCCATGGGCTTTGGCGGGCGCTACAAAATAAGTAAGCGTGTAAGCTTAAATGCAGAATATGTTTACAATTTTAACAGACATAAAGATTCAAGATATACAAATCCATACACATTTGGGGTTGATATAGAAACTGGAGGTCACGTATTCCAATTACTATTCACCAATGCACAGTCAAGCAATGAACCTGGCTTTATAAGTAAGGCTAGTGGTGACATTGCCTTTGGTTTTAACATTGTAAGAGTGTTCTAAGCCTACTACATTTATTCTACGTTAAAAAGGTTTCTGTAATGGAAACCTTTTTTTTAGCTAAAAAATAAAGAGTAAATTTGCCAAAATTTTTTGGTTTGGTTAAAATAGATAAGATAGAGTTACCTGATTTTCCGCTTTTACTAGCACCAATGGAAGATGTTAGTGATCCTCCTTTTAGAGCTTTATGTAAAGAGAACGGAGCAGATGTTGTTTATACCGAATTTATTTCCTCTGAAGGTTTAATTCGTGATGCCGCTAAAAGCGTGATGAAGTTAGATATTTATGAAAAGGAGCGTCCAGTTGGTATTCAAATATTTGGAGCTAACCTAGATTCAATGCTACGTTCTGTTGAGATTGTTGAAAAAACCAATCCGGATATTATTGATATTAACTTTGGTTGCCCAGTAAAAAAAGTAGTTTCTAAAGGTGCTGGTGCTGGTATTTTAAAAGATATTGACCTGATGGTTAAGTTAACCGAAGCTATGGTTAAACATACTAGCTTACCTATAACTGTTAAAACTCGTTTAGGTTGGGATCATGATTCTATTAGAATCGTAGAAGTTGCCGAACGTTTACAAGACGTTGGTTGTAAAGCTATTTCTATCCATGGACGTACTAGAGCACAAATGTATAAAGGGAATGCTGATTGGAAACCAATTGCTGAAGTTAAAAACAACCCTAGAATGCACATTCCTGTTTTTGGAAATGGAGACGTTGACTCTCCTGAAAGAGCTATGGAGATGCGAGACAAATATGGTTTAGATGGATGTATGATAGGTAGAGCTTCTATTGGTTATCCTTGGTTTTTTAACGAAGTAAAACACTTTTTTAAAACTGGTGAACACTTACCGAAACCTAGTATTGTTGAACGTGCAGAAATGGCTCGTCGTCACTTAGAGATGTCTATTGACTGGAAAGGCGAACATTTAGGTGTTGTTGAAACTAGAAGACATTATACTAACTATTTTAAAGGAATTCCACATTTTAAAGAATATCGTCTTAAAATGGTTACTTCTGACGATCCTCAAGATGTTTTTGATACTTTTGAGCTAGTCAAAGAAAAGTTTGGTTCTTAGTATTAACTAAGAACCTTTTTTATATTGAATATGATTGTTTTTATCTCTCAAGAAATTCTAAAGATATTCTTGAACTTGCAATTTTAGAAGCAATAAAACCAAGTATTGTTATTGTTATTGTTACAACTATTAAGTTTATCCATTTGAACTCTACCGGATATGGTAAACTTTCTGATATCATAATTATACCATAATGTAATTGTAATAAAACTACTACAATTCCTAACAACAAACCTACACACATTCCCACTATGGCTAACAGGAAACCTTGGTAAACAAAAATCTTTTTTATATCCTTTACGCTACCTCCTAAATTCAGCAATGTTTTTAAATTGGTCTTCTTATCAATAATCATCATTATTATAGAACCAATTACATTAAATAAGGCTATAATTATTATTAACGTTGCCATTAGATAGGATATAAAGTTTTCTGTATTTACTACTTTATAATACAAGGCATTTAATTGCCTTTTTGTTTTCACACTAAAAGTTTCCCCTAACTCTTCTGCTAAATCATCTCTTACAGACATTGGATCTATTCCTTCTTTTAGTTTAAGCTCTATTCCTGTTACCTTGTTTTCTTCATATCCTAATAGTTCTCTAGCAAGATTTATATTGGTAAATACAAACTTATTTTGAAAATCTTCCGAACCTGAATAGACTCCTATAATTTGTGTTTTAACTGAATTAAAAGCATTATTAGGGTTAATGAATCCTTTACCTGGTTTTGGGACTAAAACTTGTAAAGGCTCTCCAAAATTCATGATTCCTAAAGATAATTTATAAGAAATTCCATAACCTATAACTGCCGTATTTTTATAATCAGTATTTAGCCAAGAACCAACCACTAAAGAGGAATCTACTTTGACTACTTTATTATAATTTTCTTCAACTCCTTTTATATAAGCGATATGATTTTTGTCTTTATACTTTAAAGAAGCGCGTTGTTCTATAACCGTTGAACTAGCTTGAATATCAGCTTTAGTTTTTAAAACTTCTTTTACCTTATTTGTATACTCAAACTGTTTCCCTTTTGATGCGGTTATTTTTATATCTGGATCAGAAGCTTCTAACAACGAATCACTAAATGTTCTTAAACCAGAAAAAACAGATAACACAATAAACAAAGCCGTAGTTCCAACAACAACTCCAAAAATGGCTATAAGTGTAATGATATTAATAGCGTTGGTTCCGCTTTTAGAAAATAAATATCGCTTAGCTATGTATAAAGAAAAGTTCAATAAATGGGTAGATTATTTGAAATCGTTTTATCATCCAAAATTAGGGATTTTTTCCAACTAACCTACCTTTTTTTGTAATACTTAACGCTTTTGACGTCTTGGTAAGATATCTGGATTTTTGATAGGGTTTTCATCTTCTCCTTTTAAAGACTTGTCGATCTCTTCAATATAATCTAAACTATCATCTCCAAAAAATAAAAGCTCTGGCATTCTACGTAACTGATTTCTTGTTCTTTGTGCTAATTCATGACGAATTAACGGTGTATTTGACACCACACCTTTTACTATTTCATCTCTTTTTTCAGAAGGAAAAACACTTAAGTACACTTTTGCAACTCCTAAATCTGCCGTAACGGAAACTTTAGAAACCGAAATAATTACTCCTTTCATTCCATCTTGTGCAGCACGTTGTAAAACATCTACTAAATCCTGCTGCAATACTCCTGCTATCTTACGTTGTCTATTTGTTTCTTCCATATTGCAAATTTACGGAATATTAGACTGAAATAACGAATAATTTTTTAGCTGTAAACAATCACTTTTTAAGTGATATTTATTTCTTATGGTTTCATAGAGCCTATTTACATTTAATTTACTTAATCTTTAGGAAATTTTTTGTACTAAACTTTTTCTTAAGGTGTATAAATTTTATTTTTGATAGCATACATAACTAGCCCTACTCTATTTCTCACATTTAATTTGGTAAATAAACTATCTCTATAGCCATCAATAGTTTTAGGGCTTAAAAACATTTTATCTGCAATTTCCTTATACGTCAACTCTGAACATGCTAAACGCATAAACGTTAATTCATTCTCTTTAAAACTCACGTTACTTCTACTGTTTTTACCTGATACAGAATCCAACAACAAATTGGTTACTTCTTTTGTATGATAAAAGCCATTTTCCATTAGCTCTAACAATGCTTTTTCTAAAACTTCTTTTTGAGTATCTTTTAATAGGTAACCTACAGCTCCTGCCTTTAGCATTTTTAAAATGGTATTATCTGCATCTTCAACTGAAAGTGCCATTACATGTACCTGTGGGTAATTTTCTACTATCCATTGGGTAGTTTCAATACCATTCATGACTGGCATATTTACGTCCATTAGTACGATATCAGGTACATTTCTGGGTGACCCTAAAAATTTATCCGATACTTCTTGTCCGTTTTTACAAGTGTACAACACTTTAAATTTATCAAAAGTATTTACCATTCCTTCAATGGCTTGTGATAACAACGTATGATCATCAACAACAACGACCGAGTATTTCATAATAATAGTATGGTTTGGTTAGTTATATTTTATCAACTGGGGAATACTTAAAAATAGTAATTAATTGTTAATGTTGTACCTTTTTTTTCTTCGGATTTTAACTCAGCCTCTGCTTTTATCAATTTTATTCTTGCTTTTATGTTTTTTAAACCAATTCCATTTAATGATACTTTATTAACATCAAACCCTACACCATTATCTTTTGCTTTAATATTCAACTTGTTATCCTTAAACTCCAATAACACTTCCAAACTAGTTGCTTTAGAATGTTTTATTGTGTTTGAAAAAAATTCTTGCAACACTCTAAACATAATAATTCCATGTTTTTGATTCACTTCTCTTTTCTCTCCAACTATTTTTAAGCTCGCCTCGATATAATTAAGTCTATTAAATCGTTCAATTTCTAACTGTAAAGCATCTACAAACTTTATATTATTAATAAACTCTGGATTGATTAGCTTAGATAAAGCCCGGATTTCATTTAAACTTTTCCCTATAGTTTCTGTGATGTCTTCTAAGCTTTCTGGAGTAGCATGTTGCAATTGTATTTTTGCTAAGGTTAAGAGTTGCCCAATATTATCATGCAATTCCCAACTAATATTCCGTAAGGTTTCCTCACGGATTTCTATTTGTGTTTCTGCTATTTCTTTTTCAAAACTTTTTTTAATCTCTTCCCTTTCTAATAATAATTTGTTTTTACGTCGTTGAAAAACCGTAAATAATATTACTAGAAATACGACAACTAAAACAATTATTACTGTTGTTACAATTAATACTCTTCCTTCTTGCTCCATAGTAAACCATAAATGATAAATAAGTTCATTAAGATAATTAATATCTTCAAAATGAAAAACAAATCTCTATCTTTCATATATTCCCAAAGTGTAAAAAAAGGAATTGCAGGTAGGTAAAATACTAAAAACCCTACAGAAACCCAAAATGGCATTAATTTTTTATAATTTAAAATTTCATTTGATAATAGTAATTGCCTTAAATAGAAAAACGAAAACATACTCGTACTTACTGATCCCACTATCAAAAGCTTATAAAACAAACTATCATCAAAAAGAGTAAACAATCCCACTAATAACAAAAAAAACAAGAGTATGTTACAAATTAATAAAATAATTTTTCCTTTTAAAATCTCTTTAAACAAAAGATATATAAGAACAAACATTAGTATTGTGTATATATTCCAAATTAATAAAATAGTTCCATCATAATAGCCCCAAACTTCTACAAAAGCAGAAACTACTATAATCACAACCAAAAATCTATAAAAACTTGAAGAATATTTCTTATACAAGAAACAAGAAATTAATGCCGTAATAATTTGTATGATTAGTGTGATATCTTTTAACATCTATGATTTCATTTTTTAATAAGGAGGTTTTCTAGTTCCCCAATTCCCAGCGCCACTTTCACCTTCGGCTCCTCTTAACGCAAAAGACTTAAATTCCTGTACATTTTGTGACTTTTGAGATTCTTGCTTTTGTAGATTCTCTATGCTGTAATTATTATCTTTTCGTTTTCCTTCCTTGTAAGCACCTTCTGTGTCATAAATCCAATTGTAACCATATTCCGCTAACATTTCTCTAAAAGTTACTAACTTACCTCTATTAGCCGATTGTACTGGGTCAAAAGCTATTTGTTCTCCATTCATTGTGGTAGTTGGAATATAAATTAAACTTCCGTATCCTTTTTCTTTCTCATCATGATTTGGTTTTACAGTATTTATAAAACTTATACCTGTAATTCTAATCCCAGCTTTTTTACTCAAATTCTCAATATGTCCTAAATACTTTTTAAACTGTAAAAAATCAAAAGTATTAACTCTGGAATCCTCGTAGCCTAACATACGTTCTACAGGTTCAATCCTTGTTAAGTCATAGTGTTTTAGCATTTCAATTACTTCTGGGTAACTTAACATTTCTTCCGTTCTTCCTTCATCTTTATAACAAAAGATACCTCTTTCACTACCTTTCTCTATACATTCTTCGCAGTCACACTCTTTCCCAAAGAGTCTTTTTAAAAATTCTACGATTATAGTTAGTACGTTTTTTTTGTTCATAATAAATTTGGTTTTTATGTTAGCCAAATATACATGCTTCTATCAGAGAAAAACAAGTTGTTTTTTTATTTTACTAAGTAAATCAACGTTTTACAAATAACTTTCAGGAAAAACCCCTTTCCTTACAAAGCGATTCCCCTGTAACGTTTTTATGGTTTTTACTCTTGATTGTTTTTCTTTTTTAGTAGTGTGATTAGTTTTTCGCTCAATTATCAGTTATCATCGTTCATTCTATTTATAACTATTATGATACTTGAAAATATTATGTACTTTTATCTTATGGATAAAATAGAACACATAGGTATTGCTGTTAAAGATTTAGAAAAGTCTAACAAACTATTTGCTTCACTTTTTGGAGAAGCGCATTATAAAATTGAGGAAGTAGCCAGTGAAGGTGTAAAAACTTCTTTTTTTAAATCAGGACCAAACAAAATAGAATTACTTGAAGCTACAAAAGCGGATAGTCCTATTGCAAAGTTTATAGAGAAAAAGGGAGAAGGTATTCATCATATTGCTTTTGCTGTAGATGATATTGTTTCTGAAATTCAGCGTTTGAAAAATGAAGGTTTTACTGTTTTGAATGAAACACCTAAAAAAGGTGCTGATAATAAGTTAGTGGCTTTTTTACACCCTAAAACTACCAATGGAGTGCTAATTGAATTATGCCAAGAAATAAGTAGGCAGTAAAATTAACTACTTTGTATATATCATAAACATAATCCCTTAAAATTTTATACGAACACTATTAACATTTTGTTATACAAAACATGTACTAATGATACACTGTGGAATAGAAAGTATTTAGTATCTTGCGGAGTTAAAATTTTTCACTAAAAATGTCTACATCTTTTGATTCTTTTCAAAAACGACGCTTACAATCTTCTTACGTTTCTGTAGTAGTAAGTATTGCTTTGGTTCTTTTTATGATTGGTATTCTTGGCTTAGTACTATTAAAGTCAACCAAAGTAGCAAATCATTTTAAAGAAAAAGTAGTTATGACTTTATTTTTAAAAGATAACGTAACTAAAAAGCAAGTAACCGATTTTAAAGCCACTATTCAGAAAGAAGACTTTACCAGAAACTTGGTATACGTTACTAAAGAACAAGCTGCTAAAGCTTACAAAAAGGATTTAGGAGAAGATTTTTTAAAGTTTTTAGGTGACAATCCATTAAAAAATGGTATTGACATATACTTAAATGCCGATTTTGTAACGCCTGAAAAAATGCAGGAAATTGAAAAGAAATACGAAAAAAATAGTTTTGTTGCTGAAGTAAATTATGACAAACCTTTGGTTGAGTTATTAACCAAAAACATTAAACGTATGAGTTTTTGGCTACTGATTTTAAGTGGATTCTTTGGTTTAGTAGCTATCATTTTAATCAACAGCTCAATACGATTAGCAATTTACTCTAAACGTTTCAATATCAAAACCATGCAAATGGTAGGTGCAACCAAACGTTTTATTAGAAAACCTTTTATTTGGCAAAGTATGAGGCTTGGTTTACTAGGTGCAGCTATTGCCTTAGTTAGTTTACTGGGCTTAATTTATTATGTAGACAAATATGTACCTACTTTAGAATTGTTGAAAGATTATGTTGCGTTAGGGTATGTAGCACTAGGAGTTATTTCTATTGCCTTTTTTATAACATGGATTAGTACATTCTTTGCTACACAACGTTTTTTAAACTTACAAACAAACGATTTATATTATTAGTAACTAAAATATTCAACTTATTGTTAAAATTTTCTTTATGAAAGATACTCATAAACCTGAACAAGAATTTTTATTTGGCAAACGTAATTACCTTATTATGCTTATTGGTATTGCTGTTATTGCCCTAGGCTTTATTTTAATGGCTGGTGGCGGTAGCGACAATCCTAATGTTTTTAATCCTGAGATTTATGGGTGGCGTCGTATTCGTTTAGCTCCAACTTTAGTTATTATTGGCCTTGGTATTGAAATTTATGCTATTTTAGCCAACCCAAAAAAATAAGCATGGATGTATTAGAAGCTATAATCCTTGGTATTATTCAAGGTTTAACTGAATTTTTACCGGTTTCTTCAAGTGGTCATTTAGAATTAGCCAAAGCTATATTTGGTGATACTTCTGTACCTGAAGAGAGCTTAACCTTTACTGTAGTTTTACACGCTGCAACCGCATTAAGTACTTTAGTTATTTTTAGAAAAGAGGTTGCTGATATTTTTAAAGGTTTGTTTCAGTTTAAATGGAACGAACAAACAAAATTCTCTTTAAAAATTGTGCTTTCCATGATTCCTGCTGTTATTATAGGTTTGGCTTTTGAAGAGCAACTAGAAAGTTTTTTTGGTGGTAAAATATTACTGGTTGGTGTTATGTTATTAGTTACTGCTGCTTTGTTATTATTAGCAGACAAAGCTAAAAACACCAACAAGAATGTCTCTTTTTCTAACTCGGTAATTATTGGTATTTCACAAGCTATTGCAATGCTTCCTGGTATTTCTAGGTCTGGAGCTACTATTTCTACCTCTGTTTTATTGGGAGTTGATAGGACCAAAGCAGCTCGTTTTTCTTTTTTAATGGTAGTGCCATTAATTTTTGGAAAGGTAGCGAAAGATATTTTAGGTGGAGATATTAATTTTCAAAGCTCTGAAATCTTGCCTTTATCGGCTGGTTTTATTGCGGCTTTTGTTTCTGGATTATTAGCTTGTAATTGGATGATTGCTTTAGTTAAGAAAAGTAAGCTATCTTATTTTTCTATTTACTGTGCTATTGTTGGTTGTATCGCTATTGCTTATTCTTTATTTTCTTAAATGACAGCTGAAGATTTTAAAAACGGACAGGTTTTATTAATTGATAAACCTTTAGAGTGGACTTCTTTCCAAGCGGTTAACAAGTTACGCTGGCACATTCGTAAACAGTTTAATATTAAAAAGATTAAGGTTGGACATGCTGGAACTTTAGATCCTTTGGCTACTGGTTTGTTAATTATCTGTACAGGTAAACAAACTAAAAACATTGAAACCTATCAAGGTCAAATTAAAGAGTATACGGGTACATTTACTATTGGTAGTACAACTCCAAGCTATGATTTAGAGACTGAGATTGACCATACATTTCCTACAGAACATATAACGGAAGATTTACTTCACAATACTACCGAAAAGTTTGTGGGTAAGATTCAACAAAAACCTCCTATTTTTTCTGCTATTAAAAAAGATGGAAAGCGTTTGTATGAATTAGCCAGAGCTGGTAAAACTACTGAAATCAAATCTCGCGAAGTAGAAATTACAGCATTTGAAATTACTAATATTGATTTTCCTAAAGTAGATTTTAGAGTGGTTTGTAGTAAAGGAACTTACATTCGTTCTTTAGCACATGATTTTGGAGCTGCTTTAAGTTCTGGTGCACATTTATCTGCATTAAGGCGCACTAAAATTGGTGATTTTTCTGTTGAAAATGCACAAAGTATTGATGGTTTTGTTTCGTCTTTGACTAATGAGAACCACGATTAGTGTATTGCTTCTATTTCTAACAATTTACTTTTTGCTAAAGAATCATTTGGAAACATCTCCAATGCTTTTCTGTATTGAAAGATTGCATTCTTAAAGTGTCCTTTTTTTAACCATTCATCTCCATCTTGTATAAAATAACTATACTTGGGTAAGTTATCTTGAATGTATTGTTCTTTTTTAGCGCTTATTAACTCTTTTTCTGTCTTATTAACTTCATAAACCATATGCCCCACAACCAACAGAAACATAAACACTAACATAAAAGCAATGCTTCGATGTTTTCTTTGCTCTAAATGAACTTGCTTTCTTATCCTTTTATTTACCTTATTTAGCTCAGATTGATCTATTTTTTTAAATATTAAATCTCCATTACTAGACTTTAAAAATTGTTTTTTATCTCGTGTATATAGTTTCTTTTCCTTAATCTTTCCTTTTATGTTACTTATTGCAACATTTAAGTTGTGCATCTTTCCTCCTGTCATGACTTTTTTTTAATTTAAAAGTAAATACATGAAAGGAAGTACGCAAAGTGTAATAATTATAAAAACCAAGGAATAATAAATCCTTCTTTCTTTTTTAGCTTTTAAAGCTATTTTATTTTTCAGTATTTCTAATTCTTCTTCAGGTAATTTTTTAAACGTTAATTCTACCTTTCTAGCTTTAAAAAGTTCTTCTCTCCCGTTTCTAAATGTACGTCTAATTAATAAATCTTTATTATTACGTATTACCGTAATCATAGCTTGTATACTTCCTTCTCCTCCCATATTTTTTTTATTTATTGGACGTAACTTTTCTTATTTTGTTACAATTACATCATGGAATAGTTTTTGATTCTTTGGAGAAAATTAATTTCTATACATGAAAAAACTACTACTATTTACTACTATTTTTCTACAAACGTATTTATCAGCTCAAAACAAAACTGGTCATGCTTTTTTTACAGGTTCATTGAGTACCACTTTTGGTATTAATCAAAACTATAAACTATCTGAAGAAGGCAATGGTCCTTTTATTGTTCCTAAATCTATTTTATTAAGAACTGGCTTTGGTTATCAATTTAACAAACGTTGGGCATCTAGTATTAATGCTGGTTACGATCATCATTTTTCATATGCCATTAACTCTATTCCCTTATATGGAAGTTTACGCTATAATTTTATCACTAACAATAGTGATGCTTATTTTATTGAAGGGAGTTACGGACAAATGTTTCGTTTATCTACCGAATTCTCTAATGGGGATTATTACAAAATAGGGTTAGGTATGCTATCTATAAGTAGTAATCGTTGGAACGGAGTGCTACGTTTAGATTTCCATAGAAAAAAGATTGCTAACTTCAGAAATGGAAACCTTGATAGTATATCTATTGGTATTGGTTTTTCTTTTCATTAATTGCTTTATACCACATAAAAAAGGTTGGCCAAGAAGCCAACCTTTCCAATTATATTCTATTCAAATAGTAATTATTTTTTTACAAATTTAATTGTTTTATATCCCTCTACTTTTAAAAGATAGATGCCACTTGAAAGTTTATCAACCTCTAACTTTTTACCGTTTAAAATTCCTCTTTCTACTTCATCACCTAAAAGCGAAAAGACTTTATAAACTTTACCGATTGTTTTAGAAGGTAAAACTACATGAGTTTCTGCTGGATTAGGAAATATTTTAAATACTTCCTCTGAAAATGTATCCGTTCCTAACGTACCATTTTTAAGTTCTACAACTGGTGACAATACTTTATCTGTAGTAGTTACAATATTCATAACCTTATTAGCTCCTGAATAGGTTATTCTTTGCTTAGGTACGGTCATTTCAACTTGATATCTCCCGTCTGTTAATGGTTTAAAAGTTCTATTCGTTGCACCTGAGATTCTATCGCCAGAATCCGCATTAATCCATTGATATGCCAATGCGTCTTTAAAAGCTACTTCTAAAATATCATTAATTAATGCTATTGCATTATCAATATTAATTGCATTTAATGTTACGCTAAATGTAGCTGATTGACAACCGTTGCTATCTCTAACCGTTAATACATAAGAACCAGCTTGTAAACCAGCAAATACATTAGACGAAGTAAATACTCCATTATTCAATTGATATTCATATACTCCAGAACCTCCTATAACTCCTACTTCTATCGTTCCACTTGGAAGAATTCCTGACGGGGTTACTGAAACTGAATTAATAGTTACTGGATAAGGTGCAACAATATCTAAGTACCTAGTTAAACTTGTAGTTCCATCTGATACCACAACCGCATAGCTACCTGAATTACACACCGTAAATGCATCATTTACTCCAGTCATTATAGTCGTTCCATTGTATTGTAATTCATAAGTATAATTACCTGTTCCTCCTGTAGCTGCAACTTTTATTTCTCCACATTCTCCTGGGCATTGAATTTGAGTTATCTGTAAATCCATTTCTAATGGCTGACTCACTTCATTCACAGTTACTGTAACCGTTGCAGTATCTGTATCTCCTTTATCATTACTAATTACGTAAGCAAAGGTATCAACTCCAACAAAATCAGCATCAGGTGTATAAGTAATTGTATCATCAGAAATATCTCCTGTACCATTATCATTAATTACTACTTGACCATTTGCAGGTTGCATTATAGTGAAAACATCTGATACAGATATATTTTCATCATTATCAAAAATACTTATTACAACAACTCCATTTTTATCTACCTCAGCCATATCATTTACTGCATTTGGTAATTCTGTAACATCCTCTAATTCAATAGCCATTGCTGCTAAAAACGGCCAGTACACATCACCTGATGTTGTAAACCTTACATCCAAAGAGGTTTGGTTATTTTGTATAATACTATTATTAGGGTTTTCAACATCAAATACATCTACATCAAACCCTAAAGTATTCGTACTCAAAACATCATGCTGATTGTATTTAGTTATTGTACTATTAAAGTAATTATCTACTGGATTTAATGAATTTGAAACATTTAAATACACACCAGTTTGATTTTGAATCTGAAACTGATCTCCTGTTATATAAGCATCACCTTCCAAAGAAGCTGTTAATAATTTAGCTCTTACTGGCCCTGAAGGCAATGTGACAAATCCAGAAAAATTAACGTTGGCATCATTAACTCCATCTACAGTAGCAAAGCCATCAAAAATTGAAAAGCTTTTTAACGATTCGTTTTCATTTTCATAAACAACAACTAAGTTCCAACCTGCAGAACCTCCTAAACCATTAGCTTCGTCTTTACCAACAACAGCTTTAATATTTGCCGCATAATATTCACCATTTGGATTTGTTAATTGAGTTAACTGATTGGTAACATCCTTAAAACAAACATAAGGTGACTGTCCTACTACACCATTATCATAAATAATATCTCCTACTATATCTTCGTAATCTCCCTCTGGAGTTTTAAACTTTATATTATTTACAGTACCAGTTCTCGTTCCTTGAGTTTCCCAACTCTCATAAGGATAAACACCAGCCCAGTACAAGCCTGCAAATACAATTTTTGAATTATCTGGCACATTTAATGTTGATTTTGATGAAGAAAAAGTAAGATCATTTCCTGCTATTCCATCAGCATCATCAACATCTACATAATCCATATAAAACTGTCCATTATTTAAAGGATAGTAAGAACTTCCTTCTTTTACATATAAGTCAGAATTATAAGCTACCTCAGCATTATCATCTCCTGTGTATAAATAATAAGTCCCTGAATCATTTTTATACAATTCTCCTGTTTTTTTAGCATCTCTGTTTAAAATATTATTTGCTGCAAACGTTATATTCCCTCTTACTTGTACCCCTCCTTGTATTCTTTGTGTAAAAGGAACATCTGGTCCTGGTGCATTTCTTTCTACTGTAATTGTTACCGTAGCAGTTTCACAAACATCCGTTGTATCTGTATTGTTACATACTTGATATGCTATAGTAACCGTTTGTCCTCCTTCATTAGAAGCAGGTGTATAAGTTAAGTTCCCTACAGTATCAAAAGTAGCTGTTCCACTTGCAGTTCCTCCAATTTTAGAAATAGTTACTAAATCTCCAGGTAAAAAATCATCATTCACTAAAACATTCACTATTCCACTTTCTCCAACTTTTACATTTAAAATATCATCAGCTGTTGTTGCCACTAGTGGATTTGGATCTGTTCCATCTATATTTCCATCATTATCCGAATCATTATCCAAATGATTAGCTAAACCATCCGCTTCCGTATCTAATAAACCATCTATTCCAGTTCCTGCGGTGCTTGGAATTCCATTATTATTAGTAGCATCTCCATCTGTATCATCTGCTTTTCCATCACCATTTGTATCTGTTCCATAAGTTTCAGCTACATCAAACAAATTGTCATTATCACTATCTAAATCAAAATGGTTTGGTTTTCCATCTAAATCTGCATCGTAATTATCATTTACTCCATCTGCATTTGCATCCACAAATCCTGCTAAGTCTGGATCTACAAAATTTAACACTCCATCATTATCATCGTCTTCATCTGGATTAGGTTGTCCAGCTGCTTCAGTAGTATCTAAAATACCATCGTTATCATCGTCTAAATCTTCCATATCAGAAACACCATCTCCATCATTATCTGTAATAACAACATCTGTTGTAATTATAGCATCCATAGTTATCACACATCCATTTACATCTCTTAGTGCTATATTATAATTCCCTTCTTGTAAATCTGTAAAGGCATTATTCGCTATATAAGTTATTCCTCCATCAATACTATATTCATAAGGAGCTATTCCTCCACTTGCATTAATTATTATGCTTCCATTTGTTCCACCTGAAGCATTTGTTGTTTGAGTACTAGCGCTTAAAGCTATAGCTGGACTTTCAACACTAAAATTAGATGATTGCACATTACAAAATGGGCTATCTATCATTGAAATAGCTACAAAAAAATCACCCGCACCTAATCCAGTAACCGTTGTAATTCCTTGTCCACTACCTGATATTCCAATGGGGTTTGCAAATACATCAAAAACCTCATAATTATAACTCCCTGTATAAGGTGTATTAGGACTGAAGCCAAACACTACGGTTCCTGAGTTATCTCCAAAACAAGTTACACCTGTTATTGAATTTATATCTACTTGATAAGCTGAAGAATCTAAAACTTCATGGATTGCACTTATTTTACATCCAGTAATTGGATTCAGTATATCTATAGTATAAGTATCAGGCATCAGATTACTAAAAACTCCTGTTGTGTTACTTAGTAAGGTTCCTGTTGATGCTCCAGTAACAGTAAAGTTAGGTGTTAAAAAACTTGTAGAACTATACGTCACTGTTATATCTTCTCCTGTAGCACAATCTGCAACTTTATTTACAGTAACTACTAGATTACTTATCTCATTAAATGGTGCAATAGTAGCGCTAGTACTTACTGAACATCCTACGCTATCATAAACTGTTACCGCAACTTCTCCTCCTAATATATTTGACGTTGAAAACGTAAAATTTGAACCATCTTGAATAATGTCATCTGATAAATCTCCCGGAGTACCGTTATTATATTGGAATACTGCCCTAGTGTAACTTCCTGAGCCTCCCGAAATATCGTTAACATCTACATTTACAACTGCTTCATTACTTACATTTCCAGAAGCACATCCAAACTCGGTTACAGTTACTGCTCCATTAAGTAGTATTGGTTCTACTACATTATTAATATCAATTGTTTTAATAGACTCACAATAAGGGAACACACCATTATTATCTCTAACAAAGAGGTCATAAACTCCTGAAGAAGTAAGGTTAAAACTACTTGCATTTGAAAAATCTGCTGATGAAACTATTGTTCCTGTAGGAACGATAGCATAAGCATAGTTCCCTTCTCCACCAAAAGCATTTACTACAACAGTTCCCGAATCACAACTACTATTTGTTAGAGTGTAATCCGCTTCTAGTTTTGGATTAATAACATAGCTATTGGTTATTCCTTCGCACCCTGCACTATCTCTAACACTTACAGTGTAAGTTCCCTCTGTTAAACCTGTAAAAGTATGTGTATTTGCACTTAAAGGCGAAGGTTGTACCCAAGTCCCTCCATTTAAACTAAACTGATAATCTCCATTACCTTCTGTAACTGTAACTGCTATTTCTCCATTTGTGCCATCATAACATAAAGTTGTAATTGCTGTATATGTTATATTTAGTGGTGGGTTAACTGTAATATCGTAACTCGAAGAGAAGCACCCATTACTATCTTTTACTGTAATTTGATATGTTCCTGCTGCAATATCTTCAAAAGTTGAAGAAGTCTGCCAAGCAGTTCCTCCATCAATGTTGTATTCATAAGCACCATTACCTCCTGTTGCCGTTGCTTCAATAGTTGCTCCAGAATCACAACTTACTTCCTTTGTTAATGTTGCAGCAACAGCAATAACTGGCGACTCATTTATAGCAACGCTACCTAAAAAAACTGAACAAGACGGTGTCTCCGATGAACGAAGAGCAACATCATACATACCTGCTGTTAATCCTTGAATCACATGTGGGCTTGTAGTTGCTATACTCCAGTTAGCACCTCCGTCAATTGAATATTCATAACTTCCTGAAAAGTTAATTGTTTCTACTGTAATAGTTCCATCACTATCTCCATTACAAGTAACATCCGTTGCAACCATTGTTCCATGAAGCTCATTGTTACTTATAACTACAGCTGTTATGTTAGTAGTACAATCTCCTCCATAATCTACCTCTACTGTATGTGTTCCTGCTGATAAATTATTGAAAACATTGGAAGTTTGTACTGCTCCTCCATCTAGCGTATACGTATAACTAACATCAGTTGGAGTTACAGTAATATTTCCTGTACCGTCACAATTATAATCCACAGAATACCCTAAATTAGGCTCAGCTGGTAATGGGTCAATCGTTATAGTTGGTAACATTATTTCACAACCATTGGCATCCCTAACTGTTAAATCATAATTACCAGCTGCTAAGTTATCTTTTACTAAACTAGTTGAATACACTCCATTTACTCCATATTGATACGGAGGTGTTCCTCCGGTTGGTAAGGAAAATGTAATTTGTCCTTGGCTTGTACAAGTATAGGGCTGTGCTAAAACAGCTGAACCTGTTAAAAAAGCTGGAGTCGTTAAAGTTACTATTTCTGTGACAATGCATCCATTAGCATCTTGTACAGATACGGTATATGTTCCTTCTAATAATCCTGTAAAAGAACTTGTGGTAGAATATGGTTGTATTACGACTCCCATATAATTATCAAGTTGATAATTATACGGACTTGCTCCTCCAGAAACTGCAACCGTTATATTACCAGTATAGCCACCACAATTGGGTTGTGTAACTGACAAAGTAATTGCCAATGGTGGTATGCTGTTTACTGTTATTACTTCTGTAATCTCAGTATAACCAGAAAGCCCTCCTTTATCTCTAACATATACATCGTAACTTCCTGCAGAAACCTGAAATGTATTCGTTGTTGAAAATGAAGTGGGACTCGCTCCTGTAGCTGCAAATGCATAGACATAATTACCATCTCCTCCAGAGGCATTGATAGTTATTTGTCCTAGGTTACAGCTTTCATCCGTAACAGTAAATGTTGCGGTAAGTTCTTGCGCTTTTAATGATAAAAAGCATAAAAAAAGTGTAAAGAATAGTACTTTTTTTTTCATAGTGCTTGATTGGTTTTTGATTTAAAAAAATGAGTTTAAAAATACGTAAAGTATTCTTTTTATATTTACTGTTTACTATTTTATATTCTAATTATATAGTTGTTCTTTTTTTGTATTGGTGTTACCCAAATATTTTTATATTTTTTATTTATCTCTTATTAACTTGTGTTTACACGAGGGGTTTACAGTCTGTTATTTTATTAAAGCTGAATGATTTTGATTTTGTTTATCTGTACCCATAACTTCTTACTCATCTCTTCCAATTTTTCACACCGTTAGAAAAAATCCTAGCTGAAACGGAACTATTAAAACTTTTTTCATAGTAAGTTAATTTATATGCGTTATATATCGTAAAACTAAATCAAAATCTTAACTTAAAAGAATACAACTCCTATAATTAGCTAAACAGGTGTTGCTTTTTATAAAAAGCATAAAAAAACAAATAACAGCTAGAAATAAATTACACAAACCACATCTCTATAATATTCGTATAAACTATGATTTAATGAAGCCTATAAATATTTATCTGAAAGTTATTTTAAAACAAATCAATTAGATAATGTTTACAAATACTCTCAAAAATTTATATAAAAAAGAGTTTCTAATAATGGAAATAAGCTTTTAATGGATAAAAGCATTTAAAAATGAGGAAATAAAGTTTCCAATCCAAAAAGGGTAGTTTATACCAAAATATCCTTTTCTCAATTATTACAAAAATCGATTATACCAACTTTCAGTAATTGGCACTTCCCAATAATTCTCTAAATCATATTTTGTTTGTATTAGGTTATCAAAAACAATGGTTTTTGGAGATACTGATTTGTTTTTTAGCATTTTTTTGAATTCTTTAACCTCTTTATATTGTACATATTCTCCTTGTTTAAAACAAACGTTCATTTTATCTAACAACTCTACTTCATAACACTGTTGTAACTCTAAAATAAAACCAACTTGTTTATCTAAGTCAGAATTTTCTATCACTTCATTTTCCTCTGCGTAAAAAACAATGAATCTGTCATATAATAATTCATAAGAAGCTTTAAAGTTTTCTTTATCAGATTTCCAATTTTCAACAAAAGTTTTAATCTTTTTATGTACCTCATCTAATTCTTGCGGATAAAACTTCCTACTGGAAGGGTATATCCATACTTTAGCTTCTTCAGACAATAATTTACTATCTATAAACATTTTATATTTTTTGGCAAATATAATGAACTATTAAGTAGTGAAATTATACTTTAATTATTCTCAAACTACTAAAACAAAAAACCACCTAACTATATAGTTAAGCGGTTTTTCAACTTTTAATTCTAATTAAATTAGCTCAATAATGATGTTAAATCTTGTTCAGTATTTCTACCCTTATTTTTATTGTACCAAATTTGCAAATCTTTTTTGAATTTAGCATCCAATTTTCCATTTTTTTCTTTGTAATCTTTAACCATCTTTGTAGCCTCTGTTGGTCTTGGCCCCCAAGTGGCTATCACATCTTTATTTTCATCTAAAGCTATTAACTTAGGTATTGAGCGACCTCCATTTGTTAAAAACCTATCCATTAACACTTTATTCTCATCTCTTAACACTAACTGTAAGTTTATGTTAGTATTTTCCTTAGCCAATTTATTAATTATAGGTAAATTTTGAGCTGCATCTCCACACCATCCTTCTGTTAACACCAACCAAGTTTGCTGTTTATCTATTTTTTTTACTTTCTCTATAGATTCTTGTGATATTTCAATCGTTTTATCTAAACGCTTCATGCGCTTATCATTTAAAACACTATAATTTAAAAGCTCTTCAGACTGATTATCTCCGGTTGACTTCCCTTCTAAAATTAGTGAATTAACTAAACTCCTATATTCTTCGTAAGTGATTGCTTTTTTTAAACTTTCTACTATTATTTCTTTCATTAACTATTAACTTTAAGGCTATAGCTTTAACAAAAACAACACTAATGGTGTTACTTAAGTTAGCGTTTGCAATAATTTAGACGTAACTTTTTATTTTACTTACACTAAAAGATGCTGGTTCTTTTTTAGACTTTCTATAATATCTTCTGTCATTAACCTTAAATCATACTTATGCTGCCACCCCCAGTCTTTTCTAGCTTCTGAATCATCAATTACTTGCGGCCAGCTATCAGCAATTGCCTGTCTAAAATCTGGTTTATAGGAAATTTTAAAATTTGGAATATGCTTTTTTATTTCGTTATAAATTTCTTCTGGTGTAAAACTAATTGCTGCTAAATTATAGGAGGTTCTGACTTTAACCTCTTCTTTACTTACTTCCATAATTTTGATAGTCGCTTCAATAGCGTCTTCCATATACATCATTGGTAGTCTTGTTGATTTTTCTAAGAAACATTCAAAAGTTCCTTTCTTTAATGCATCAAAATAAATATCAACTGCATAATCTGTAGTTCCTCCTCCTGGTAATGTTTTCCAGCTAATAATGCCTGGATACCTTATACTACGTACATCTACTCCATACTTATCATGGTAATAATTACACCAATGTTCTCCTGCTATTTTACTTATACCATATACTGTTGACGGCTCCATAATAGTTTGTTGTGGTGTATTCATTTTAGGAGAAGTATTTCCAAATACAGCCATAGAGCTAGGCCAATATATTTTTTCAATATACTTCTCTTTTGCTAAATCTAAAACAGCTAATAAGGAAGTCATATTTAACTCCCATCCTTTTTGAGGGTACTTCTCTGCTGTTGCAGATAACATAGCAGCCATTAAATAAACATCCGTAACCTGATGCTTTTTAACTACTTCTAAAATCCGTTCTTTATCAGTTGCATCTACTATTTCAAACGGTCCCGATTCCATCATTTCCGAATTTCCTTCTCTAATATCTGATGCTACAACATTATCACTTCCATGAATTGCTCTAAGTCTCTGCGTTAATTCCGTACCTATTTGTCCGCAGGCTCCAATAATTAGTATTTTGCTATTCATTATTAATAATTCAAAAATATACCCTTACAAAAGTACCAAATTTAATATTTCACAAAAGAAAAATATTATTTTTTAAACTTCAATAATAAAACAAAACATACTAACTATTTGAGCATAAATAATAAATCAGTAATTTTACAGCATGAGATATTTAGAAAAGTTTACCAAATTATTTTTAAGAATTACTATTATTTCTATTTTACTATTAAGTTGCTCTGAAAACAAAAAACAGGCTAAAAAAGTTATTGTTAAAAAAGTAGGGATGGATATTCCCAATACTTACAAGATAAATCATCTGGATAAATTATCTACTGAAAAGATACAATCTTGGAAAGAATATTTTGATTTAGCTGACTTTATGAGTATATATGAAAAAACCTCAGCTAAAGAAGCCCTCAACAATGCTTTAGAATTAAAATCTTTGATTAAAAAAGCTAAAGATAGTAATGATATAAACATATTAAAAACGGCTGCTTTTAAAGCCAGAATTAATGTATTTGAAAACGAAATTTTACGATTAGCAGATATGACCTATATTCCTGCTATTAAAGCACAACAAGTAAATGGTCAAATACAGAATATTTTTAATACCTACAACAGTCTTAATTCTAAAATAAGTAGTATCTACAAAAAAGAGTTATTTGACAAGGCTGTAAAGATAGATGATGTGTTTAAAAAAGTTGAATAAACTGGTAGGGATTTTCTATCAGAAAATGTTATACTAATATCAATTATATTGATCCCGTTGTTGCTTTCAATTAGTTAACAACAATAAACTCTTGAAATATTAACCCACAACCCCGAATGAAAAAAACAATTTTCACCTTACTATTATTGTGTTTTGTAGCTACGTTACAAGCACAATTACAAGAAAACGCCCCCTGGGCAAATGATACTGATAAGCTTTATAAAAAAAGCAAACCTACCTTAAAAAGTATAGCAAAATCTGCTGAAAATTACTTTAACACTATTGATAGAAATAAAAAAGGTAGTGGTTTAAAACCTTTTAAAAGATGGGAATATCATTGGTCTAAATACACCAATAAAGAAGGTATTATTGCTCCTCCTCAAGATTTGTGGAAAGCTTGGGCTGAAAAAAATCAACTAAGTGAACAAAACAGAAAAAACAATGGTGACTGGAGAGCTTTAGGTCCTTTTGAAAACTCCAACAGATACAATGCTAGAAACTTCAAACAAAGTGGACAAGGAAGAGTAAATGCCATTGCTGTAGACCCTAACAATTCTAACACCTACTATGTAGGTAGTCCTGCTGGGGGTATATGGAAGTCAACCGATGCTGGATTGAACTGGCAACCTTTAACAGATTATTTACCTCAAATTGGTGTATCTGGTATTGCTATTCACCCTACTAACTCAAACATCATATATATTGCTACTGGTGATGATGATGCTAATGATTCTTATTCAGTTGGTGTATGGAAATCAACAGATGGCGGTACTACATGGAATAATACTGGTGCTATTTCTGGAAACCCAAGGTCTATGAATGAAATCTATATTAACCCTGACAATCCTGAAACGATATTAGTAGCTACTAGTAAAGGCGTTCAAAAAACTACTAATGGTGGTAATACATGGAATAGAGTTCTTAACGCTAATGTATTAGATTTAAAAATGAAACCAGGTAATCCAAATGTGTGGTATGCTGTAACGAAAGATCAGTTTTACAAATCTACTGACGGTGGAAATAGTTTTACTCAAAAAACAATTACTGGTCTATCTAACTCTTCTAGACTTACCATGGATGTTACAAAAGCTAACGCTAATTATATATACATTGTTAGTGCTAGTAATAGTCGTAGTAGTTTTAATGGAATTTATAAGTCTACTGATAGTGGAGAATCTTTTTCAAGAACACAAGAAACCAATGATATTTTCAAAAGCACACAGGCTTGGTATGATTTAGCTTTAACAGTTTCTTCTGCTGACCCTGATATTGTATATGTTGGTGTTTTAAATATTTGGAAATCTACTAATGGAGGAAATTCTTTTACACAATTAAATGAATGGTACAATCCTAACTCTAGCTCATATACACATGCCGATATTCACTTTTTACGTTTTTTAGATGGTAAATTTTTTGCAGGTACAGATGGAGGTATTTATGTTTCTACTGATGAAGGAAAAAATTTCATTGACCTAACTAAACGTCTTGCTATTAGTCAGTTTTATAAAATTTCTGTATCACAACAAGCTATTAATGCAACTATAGCTGGTGGCTTACAAGATAATGGTGGTTTTGGTTTTTCAGGTGACAAATGGTATAATTATCATGGAGGAGATGGAATGGAAGGCCTTGTTTCTCCTAAAAACCCTAATATTTTTTACGGATTTACTCAATACGGTGGTAGTTTAAATATTTCAAACGACGGAGGTAAAAGCCAGGCCAATTGGGTAGGCGCTCCAGCTGCTGAAGTTGATAGAGACAATAATGATAGTGGCGGTAGATGGGTAACTCCTTTATCTGCTAACTCAAAAGGTGAATTATATGCTGGTTATAGTCAACTTTATAAATTAGAAAGTAATGCTTGGAAAAAAGTTTCAAATCATTCTTTTGGAGGTGATTTAAATTTAGTTGAAATAGATCCTAATGATGATAATTATATTTATGTTGTAAGAAACCAAAGTTTATACAGAAGTAGCGATAAAGGAACTACTTTTACAAAAGTTCCTTTTGCTAATGAATATATAAACTCTATTGAAATTAGCAATAATGATTCTAATACAGCATGGGTAGTAACTAACTGGACTGTGTACAAAACTTCTAATATTAGAAGTAACAATCCTAATTTTACTGACATCACCAGAAACCTTCCTTCTGAGTCTAAGACTGTAATTAAACATTACGCGAAAAGTACTGATAATACTGTTTATTTAGGAACAAACTTAGGGGTTTATTATACCAATGATGACTTAAATGAATGGAAAACATTTGATAATGGGTTACCCAATACCCAAGTAAGAGATTTAGAAATTAATGAAGAAGCTGCTACTTTATACGCTGCTACTTACGGACGTGGTGTTTTCTATACAGATATACCTACCCAACAACATGCTTTAGATATAAAAGTAGTTTCTATCAATAATATTAATTCTGATATTATATACAGCCCTAATAGCTTAAAACCTGAAGTAACTGTAAAAAATTTAGGAACAGAAGAAATAACTTCTTTTAAGCTGGAATATAACTACAACGATATCAAAAACACATACAATTGGACAGGAAATTTAAGTTCTGGAAATGAAATAAGTTTTAATATTCCTAAAGTTGACAACCTTCCTTTTGGAAATAACACACTTACCATTAATGCTATTTTAACTAATGAAACTTATACTTCTAATAATAAAACAGCTAAAACATTTTTAGTAAATACTTTTAACAACAATCCTTCTCAAGTAATAACTTTTGAGAATGAATCTGAAAAGTTACTTACCGAAAATGATATGTGGGAAGTAGGCTATGTAAATAAAACATTATTAAAAACTCCATCTGGTAATAGAGCTTACGTTACTAAAAGAGTAGGAAATTACCCTAACAAAGCCAAAGGATACCTTTACACACATTATTATAACTTATCTACTATAAGTAACCCTACTTTAAAGTTTAAAATGGCTTTTGATATTGAAAACAATTATGATTATTTAATTGTTGAGTATTCAACGAATCAAGGGTTAAATTGGACCACTTTGGGTGATGCAAATAGTAATAACTGGTACACTAGTTCTACTACAGTTAACAACCTTCCTGGTAAACAATGGACAGGTGAAGGAGCTAGAAACAATCCTAATGGCGGAAAAAATTCAGATGTACATACTTACATGCACGATTTATCAAGCGTTGCAAATGAAACAAATATCTTATTCAGATTTGCTTTTATTACTGATGACTTAGAAGCTAAAGAAGGTGTGGTTATAGATGATTTAGTTATAGAAGGTGTTTTATCTACTAATGATGATGTTATTTCTATAGACAAAAACATTTCTATATTCCCAAACCCTTCTGAGTCTATTTTCAATATAAAATGGGAAGCAGGAAAAACAATTAACTTAAAAGTTTTAGATATTACTGGTAAAGAAATCATTTCTAAAAAAGACATTACTGGTGAAACTCATCAATTAAATCTTCAAAATTACGCGAAAGGTATTTACTTATTAAATCTTGAACAAGACGGGGCTTTAATTACCAAAAAATTATTATTAAAATAGTTACATAATAATTCTTTAACCTAAAAGCGAGGCTTAAAAACCTCGCTTTTTTTATGATATTATTTCATTGACAGTTTTATAAATTAAGTCTCGTTCAAAACCTTTGTATAAAAGCGCATCAATTACCTTCTTTTTTCTCTTAAAAATATTTTCTTCCTTTATTTGATTGTTTTTCTTTTCTATTAAGTCATACAAAGTACTAAAATACGCTTCTTCATCAATTTCTTTTAAAGCTGTTTTAATATTATAAGTAGAAATATCCCGAAACTTCAACTCTCTAACAATACGATCTCTCCCCCACTTTTTAATTCTAAATTTCCCTCTAGCAAAACTTTTAGAAAATCGTTCTTCATTTAAAAAATCATGTTCCAATAAGTGCAATAAAATATGTTCTCTTGCTTCAGCAATTAATCGATATTCTTTTAGTTTGTTTTCTACTTCTTTATGACATCTATCTTGATAGATGCAGTATTGTTCAATTTTTCTTTTTATCTCCTCTACAGTAAATACTTTCTTAGTCATAAAACTAAACTATAGCATTAGCTCCTGTATTTGCTACCTCAAAATCATTTTCTACCGTGCTTCCACTTACACCAATTGCTCCTATAACTTTTCCTTCTTCATTCTTAATGGGCACACCACCAGGAAAGGTTATTAGTCCTCCATTTGAATGTTCTATATTAAATAAAGGCCCTTCTGGTTTTGATAACTTTCCTAAATCACCCGTATTTTTATTAAATAGTCTTGCTGTTCTTGCTTTCTTTATAGCAATATCTATAGCCCCCAAAAAAGCTTCCTCCATTCTTACAAACGCTAATAAGTTAGCTCCATAATCCACTACAGCTATGTTCATGTTTACACCTATCTCCTCTGCTTTTTCTTCTGCTTTTTGAATAATTAATTTAGCTTGTTTTAAAGTAAGATTCATTATAATTACATTTTTCACAAATGTATTAAAGTAGTCCTATAATTTTTTAATACTATTTAAAAAAGAAATAACCTTTTCTTTATAACTAGCCCCAATGGGTACTTCAATTGAATCTACCTCTATATCATTTAAGGTAAATGCTGATATTTTATTCGTATTAATAATATAAGAGCGATGAACTCGTAAAAAACGTTTTTCTTTTAACTCTATTTCCATCTCTCCTATTTTGTACTTAGCTACTATACGTTTATCGTTCCTTAAATGCACTTTTACATAATCTTTTAAACTCTCTATAAATAATATATCATTTATAAATACTTTATGATGTTTATTCCCTGACTTTAAAAGTAAAAACTCTTCTTCTTCTTTTTTACCAACTTGCTTTACTATATTTTTTGTACGTACAAAACGGTCAACCGCTTTAAAAAAACGTTCAAAAGTTATTGGTTTTAATAAATAGTCCACCACTTCTAAATCGTAACTTTCAATAGCATAGTCTCTATAAGCAGTTGTAAATATTGTTTTTGGAGGATTCTTTATTGTTTTTAAAAAATCTATCCCTGTAATATTTGGCATTTTTATATCTAAAAATAACAAATCAATTTCCTGAGTACTTACAATTTCAAAAGCTTTTAAAGCATTATTACAAGTAGCCACCACTTCTAATGAAGGTATTTTTTCTATATGACTTTCTAAAAGTTGTATGGCTAACGGCTCATCATCTACTAATAAACATTTAATCATCATTCTATACTTTTTGATTAATTTTTAAAACAACCTTAAATTTCTTCTCTCCTACTTGTATTTGTAAGTCATAATCCGTTTTATAAATCAAGTTTAATTGTTTTCTAATATTAGATAACCCTATACTTTCTTTTTTAAGTCTATATCCTTCTGCAATTGTATTTGTTATACAAAACTCAAATGCTTCTTGATTGTTTTTAATTTCAATCCAAATTTTTGGAGCTCCACTATCTTCTCCTGCCCCATGTTTAAACGCATTCTCTACTAATGACAATAGTATCAATGGAGGAATTTCTCTATCATTATCAATAGTAGCTTGAAACTTTACTTGTAGTCGTTCATCATATCGTAATTTCTCTAATTCTATATAATTTTCCAATAATTTTATCTCATTAGATAAAAGCACAAATTTCTGATTACACTTATATAAAACATGGTCTAGAATTTCTGACAATTTTCCTATTGAACTTGGGGTTTTTGGTGAGTTCGCTAATGATAATGTATAAATATTATTAAGTGTGTTAAATAAAAAATGAGGATTTAATTGTGCTTTTAAAGCCTTTAATTCATTAGCCGTTTTTTCTTTACTCAATAGTAAATCACGTTCTTTAACTTTTTTATAATCTAAAAAATACTTTACAAAAAGGAAAATCAATACCACTGAATACATACTAGGCACATAATGCTTTAGTAATTTTTTCCAATCGGTCAATATCTCTAAAATCGGTTCTTGTGTAAATGGAGGCTTGCGCACTAAAGCTTCTCCTACATGAACCACCATAATTCTTTCTAAAGCACTAAAAACATAAGTTCCTATTAAAAACAAAAGTATAACCTGTATGTATTTTTTCTTAATTAAGAACTTGGGAATAACAAAATAAGCATAAAAATAAGCTGCTAAAACTTGACTCACCAAAATACAACCGTGCATTACCAAAATAGTCACAAAATCGGCATTATCCCTCAATACAAGTTGTCTAGGTATATGCAATAATAAAACTGCTATCCAAAACAATAAATGCTTTAATCCTCTTTTCTTCTGAAAATAATTAATGATGTTCGTAATTGTATTCATATTGGTAAAGATACCTACAAGTTGGTTTTTACAGAAAGTTATCGACAAACTTAAACTTTTTACTCCCAAATGCAACCTTTTACTACCTAAACAAGTCTTTATGGTGATTAAATTCATTTTTGTCGATTTTAAATACGTATTCATCTATTTCAAAACATCCACTTATTTATTAACGTCATATTTGTGCTATTAATCACTTCCCTTGTAAAATGTACAGGGAACATAAAATATTTTTTAACCCATCGATTTAAGACATCGAAAAAGTAACTCTTTGACAATCGCGCTGCGATTAAAACTAATTATTATGAAAAACATTTGTAACCTACTCATTTTATTATGCTCTTTAAATCTATTCTCACAAATAAAAATTACTGGAAAAGTAGTAGAAAAAAACACACAACAACCCTTAGAGCTTGCTACCATTGTTATAACTACTACTACTAACAAAGTAGTTTCTGGGGCATCAACTTCTAATGAAGGTAACTTTATAGTAACTGTAAAACCTGGGACTTACCACTTAAAAGCTGAATTTATTGGTTTCAAACCTCATACTATTAACAACATTACTATTACTAACAATAAAAAATTACCTACTATTTTTTTATCTGAAGATGCACAGGCTCTAGAAGAAGTAGAAATTATTGCCGAGAAATCTACTACCGAATACAAATTAGACAAACGTGTTTTTAATGTTGGTAAAGATTTACTCTCTAAAGGCGGTTCAGTAAATGATATTTTAAACAATGTTCCTTCTGTAAATGTAGATACTGAAGGTACTGTTAGCCTACGGGGTAACACAAGTGTTCGTATACTGATTAACGGGAAACCTTCTGTGTTAACTAACAATAATGGCTTAGAACAAATCCCTTCTGAAAGTATTGAAAAAGTAGAAGTAATTACCAATCCTTCTGCCAAATACGATGCTGAGGGAACTGCTGGAATCATCAACATCATTTTAAAGAAAAATAAAAAAGGTGGTTTTGGTAGCTCTTTACAACTAACCACAGGAATGCCAGATAACCATGGTATTAACTACAACATCAATTACAAACAAGAAAAAGTTAATTTATTCTCTAACATACGTTATCGTTACTTATCATTTGATGGTAATAGTTCATTATTCAGAACTGATTTTAACAATAATGCAGCTACTTCTTATTTAGATAGAAAAACTACCAACCATGTAAATTTTAGTGTATTTAATTTATATTTTGGTGGAGATTATTATATAAACGATCATAATACACTTACATTAAGTTACTATTATAGAGGTAATGTAGGAAAGCGTACAATAGATTATTTAATAAATACACTAAACAGCAACCGCCAAATAGAAGAGTCATTTGCCAATACTTTAAACTATAGAGAACCACAAAAAGCCAATCAAATTGAATTGAATTATGTAAAAACATTTGCTAAAAAAGGACAAAAACTTACGGTTAACTTACAATATGATTTTTGGAATGATGATGAAAATGAATTTATTGAAGAAAAACAACTAACGCCAAACGCTAATAATAGTACCTTACAAACTAGAGATATTGAAAGTAGTAAAGATTTTTTATTTCAATCAGATTTTAAATTACCAATTACTAAAAAATCTTATGTTGAATTAGGTATCAAAGGAGAAGTTAGAAATATTGATAGTGATTATAAAGTTTGGGACAATGGCGCTTTATTAGACAGATTTGATAATTTATTAAGATACAATGAAGGCATTTACGGTGCCTACATTCAATACGGAAATAAGGAAAACAAGTTTCAATATTTATTAGGCTTACGTGCTGAACATGCCAATACAGGAAGCACCGACAGGAAAAACATTTTTACTACAGATAAAAAATATACTGACTTATTTCCTACCATACATTTAACGTATAGTTTCAATAAAGCTACCAATTTACAATTAAGTTATAGTAGAAGAATAAGACGTCCGAGATTTTGGCAACTGAATCCTTTTGGAGGGTATTCAGACCGAAGAAATTTCCGCGTAGGAAATCCAGATTTAAACCCAATGTATACCAATTCTTTTGAATTAGGAACATTAAAACGTTGGTCAAAATTTACTTTAAATCCATCTGTGTATTATCAACACACTACCAATTTATTTGAAACCCAAGTAAGCATTGACCAAGATGGAGCTTTGGTGTCTAAACCTATTAATTCAGGAAAAGAAAATAGATTAGGTGCAGAACTTGCCATTCGTTATTCTCCATACAAATGGTTACGTTTATCTAGTGAATTTAATTACTATGCTTTTGACCAAAAAGGAATTTATACCGTAAAAGATCAAACTTGGTTTACACGATTAAATGCGCGTTTAAAATTTTCAAAATTCAACATTCAAACTAGTGTAAACTATAGAGCTGCCAGACAAAGTGGACAAATTTTTACACAAGATCAATATTGGGCAAATATTGGCGCTAGTAAAGATTTTTGGAATGATAAAGCTTCTGTTACCATAAACATGAATAATATTTTTGACACTAGAGTTGTAAAACAATTAATTACTGGAGAAAATTACACTTCAAACACTTTTAACAGAAGAGTTGGAAGAACCACTTCTATCACGTTCACTTATCGTTTTAATAGAACTAAAAAAGACAGAGATCGTTTACCAGACTAACCTCAACAATAAACTTTTTTCAGTAAACTACCTCCCAAATTCACAATGCATTTAATAAGATAATAAATTTAATTTCATGACAAGCCTTGGGGTATTATACCCTTTGACGATGCCAATAAATCTTGTACACGTTTTTTTCTCACAAAAAAAACGTGTACAGTACGTTATATGGTACATCTGTAAAACGTAAAAAAACTTTTTAAAAATCATTCTACAAGACAGTACAACATAAATTTTAAAAAAGCAGTATAATTGTACTACTTTTAATGAAAAACATATAGCTATGACATCCAAAGAAGTATTTCAGAAAATTCATGCTGAAAATAACAGTGAACTTTATGTAAATAATTTTAAAGTGAATGGAGAAATTGGATCATATATTCATATAACCCAATACCGCTTAAAAGTATTTTATAATAGTGATTTAATGGATGTTTTTTATGATTTTGGAAACTCAGACTCTGCTCTGATCACTATAAACTTACCCTCATCACATACCTTTCCTGAATTTCAATTAACTACTATGGATCACATTACAAAACTTTTCTTTTTCAGGAAGAAAAACTGGCGTTTAAAATGTAAGCACCCTCGTTTAAGTAAAAAAATAGAAACTTTATTAAGAAAACACTCATTAATTGACTTGATAGAAAATACCGGTTTTGAACCAACTATTACAGGAAATCTAAGTATTTCATCTTATAAAGTCACAACTAGATTTTCTTTAAGTTACAGTGAAAACATTACTTCTATTAACACTATTTTTGACTTCCATAAAGGATTAATTGATCTAATAAAAGAAAAATAACACACCCTACTAAGACCTAATTTACTTATATTGCGAAAAAAATAATTGGATGAAAAATGAATAGTACTTTCTTTAAAAAATTCTATAAGAAATCACTAAATTCATTACCAGTTAAATTAGTTTTATAAAATAAATAGCATCACTATAAGTTGTATAAATGTTATAGTAACTGACATTGAGTTCATATAAAAAATGATTAAGTATATAAAAAGAAAAATTTTAAAGAAACAATTAAAAAAAACATTTAAGGAATATGGGTTCGAAATCAAAAAGTTTCAAGTCAATCCTTTTGGAACTATTGAATACGCCCAATGGTTACATCCTTTTGAACAACCTAAAAACATTACTGCATCCAATGTTTTATTTTATCAAAAATTAGCACACAAAGGAAGTTTTATTATTGATATTGGTGCACATACTGGCGACACTACAGTACCTATGGCTTTAGCTGTTGGAAAAGAAGGAAAAGTATTAGGTTTAGAACCTAATAAATTTGTTTACAAGATTCTTGAACAAAATTCGCAACTTAACACACAATTTACCAATATTATTCCACAGTGTTTTGCTGCTACTGATAAAAATGGCTCGTTTACTTTTAACTATAGCGATGCTTCTTTTTGTAATGGTGGATTCTTGTCTCAAATAAAACATCAAAAGCACAATCATAATTATACCCTGGAGGTAGAAGGAAAAAATTTACAGGAATACTTGTTAAAAAATCATGCTAATGATTTAAATAATTTGAGTTTAATTAAAGTAGATGCTGAAGGTTATGATAAAGAAATTTTAAAAACCATTCCTAAAATTTTAAGTCAGTACCAACCTTCTTTAATGATTGAATGTTATAAACGTTTAAACAAGGAAGAGCGATTGGAATTATTTGATATAGTTCATCAGCATGGCTATCGACTCTTTCATATAGATAATTTTGAGCTTTTTGATGATTTAAAAGAAATTAAACGTGAAAACATGATGGATAAAAAGCATTTTGAAATTTTAGCCATTCATAAAAGTAAAGAAATATAAACTGATCTCTTTAAACGAACAAGCCAAAATTCTAAACGAATTTTGGCTTGTTTGTGAACAAATTAATCTTACTGTTATACAACGCTACGTAACCACATTTTAAACTTGGTGATTAAATAGAATAATATTGGCACAACAATTAACGTTAAGAACGTTGCTATGAATAAACCGTAAATTACAGTCCATGCTAGCGGCCCCCAGAAAATTACGTTATCACCTCCTACATAAATATGCGGATCTAACTCTGAAACTAGTGTATAAAAGTTAATATTTAATCCTGTTGCTAATGGTATTAATCCTAAAATAGTAGTAATAGCCGTTAATAATACGGGACGTAAACGTGCCTTTCCTCCTTTAATAATTGCTTCTTTTAAATCTTCTACAGGCACATAATCATCTTCACCAACGTTAGTAGCTACTTTTCGTCTATCAATTAGTAGTTGTGTGTAATCGAGTAATACTACTCCATTATTTACTACAATTCCTGCCAGCGAGATAATTCCCATCATGGTCATCATAATTACAAAAGAAGAGCCTGATGCTACAATCCCTCCAAATACACCAATTAAACTTAAAAAGATTGCTAACATGATAATAGCTGGCTTAGATACGGAGTTAAACTGATAAATTAAAATCAAGAAGATTAAACCTAACCCAGAGAAAAACGCTCCCATTAAGAAAGCCATTTGCTTGTTTTGCTCTTCAATTTGCCCAGTATAATCTACTTTAATAGTTTCTGGTACACCTGTAAAGCTTTTCATTTCATTTTGAATTTTAGAAACAATAGCTCCTGCATCTGTATAACCTGGCGCTAAGGCAGAATATACCGTTACCACCCTCTTTCCATCTTTATGTTTAATTGAGCTAAATCCAGATGTGTTTTTTTGACTTGCCAATGCTGAAACAGGTATAGACTTTACTTGCCCACTCGCCATATCTCTAAATGTAATAGTTTGATTAAATATTACACTGGTATTGTATCTATTTTCCTTATTAAAACGAACGTAAATATCATAATCTTCTCCATCTTCTTTATAAACACCTGCTTTTGCTCCAAAAATTGAATTACGCAATTGTTGCCCTACTTGTGCGGCACTCACTCCTAATTCACCTGCTTTCTTTCTATCAACATCCACCAACATCGTTGGCTTAGATTTGTTCACATCTATCTTTAGTTCTGCGATACCCGGAATAGACTTTGTATTAATAAAATCGCGCATTTTTTCAGCGGCATTAATCAATTCTGCATAATCTTTCCCTTCCAATTCAATATTAATTGGATATCCAGCTGGCGGTCCTACAGGGTCTTTTTCAACAGAAATTGACAACCCTGGATAAATCCCTTGTAAAGCTTCTGTAATTTCTTTCTTCAATTCTTTACTATCCGCTCCTTTTCTATACTTATACTCACGCATAGAAGCTACTATTTTTCCTCTATGTGGCATTTCTGCAGTTGAACCTCCATCTGTTTGCGGGTTTCCTGATCCTGCTCCTACCTGTGTAATAGAACTTTCTACTAAGAAATTATAGTCTTTTTCCAAGTATTTAGAAGAATTGACAATTTTTGTCACGCGTTCCTCTAAATCTTTCATGATTAGATTCGTCTTCTCAATATCTGTCCCTTGCGGATATTCTACATACACTACTACTTGGTTGGGTGTATTATCAGGGAAGAATTCAACTTTTGTTCTTTGTGAACCTACTGAAGCTCCAAATCCCATAAACGCAACTATTAATAAAACAAAAGTAACAACTGTAATTATTTGTGGCCTCCAACCTTTTAATGCACCAATAATCATTTTTTCATAAAAACGCTCCCAGCGTGGTAAAATCTTTCTTTGGAAACCATTTGCTGCTGGTCTCATTACAAACCTGTATACCCAAAAATTAACGGCTGCAAAAATTAACAAAGTTCCTAAAGGTCTTATTGCTCCTCCGAAAATGACAATTAAAAGTCCTAAAACTCCTAAAACAATTGTTAATCTTATGATTCTTTTTAACGGCATGTTTTTATCCTCTGTACTCATAAACTGAGACACTAAAACTGAGTTAAAAAAGATAGCCACAAATAATGAAGATCCTAATACCACAGATAAGGTAATTGGGAAATAAATCATAAACTGTCCCATAACCCCAGGCCACATTCCTAGAGGAATAAAAGCAGCTACTGTTGTTGCTGTTGAAATGATAATAGGAAATGCAATTTCTCCAATACCTTTTTTAGCGGCTTGTAATCTGCTCATTCCTTCTTCATCCATTAAACGGTATACGTTTTCTACAACCACAATCCCATTATCCACCAGCATTCCGAGCCCCATAATTAATCCGAATAATATCATGGTATTCATGGTGTATCCCATTAAATTCAGTATCATTAATGACATAAACATTGACATAGGAATAGCAAATCCAACAAATAACGCATTCTTTAATCCTAAAAAGAACATCAATACCGTTACTACTAGAATCACTCCAAATATGATGTTATTTACCAAATCATCTACTTGTCCAATAGTTTTTGAAGATTGGTCATTAGCTAATGTTACTTTTAAGTTGCTTGGAAAAACATTAGCCTCAGCATCTTTTACTATTTCTCTAATTTTCTCCGTAGCTTCCACCATGTTTTTACCTGAACGTTTTTTAACATCCAACATCACTACAGATTGTCCATCTTCTCTTGCATAGGTAGTTTTATCTTTATCTTTAAAGGTAACTACCGCTATATCTTTCAAGTAAATAGAGTTTCCTCTTTCTGATTTCACTACAAAATCATCTAACTCTTTAGGTTTTTCTATTTCTCCTAATACACGAATGGTTCTTCGCTGCCCACTTGCTATAATATTTCCAGCAGAAATGGTGGTATTTCCATTACCAATGGCTTGCATCACATCACCAAAGCTAACCTTTGCCGCCATCATTTTATAGATATCTACAGCCACTTCTACCTCTTTATCTTCAGCTCCACGGATATCAGCTTTCTTTATCTCCTCTAAATCTTCTATTTCATCTTGTAAATACTCGGCATAGTCTTTAAGTTGTTCTACCGTATAATCACCTGAAATATTAATATTTAAAATAGGTGTTTCTTCAGAAATATTTAATTCAAAAACATTTGGTTCTACCTTAGCTCCATTAAATGTTGGCCAATCTTCACCAGATACTTCTTCATCTATTTCATCTTTCACCTTTTGTTTAGCCGCCTCAACTGTAATGCTTTCATCAAACTCAATAGTAACCATTGATACATTCTCTTGTGATGTAGAATTAATCTTAGTTACATTACTTACCGTTTTTAACTTTTCTTCTAAAGGATCTGTAATCAGTTTTTCAATATCCTCAGCTGTATTCCCAGGAAATACTGAGCTTACATATATTTTAGTTTCTTTTATTTCTGGGAAGTTTTCTCTTGGCATTCCTAGGAAAGCTGAAATACCTGAGAACAATATAATCACCATTAAAACATAAATGGTAGTTTTATTATTAATTGCCCAAGAAGATAAACCAAACTCTTTATCTACTTTTTTTTGTTGTTCTGTCATCAGAATACTTTTTTAATTATTTTTTAGCTAGCTCTAAAATTTTAACTTCCTGATTATCTTTTACACTTCTTGCACCTTCATTAATAATTTGCGCGCCACTTTTAACTCCTTCTACTACCTCAATAACATCTCCTTGTGTTTTTCCAGTTTTTATAATCACTTGCTTCGCTACTGATTTACCTCCAGTTTTATTTACCACATATACATATTGCTCTCCTTTTGAGTTTTCTGAAATGATACTTTGAGGAATTAATATGGCTTTAGGATTTGTATAATCGTTAATTTTTAATTTAGCTGTAAGATTAGGTTTTATACTTCTATCTTTATTTGGTACTCCTATCTCTACTTTAAAAGTTCTATTAGCTGGATTGATAAAATTTCCTGCTTGACGAATTTTAGACGCTAGTGTTTTCCCTAATATTGGGAATTCAACTTGAACTTCTTTCCCTTTCTTAACAGTAGAAATATAGCTTTCAGGAACATCTGTTTCAATATACATATCTCCTAAGTTCACCACTCTAAACACTTCCGATCCTGGTCCAGGAGCCACTACAGTTCCTTGTTCTTTAATTACATCATCTACAATTCCTGTAAAAGGTGCTTTAATTACGCTTTTTCCTAATTGTTGCTTTAACTGATTAACCGTTCTAGTTAAGGCTTCGTAATTTGTTTTAGTTTGTAAATACTGAATTTCAGAACCTATTTTTTGTTCCCAAAGTCTTTTTTGTCTGTCATACGTAGTTTTTGCCAAAGCCGCTTGTGCTTCTGCTTGTGCTACTTGTTGACTTAAACCTCCATCGTCTATTTTTGCTAAGGCTTGTCCTTTGGCTACTCGTTGTCCTTCTTTTACATAGATTCTAACTAATTGTCCTGGCATTTCAGGATACACTAGTACATTTTTCTTGGTCTGTACACTTCCTTGTAAATCTAAATAATGAACAAACTCAGCTTCTTGAGCAGCTATTGTAGTAATTAGAGGTACTTTTTTATTTGTATCTAACTTCGCTATTTCATTATTTAATAATTTTATTTGAGCCGCTAACTCTTGTTGTTTTTTGTCTAATTCGTCTTTTTTAGCACGAATTACTTTTAAATCTTTTGTACCTATTACCGAGGCTACAGATTGTTCTTTACTTCCACAAGAAGCAAATACTGTTATTGTTATTATGATAGTTATTATCCTTCTCATTAGTTGGTTATTTAATAGATATATTTAATGCGTTTTCTAATTTTGCTTTCTTTGCAATCACATTTAACATAGATTGCATATAGGTATTTTGCTGTGTGTATAATTGGTTTTGCGCTTGAAGTAAGTCAAAACTTGAAGAGATTCCTTCAAAAAACTTTACTTGTTGTTTTTTCTCTATACGTTCTGCCAAGGCTAAGTTTTTCTTCGCTGTTTCGTAATTTTCAATACTTAATTGATACTCACTTTTTGCTGTTTTAGCTTGTAAGCTTAATTTCTGTTTTACCTCTTCTTTTTTGATATCTGCATTCTCCAACTCAATTCTTGCTCTTGCTGTCTTTGCACGTCTTCCAAAACTACTAAAGATAGGTACGTTTAAACTTACTCCAAATAATGAATAATCAAACCATTGCTGACTACTATCAAAAAAGGTAAAAGTATCTGAGTTAGCATTTGCTCCATAGTTAATAAATGCTGATAAACTAGGTAATGCTTTACTTTGCTCTAATCGTATTAACAAACGTTTACTCTCTCTATCATTCTCTATCATTCGGTAATCAATATGCTTACTTACATCAAACACCTTGGTTAACAAACTTAAATCTGTATTTGATACTACTAGATTATCTAAAGAATCTGTCAAAACTAACTTTGTTTCAATGGCATTTCCTAAAGAGATATTCAACATTTGATACGCTATTTCTTTCATTCTTTTAGCATTATTCAAATTGTTTTCAATATTACCTAAGGTAATTTGTAATTGCTCTACATTTTCAAGCTCAGTTAAACCATTGTCATAAATTTTTTGTGTTTCATTCAAGTTTTTTTCTAAAACTCGTTTATTACTTTCTAAAATCTCAATTGATTTTTCAGTAACTAACACATTTCCATAAGCATTAACAACAGCTTCTCTTGTAGATAACTCTGTTTTTTCTTTAGCTTGCTCAGAAATTTTTAAATAGGTTTTAGCTGACTGTAAGCCTACTAAGTATGAACCATCAAATAACAATTGTGTTAAAGTTACCGATGCATTTACACTTTGTTTCGTACCAAAAGGAACTGCTAAACCTCCTGTAGGAGCATCTGGTATATCTTTAATAACACCTAAAGAAGATAAATCGTAAAAATCTCCTAATTGTCTTATTTGACTAAACCCATCTGCAAAACCAGCTGGGAAAATAGACACCTGCTGTTTTAACCAGTTTTGGTAATCTACTTTACCGTTAATTTGCGGTAACCCCATAGTAGTAGTTTCCCACTTTCTTTCATGAGCTGCTTCAATATTTTTTGAAGCAATCTTATTGTCGTAGTTATTTTTTATAGCGTATTCAATAGCCCCCTGCATTGATAAACGCATCTCTTTTTCTTGTGCGAGTACAACACTCGTTAAAAAGAATACAAATACACTGTATATGTATTTTCTCATTGTTATTTGTTTTGGTTTATTATTTTTAATTGTTTCTCTAACTCTTTCAATCCTTTTTCTGTAGCAATAGCTCTTATATGGTATTCTAATATTTCATATTCTATTTTCAGCACTTCTTGTATTTCATGGCTATACAAATCACTTTCAAATACTCCAAAAATTAATGTGAAATAGAAATTGACGATTAAATCTTTTTTAATATCGCTCCTGTACAAGCCTTGTTCTACTCCCTTTATTAAATTATCTAAATTGCAATCTCTAAACATACATACTTCACGCTCCATTAACTTTGTGTAAGTTTCTGGGTAGTATTTTTTCAATTGGTACATGGGTGATGTTTTCGCATTTTTAAACATTTCTTTAAAAATGGCTTTAACTGCAAATTCTTCCTCAATAGCATTATACTGCTGCTCTTTTATATATAAAATAGTACTATCAATAGCTTTTTGAACAGCTTCTGTAGCAGCATCAACTAAAGCAACTTTATTAGAAAAATATTTATATAAGGTTTTTTTAGATACTCCTAACTCCCTAGCAATATCATCCATCGTAACACTTTTAAACCCGAAGTTTAAAAACATTTCTCCAGCTTTCTCTAAAATCTTATCTTTCATACTTTGATAAATTCGAGGGCAAAAATACAAAAGGAAACTTTAGAAACATAAAAAGTTTCCAAAGTTTTAATTTTTTTTAACATTATATGAGTTTAGCATTTTTGTTTCCTTATTTTTACCAAAATTTTTTCAGATTTGGACTTACTACAATATCATTCAGATTTTATAAATTATTTAGAAAAGCAAAACTTCAATAGAGAGCCTAAAAACTTATACGAACCTATTGATTATATACTTCAACTTGGTGGAAAAAGGATAAGACCCATCTTAACATTAATTGCTGCTGATATTTTTTCTGGTAGCTATAAGGATGCTTTACCTGCCGCGCTTGCCGTAGAAGTTTTTCACAACTTTACATTGGTACATGATGATATTATGGATGATGCTCCTTTACGAAGAGGCAAAGAAACGGTACATGAAAAGTGGAACATTAATACAGGGATTTTATCTGGTGATGCTATGTTAATTTTAGCGTATCAGTATTTCGAAAACTACAAACCTACTGTTTTTCAAAAACTTGCTCAACTATTTAGTAAAACAGCTTTAGAAGTATGTGATGGCCAACAGTTGGATGTTGATTTTGAAACTAGAAATGACGTTACTATTGGTGAATATATAAAAATGATAACTCTTAAAACTTCAGTTTTAGTTGCAGCTGCATTAAAAATGGGGGCAATAGTTACTGAAACTGATGATGCACAAGCTGATTTACTTTATAATTATGGATTAAATTTAGGTATTGCTTTTCAATTACAAGATGATTACCTAGACACCTTTGGGAATCCAGAAACTTTTGGTAAACAAATAGGTGGAGATATTATTGAAAATAAAAAGACCTACCTCTATTTAAAAGCTTTGGAAGTAAGTAATAATAACGATAAAGAAAACTTATTAAACTTCTACAATGGAAAAGAAAAAAATATTGAAGAAAAAATAGAACAAGTCACAGCTATTTTCAATAACAATAATATTCCTGAACACACGGAACAACTTATTGAATACTACACCAATAAATCTTTTGAGTATTTACAAGATTTAGCTATTAGTGATGAGGCAAAGGAGGGATTACGCGCCTTTGGAATGAATTTAATGAGCAGAAAAGTTTAAAAAATTCTTTGGTATTTTAAAAAAGTTTATATCTTTGCAAACCGAAAATAACGGGTCCTATAGCTCAGTTGGTTAGAGCACCTGACTCATAATCAGGGGGTCCATGGTTCGAGCCCATGTGGGACCACCTTTAAAGCTTCACTTTTTGTGAAGCTTTTTTGTTTTTACAAATCCTTCAACCTTTCTCTTACTAAATACTTAGGGTTCTTCTGAAACTCATCCCACAACCTTATCAATTGTTTAAACAACTCAGTTTTTACACCTTCTTCGCCATGATGAATAACAATATGTGCGATTAAATTATAGCAAGCTGTATATTCTCCACAGGCTATTAATACATTTAGCATATCATTAGACCTATCTTTTTTAGTGAACCACAACGTAGTTCCAAAAGCAGCACTTTTTGTTGAGTTTTCAATTATTAAGCCATTAATATCTTTAGTATACACCACTATCTTTTCCCAATTCCTTACTCGTTCTGGTTTTTTAGTTTTTTCTCCATAAATATCTTCACAACGTAATTCATACACGGTTGATGTAGCTATTTTAGTAGGAAATGTACTATACAAGGTTGCAGCATGTTGCCTTCTATCGTTTTTCAGAAAAATAACACTTGCCATACGTAACAAAGACTTCCCTCTGTTAACAATATAGAAGCCAACCCTTTTTGGCGGTAAATACAACCGTTGATCAATTCCTGTTTGTTGTTGCATTAAATTTGACAGTAAAAAAAATCCTATTTGAATAAAAATTAAAAAAGCTAAAAACACTACACTTATCGTATAAGAAACCAACCATTTTTGCAAAAAGAAAAATACTGTTATCACCAACATAAAAAGCAAGGTAAACGCACTAGATACCCAAGAGGCATATTTACTAAACTTATTTTTAGACGCAAACTCAAACCCCTTTCCTGTATAGGGTGATGCTACATCACTCACAAAATATAAATCATACCCTTCATTTGTATTATTTTGAACATCAGACACAAAAACAGAAGTACCCTGATTATCCAAAATCCCACCATCCATTAAACCAATCTCTTCTAATTCTTTGTACTTTTCAGTAAAATCACTAGGAAAACCTATAGGTTCAAATCCACCAGGAAAAGCCGTAGATGCTGCAATAACATCACCTAATTTAATATCATCTAATATATCTTTGTAAGCTCCATGTGCCTTACCATTACCAAATCGTTTCCTATTTCCTTTTATATTTTGAAATCTAAAATGATAGGTTGTATCAAAATCAGTTGCATTAAAAATTACTCTTTTTAAATGTGTTTTCTTTTCCGCTATCATATCCTGAACTTGCCCTAGTGTTACATGATTAGTAGCTTCATTATACTCTATTGCAAAGGCATTGATGGGATTTTTTCTTTTATGTTTATTTTCAGGTTTATTCCAAATCAAAGGCCATCGTAAATGACTTATTGCATTACTTGCTAAATCATCCTTTTCTAACCATTGATAATATTCTTTAAAAAAGACATCAAACCCCTTTTCTTCTACTTGTGATTGTGCATATTTAACACCTGTAATTGTACCGCCAGAAACAGTAGAAATTGCTTTTACATTTTCTAACAAGCCTACTTTTTCTAATAGAGAAAGTGTTCCTAATGAAAAACAAGCCGCTCTATAGCCTCCGCCTGAAAAGCTTAGCGCAATAGTTTGGAATAAATCCATAATAATATAATAGTAGTTTAAGTTAATTAGTTGACAGCATTTGGAAGTAATTATTTTCTTTTACTCCTTCTCCTTTCTAGTCCTTAAAAATACATGTAAACACTTAAATAAAATAGTCTAATAGAATTTAATTCCTTTCTTAAAAAACAAACGGATCCATTCTCCTATAAAAATACCCCAATTATTAAACAAAACTCAACTTACTTACTAAACCGACTTTCACATCAATAAATCTTTACCTCTAAACTTGTACAAGAAAAAATTTGTACAGAATTGTACAATCAGAAAATAAAAACGAAAATTGATTGCACAAAAAAACCACCTTACAAACTAATGTAAAGCAGCTTCTTTTATTACCGTATTGCTTACTCTTACCGCCACGAGAGAGATTTTCGCGGTAGCTTCTTTATTTTTATTACTAATTATTGGGTAACTTAACCCCCTAAGCTCACTCATCAATAAGACAAACTAACATTATCTTACAATCTTTTCTTTATAGTACTTTTTACAACACCTATTGATTAGAAAAATTTAAACTATGCAATCTTGCTACATACTTTCCTATCACATCAAATTCTAAATTCACCTTCGTTCCTATTTCAAAGTTTTTAAAAGTAGTATGTGCTAATGTATAAGGTATAATTGCTACACTAAACTCATTATCTTTTGAGTTCACCACTGTTAAACTAACACCATTAACTGTAATAGAACCTTTTTCTATAGTTACATTCTCACCATCAAAATCATAAACAAACGTAAAAATAGTACTCCCATCTTCATCCTTTATTCTGTTACAAACTGCTGTTTTATCTACATGCCCTTGAACAATATGTCCATCTAATCTAGCTCCCAATTTCATTCCTCTTTCCAAATTCACCTCATCACCTACTTTTAATCCTTCTAAGTTTGTTTTATTTAAAGTCTCTTGTATCGCAGTAACCACGTACTCATCTCCGTTAATTTCAACAACTGTTAAACACACGCCATTATGCGCTACACTTTGATCTATTTTTAACTCAGAAGTAATTTCCGACTGTACACTTATATGAAGATTTCCTTGCTCTCTTTTTAAATCCGCTATAACACCAAGTGTTTCTATAATTCCAGTAAACATTCTCTAAATTTTAGTTACTTTTGTTAGCATCAAAAATACGATATTAGAAAGGTATACTATGGATAAATCAGACAAAATTATTGTTGGAATTTCAATTGGAGATATAAATGGAATAGGAATAGAAGTTATCCTAAAGACTTTTGAAGACAAGCGTATGCTTGACTTTTGCACTCCTGTTTTATTTGGTGCTAACAAAACTATTTCCTTTCACAAAAAAATACTAAAACTAAACAATAGTATTCACGGTATTAATTCTCTTGACAATATTGTTCATGGAAAAATAAACTTATTTAATATTTGGAAAGAAGACGTTAAAGTTGAGTTAGGGAAAAACACAGCTACTGGAGGTAACTACGCCTTAAAATCTTTACAAAAAACTGTAGAAGCCCTAAAAGTAGATAAAATTGACCTTCTAGTAACCGCCCCTATAAATAAAGAAAACATACAATCGAAAGACTTTAACTTCCCTGGTCATACTGAATACTTAAATGATAATTTTGAAGGAGAAAGTTTAATGATTTTAATGACCGAAGATTTACGCATAGGCTTAATCACAGGTCATATACCTGTTTCAAAAATTTCAGAATCAATTACACCTGAATTAATTAAATCTAAGGTTGAAATTATGCATAAGTCTTTAAAAGAAGACTTTAATATTAGCAAACCTAAGATTGCCGTTCTAGGTTTAAATCCGCATTGTGGAGATAAAGGTGTTATTGGAAAAGAAGATGACGAACTTATAAGACCTGCTTTAAAGGAAATTCAAGATACTGGAAAATTAGTTTTAGGTCCTTATGCAGCTGACGGCTTTTTTGGTTCTAAAACCTACCTACAATTTGACGGTGTTTTAGCAATGTACCACGACCAAGGCCTTGCTCCTTTTAAAGCTTTATCTTTTGGAAATGGCGTTAACTTTACCGCTGGATTAAATAAAGTTAGAACTTCACCTGACCATGGAACTGGTTTTGATATTGCAGGAAAAAACAAAGCTAATCCTGATTCTTTTAAAGAAGCATTGTTTAGCGCATTAAAAATACACAAAAACAGAACTGAATATCAAACCCTTACCAAAGAAGCTTTAGATAAAAAACAGTAAAAAAATATATTTTATTAGTACAAAGTAAAAACATTTTTCATATCTTTGCCCGCTCAAATTGATATTGTAGATGAAAGACTTAAAAGATTTCAATGTACCTTTTGTAGGTTTAAAAGAAGGAAGTCATTTATTTGAATATCATATTGACAAGACGTTCTTTGAAGCTTTTCAATTTGATGAATATAATGACAGCAATGTAACTTGTAATATTGAACTAACTAAAAAAAGCACTCTAATGGAGTTCTTTTTTAAAGTAAAAGGAAATGTGAATGTTCCTTGTGATATTACAAATGAATTTTTTGATCAAAGTATAGAAGGAGAATTAAAACTTGTAGTAAAGTTTGGTCATGAATATAATGATGATAATATAGATATTCTTATTATACCTCATGATTCATATCAAGTTAACATAGCTCAATATATTTATGAACTAATTGTATTATCTGTTCCTAGTAAAAGAATACACCCTAAAGTGGCAGATGGTACGATGGAATCAGAGGCTTTAAAAAAACTTGAAGAGTTAAGAATAAAAGACAATAACAACAATACTGTTGAAGAAAAAACAACAGACCCTAGATGGGATAAATTAAAGGATTTACTAACAGATAAATAAGATATAAAATGGCACATCCAAAGAGAAAAATATCTAAAACAAGAAGAGATAAAAGAAGAACTCATTATAAAGCTTCTATACCTCAAATAGCTGTTGACCCAACAACTGGAGAAGCTCATTTATACCATAGAGCTCACTGGCACGAAGGAAAATTATATTACAGAGGTCAAGTAGTATTAGATACTGCTGCTGCTGAAGCATAAAAAATAGTTTTTAAAAAACTAAAACAACCCTCGTATTGAGGGTTTTTTTGTGTTTTCTCAAAAAAAGCCCTCTATTTTGGCTTTTTTTCTTTAAAAAAGTGAAATAATTTTCATTTCTTTGAACACTAGTTTTATAACTAAAGCAAACAACTATGACTAAAATAACTGCAGCTATCACAGCAGTAGGAAAATATGTTCCAGAATATGCACTAACTAATAAAGAGTTAGAAACTATGGTTGACACTAATGATGAGTGGATAACCTCTAGAACCGGAATCAAAGAAAGACGAATTTTAAAAGAAGAAGGTGCTGGTACTTCTTTTATGGCCATTAAAGCAGCTGAAGATTTACTTCAAAAATCAGGAGTAGATGCATCAGAGATAGATATGGTTATCTTAGCCACAGCAACTCCTGACCTTCCTGTAGCGTCAACCGCAGCTTATACAGCCTCAAAAATTGGTGCTGTTAATGCCTTTTCTTATGACTTACAAGCTGCTTGCTCTAGCTTCCTTTATGGAATGTCAACAGCTACTAGTTATATAGAAAGTGGACGTTATAAGAAAGTGTTATTGATTGGAGCGGATAAAATGTCTTCTATAATAGATTACACAGACCGAACTACATGTATCATTTTTGGAGATGGTGCAGGTGCAGCTCTGTTTGAACCTAATACTGAAGGTTTAGGCTTACAAGACGAGTACTTACGTAGTGATGGTATTGGACGTGAATTCTTAAAAATTGACGCTGGTGGTTCAATTTTACCTCCATCAGAAGATACGATTAAGAATAAACAACACTTTGTGCATCAGGAAGGAAGAACTGTTTTTAAATTTGCAGTTTCTAACATGGCTGATGTTGCTGAAAAAATGTTGACTAGGAATAACATTACTAAAGAAGATGTTCAATGGTTAGTACCGCATCAAGCTAATAAAAGAATTATTGAAGCAACAGCAAATAGAATTGGTTTAGAAGGCGATAAAGTTATGATGAATATTCATAGGTATGGAAATACTACCTCAGCTACTTTACCTTTATTACTTGCTGATTATGAAAAAGAGTTAAAAAAAGGAGATAACTTAATATTCGCCGCATTTGGTGGTGGTTTCACATGGGGAGCTATCTACTTAAAATGGGCATATAATTCATAAACCAAACAACTTAAACTTAGGAAAATGGATATTAAAGAAATTCAAAGTCTTATAAAGTTTGTAGCTAAGTCAGGTGCAAGCGAAGTAAAGTTAGAGATGGAAGATGTTAAGATTACCATCAAAACAGGAAGTTCAACACCAGAAACAACTATCATTCAAGCAGCAGCGCCTGTAGCGCAAGCTCCACAAATGATAGCACAAGCACCAGTAGCACAGCCTGCAGCAACACCTGCCACTCCTACTACTGAAACAAATGATGATGATTCAAAGTATTTAACTATTAAATCACCAATCATCGGAACTTTCTATAGAAAGCCTTCTCCAGACAAACCTTCTTTTGTAGAAGTAGGGTCTACTGTTAAGTCTGGTGACACAGTATGTGTTATTGAAGCAATGAAATTATTTAACGAAATAGAATCGGAAATATCTGGTAAAATAGTTAAAGTTTTAGTAGACGATTCTTCTCCTGTAGAATTTGACCAACCTTTATTTTTGGTTGACCCATCTTAATTAATAGTTATTCTTTAACTAGTATTTGTTTCTAAACTACAAATACAACTTTAAATTATAACCTTTAAATTATCTATTATGTTTAAAAAAATATTGATAGCCAATAGAGGTGAAATTGCCTTACGTGTAATTAGAACCTGTAAGGAGATGGGCATAAAAACTGTGGCAGTTTATTCAAAAGCAGACGAAGAGAGTTTACATGTTCGCTTTGCTGATGAAGCTGTTTGTATTGGTCCTGCTCCTAGTAGCGAGTCTTATTTAAAAATGGCAAACATTATAGCTGCAGCAGAAATAACAAATGCTGACGCTATTCACCCAGGATATGGTTTTTTATCTGAAAATGCCAAATTTTCAAAGCTTTGTGAAGAACACGATATTAAATTTATTGGTGCTACTTCTGAAATGATTGAAAAAATGGGAGATAAGGCTACTGCCAAAGCAACTATGATTGCTGCTGGTGTACCTTGTATTCCTGGTTCTGAAGGTATTTTGGATTCTTATGATGAAGCCGAAAAATTAGCCGTTGAAATGGGGTTCCCTGTTATGCTTAAAGCTACCGCTGGTGGTGGTGGTAAAGGTATGCGTGCTGTATGGAAAGTTGAAGATTTACGTGACGCATGGGATTCTGCTAGAATGGAAGCGAAAGCTTCATTTGGTAACGATGGCATGTACATGGAAAAATTAATTGAAGAGCCTCGTCATATTGAAATTCAAGTTGTAGGTGATGCTTATGGTAAAGCTTGCCATTTATCTGAAAGAGACTGTTCTGTACAACGTCGTCATCAAAAATTAACAGAAGAAACTCCTTCTCCTTTTATGACTGATGAATTGCGTAACGCAATGGGAGAAGCTGCTGTAAAAGCTGCAGAATTTATAAAATACGAAGGTGCTGGAACGGTAGAATTCTTAGTAGATAAACATCGTAATTTCTACTTCATGGAAATGAATACGCGTATTCAAGTAGAGCATCCTATTACAGAAGAAGTTGTAGATTATGATTTAATACGTGAGCAAATTTTAGTAGCTGCTGGTGTTCCTATTTCTGGTAAAAATTATACACCTCAACTACATTCTATTGAATGTAGAATTAACGCAGAGGATCCTCATAATGGATTTAGACCTGCTCCAGGTAAAATAACTTCATATCATGCTCCAGGAGGCCATGGTGTGCGTGTAGACACACATGTATATGCTGGTTATATGATTCCACCAAATTATGACTCTATGATTTCAAAATTAATTGTTACTGCTCAAACTAGAGAAGAGGCAATTAATAAAATGAAACGTGCTTTAGATGAGTATGTAATTGAAGGTGTAAAAACTACAATTCCTTTCCATAGACAATTAATGGATCATCCTGATTATGTTGCAGGAAACTATACTACAAAGTTTATGGAAGATTTTGAAATAAAATAATTGATTCAAAATAATATAAAAAAATCAGTGAAAGTTTTCACTGATTTTTTTTATCCCTAAATTCGCCCTATGAACTTCATCTATAACATTGTTATTCATCCAATTTATTTTATTTTAAAAATAATTGCCTTATTTAATTCTAAAATAAACTTATTTGTTAATGGTAGAAAGAAGTCATTTCAACTACTTGAAACTATAAAACCAACAGATAAGACGATTTGGTTCCATGCTGCTTCTTTAGGTGAGTTTGAACAAGGAAGACCTATTATAGAGTATTTAAAAAAGTCTAGCCCAGATTATAAAATAGTTCTTACTTTTTTCTCTCCTTCTGGTTATGAGGTAAGAAAAGACTATAATAAAGCTGATGTTATTTGTTATTTACCTTTTGATACAAAACGTAATATGCAAAAGTTCATTTCTTTAGTTCATCCAGAAGTTGCTATTATTATTAAATATGAATTTTGGCCTAACTTACTTAATCAGCTAAAAAAAGAAAATATTACCACTATTTTGGCTTCTGGAATATTTAGAGAAAAGCAATTATTTTTTAAACCGTATGGAGCTTTTATGAGAAAAAAACTGGAAGCTTTTCATCATTTTTTTGTTCAAAATGAGAGTTCTAAAAACCTATTAAACTCCATAAACTTCTCCAATGTTACTATAAGTGGTGATACTCGGTTTGATAGAGTTTATGATATATTACAACAGAAAAATCATTTAGATTTCATCAAAGATTTTCAACAGAATTGCTTTACAATAGTAGCGGGTAGTACATGGAAAGAAGATGAAGAGCTACTTATTGAGTATATTAATACTAAAATGCAAAATAATGAGAAAGTTATTATAGCTCCACACAATATTAATCATAAAGAGATTGCACGTATAAAAAATAACATTCAAACTAAAAAAGTAATTCTATTTTCTGAACACAACAATAAAAAGCTTTCCGATTATGATGTTTTAATTATAGATACCATTGGTCTATTAACTAAAATATACGCGCATGCAGACATTGCTTATGTAGGAGGTGGATTAGCTACTGGATTACATAATATTCTTGAACCAGCCACTTATGGTATTCCTGTCATTTTTGGTGGTAAAAAACACTTTAAATTCCAAGAAGCCATCGACTTAATCAATCGTAAGAGTGTTACAATTGTTACAGACTTTGAACAACTTTCGTCTATTTTTGTAACTCTTAAAGCTAATAAATCTTTAAGAGAAAGCATGGGTACTCTAAACATTGAATATATTAGAGAAAATATCGGTGCTACCAAACTTATTACTGACTTTCTACACTCTCAACTAAAGTAGTTTGGTTGATTTTGTTTAACATAATTAATAATAACAAAGATGGACTTTTTATTAAATCCGTGGCCTTGGTATGTTGCTGGGCCTTTGATAGCGTTTACACTCTTTTTATATTTTTATTTTGGAAAAAACTTTGGTGTTTCAACTAATTTAGATACTCTTTGTACTATAGCTGGAGCTGGTAAAATATCCAACTATTTTAATACAAACTGGAGACAACGTTCTTTTTCTCTACTATTTATTTTAGGTTTATTTCTAGGTGGAGTTTTAGCTTCAAACTATTTAATTCCAAATAAAAATATTTCACTTAATCCAAAAACTGAAAAGGAATTAATAGATAATTTGAATTTCACGAATGTGGGTCTCTCGTATTTTCCTAATGAAATTTTCAATTTAGAATCATTTTCATCAATACTCTTACTTATTTTGGGCGGTTTTCTGATTGGATTTGGGACTAGATATGCAGGTGGTTGCACCTCTGGTCATGCTATTACAGGGCTAAGTAGTCTACAACTTCCCTCTTTACTAGCCACCATAGGCTTTTTTATTGGTGGTTTACTAATGACATGGATAGTATTACCTTTAATTTTTTAAACAAAATCATATGAAAAATATAAAATTTCTTTTCTTAGGTCTTTTCTTTGGAATTATATTAAGCAAAGCCGAAATTATTTCTTGGTATAGAATTTATGAAATGTTCAAGTTTCAATCCTTTCATATGTATGGTATTATTGGTTCTGCAGTAGTTATTTCTCTACTATTTATGCAACTTTTTAAAAAAGAAAAGGTAACAGACATTAATGGTTTAAAAATAATTCCTAAACAAAAGAAAAGAGGCTATATCAGAACTATTGTTGGAGGAACAATATTTGGGTTAGGATGGGCTTTAACAGGTGCTTGTGCTGCTCCTTTATTTGTTTTGCTTGGCTTTAACTTTTTTCCTGCATTATTAATTTTAGGAAGCGCTTTATTTGGAGCTTTTATCTATGGTATTTTAAGTAAACAATTGCCTAATTAATCTTTCTGAAAAAATAGATTTGATTCAGTATTATTCACCACTTTCCAATTGTATATTTTAGATAACTGATAAATTTTAGATAATTCTTCAAATAAACGGTTTTTAGCGTCTTTTTGTAAATCGGACACCGTTATGGTTGACTTTATCTTTTCTATTGCTTTATCGTTTAGTTTATTTAGTTCTTCCTTTGAAAAACTGTTAAACTTACTCTGTTGTAAATCGAAATACTTGATATCTGGTGTAATTGTTAATTCTTCTTTAGGTATTTTATTAATTATAATTTGTTTTCCTATAGAATCTATTTGAATATCTAACTTAGATAAATCATAGCCTACTTCTACTTTAGCATTCACCGAAAGAATCGCTTTTTTATCAAAACTTAAATAATTATAGAGGTATTTTTTAGAGTCGGAAAAACTATAAACTTCAGAAAAATTTCCTTCAGATACTACTAGTTTACTAAGGTTTTGAATTCCATTTAGAAATACTTTTACTTCTTCCTTTTTATAATCAGGCTCTTTAACATCATACCATAATTTAGCAATTAAAAAACCTAAAATAAAAACGGCTGTGTATTTTATAACGCGCATTAACTTTAAGCTTTGATTATAAGAACTCCAAGATACTAAAAAATTGGAACTAAACTTCCTCTAATCTTCTTTAGGGAAAGCTTCTTTATTAAAGATAAAAAGTATAGCTACGCCAATGGTTATCCAAGAATCAGCTCCGTTAAAAATAGCATTAAAAAAAGTAAAGCTCTCTCCTTCATAAATGGGAAAATAAAGCATGTCTACTACTTTTCCATAAAACAATTCGCCATAAGGTTTGTCTGCAAACAAAGTTGCTACTTTATGCATGGAAGAGTCAAAAATAACTCCATAAAAAACAGAATCGATAATATTTCCAATTGCTCCTGCTAAAATTAAAGCAATGGCAACAATAACAGCATTGTGTGTTTTTCTTTTTATGGTTTGCCATAACCAATACACAATTCCAGTTACAGCAACTAATCTAAATAATGTCAAAAACAATTTTCCTGCCTTCCCTCCAAACTCAAATCCCCAAGCCATACCGTTATTCTCTGTAAAGTGAATTTTAAACCAATCAGCAAAAACAACAACCTCTTCACCCAAAGTAAAATGGGTTTTCACATAAATTTTACTTATCTGATCTATTAAAATTGCTAAGACTACAGTTAATATCGCTATATTTTTTTTTGACATTTTTTTCGTTTAAAATGGAAACAAAAATAAGAAAAGTATTACACTTATTTTTCCTTACTCTATTTCTTTCTCTATTCTATCTAAAAGTTCTTTTCTGTATGATTTGCCCACAGTTACTTTTACTTTATTTTCTAAAACTAACTGATTCCCATCTAACAATTCTATTTTATTAAAGTTAATTGCAAATGATTTATGTACTCTCATGAAACTTGGTGGCAACTTCATTAGAAAATCACTTAACGTTTGTGAAGTCAGTGTCATTGTGGATGTGTAAACTTTAATATAATTTCCGTAGGCTTCAATATGAGAAATCTCATTAAAATTAAGTTTAACTAATTTCTTATCACTTTTTACAAAAATTGATGTTTGTGAATTGTCTTCTTTTTCTATTTCTACACTTTTTATAAATTCTTTTTGAGGCTCCACTTTCATAACTGCTTGCATAAAACGTTCAAAAGAAAAAGGTTTTAGTAAATAATCGGTTACTGAAAGTTCAAACCCTTCAACGGCATACTCAGAATAAGCTGTAGTTATAATTACTGAAGGTTTTTGTTGCATTGTTTTCAATAAACTTAATCCTGATAGCTTAGGCATATTGATATCTAAAAACAGGACATCAACATTTTTTTGTGATACCACCTCCATTACTTCAAAAGCATTTTTACAAGAAGCTACTAACTCTAAATTTGGCAAATCTTTTATATAAGTTTCTAAAACCTGACGTGCTATAGGCTCATCATCAGCAATAATACACTGTAACATTCTCATTAAAAATTCAATTTTAATTCAACAATAAACTCATTATTCTTTTTCCTTATTTTCAATTTATAACGGTTTGGATATATCAGTTCCAATCGTTTTTTTACATTTTGCAAACCAATTCCACTCTTTTCTTTTTCTAAATTATTTTTACTTTTTATTTCATCGTACGTATTTGTACATAAAAACTCTAATGTATTAGATGTTATTTTTAGTCTTATTTCCACATTACTTTTGTCATTTATACTTCCTAAATGTTTAAAAGTATTTTCAACAAATACAATTAAAAGCATTGGTGCTATTTTTTTATCTTCCAGATTACCTTCTTTTACAAAAGAAATAACAGTTTGCTCTTCTAATCTAATTTTTTCAAGGGAAATATAATTTTCTAAATATTCTACTTCTTTTTTCAATGGTACTAAAACTTCTCTTGTTTCATATAAGCTATAACGTAATAGGTCTGACAACTTCAACATTAATTCTGGAAGTTTATCTGACTTCACTACTGAAAGCCCATATAAATTATTTAGTGTATTGAATAAAAAATGTGGATTTAATTGTCCTTTTAGTAATTTTAATTCGGCTTCTTTTTCTTCTTGTCTTCTACTAAAGCTATCTCTTGCTACTTTTAATGCTAAACCAAATAATATAGCTAATACTTCAACTCCCAAAAAATTGTAAAAGAACTTCCAATCATAACTTTCCTGACTCATTATACTTGACAAGAAAAAAGTAGATATCAGTGTAAAAAGTAAAATATTAATTATGGTAAAGAGAATAAAAAGCACTTTATTTTTACGTAAGTAAGGCAGTATTAATAGGTTTTGAACATAAACCGTTGGAGCAAATAGTAAAACTCCAATAGCTCCTGAAACAATTCTATTATGTCCTTGAATTGTTAACGTAAAAATGATAAAAAAGCAGCTCCATATAAAAATATTTTGAGCTAGTTTGTTATCTACTAATGAATCTATTTTAGACATTATTTATCTTTTATTAAGTGCTTTCAAATATAATAGCCTGAAAGTAAAACTTTATTTTTTAATGATGAAAGGCCTATTTTTTATTTTAACCGTATTGTTTTAAATGATAACTGGCTTTTTTTAATTCATCATTTTTTAAACATAGTTCATCATTCTTTTTTTACTCCATAAATCTTTTACTACAATTTTGTATCAGAATTAAAAACCAACCTATTATGCAATTAGAGATACAAAATGTTTCAAAAAAATACACGAATAAAAAACTAGCTTTAAAAAACTTTTCTTTAACTATTAACAAAGGAATTTTAGGCTTATTAGGTCCAAATGGCGCAGGAAAATCGACATTATTAAAAATGATTGCTACCATTAATCACCCTTCTAGTGGTTCAATTATTCTAAATAAGAACAATATTGTTAAAGATGCTAATTACATGCGCAAACAATTAGGTTTTCTTCCTCAAGACTTTGGCGTATATCCCAATTTAAATGCTTACGAGTTTTTAAAATATATGGCGGCAATGAAAGGTATAGGTGGTAAAAGCTTACACTCAAAAATCACACAACTTCTTGAAGGTTTAAATTTAACTGAAGCTGCTAAAAGGCCAATTGGGAGTTATTCTGGAGGAATGAAACAGCGTATTGGTATTGCACAAGCTTTGCTTAACAATCCAAAAGTTTTAATTTTTGATGAACCTACCGTTGGATTAGACCCTGAAGAACGCATTCGATTTAGAAATTTAATTAATGATTTAGCTTCTGAGTGTATTGTTATACTTTCTTCTCATATTGTTTCTGATATTGATACGGTTGCTAATAGTGTTGCAATTATGAAAGACGGACAAATGTTAGCTCACAACTCTCAAGAGGAATTAATAAAATTAATTGCTAACAAGGTATTTGAAATTTCTATCCCAGAAATAGAATTTCACTCATTTAAAATGAAAAACATTGTTGTAGACTTTAGAAAAGAAAACAACAATTATAATATTCGATATATATCTGACCATAATCTTTCTGGTGCCAAACCTCAAACTCCTACACTGGAAGATGCTTATTTATTTTTAACGAAAACCAATTAATTATGAAAAATTTAAAAAATAAAAAAACTATTATTCTTGTTACTATTCTTTTTCTTGTTGCCCTTTTTGCTTTTCTTAAAAAGTTTCACTTTGGTGTTTATTATGCTTATTAATCTGTTTTATCATGAATTTTCTATCTATAATTATTTACGACTTTTTACAACGCTCTAGAACGTATTCATTCCTTATTACACTGTGTGCAAGTTTAGCTATTGCCTATACATTTGTTCCTGAACCTAACGCTAGCTATTCTACTATACGAATAGGTGAATATGTAGGTTATTATAATGCTCCTTGGTTTGGTTATGTTACAGCTATAATGACTAGTATATTTTTATCTTTAATAGGTTTTTATTTGGTAAACGGAACCATACAAAAAGACTTTAGCACTAAAATTGGGCAAATTATAGCTTCTTCTTCTATTTCTAATTTTACCTATTTATTTTCTAAAGTACTGAGTAATTTTTTATTACTTTTTAGCATTGTATTTATAGTTTTTACAATGTCTATTATATTATTTTTCTTGTATAATGATGGTTTTCCTTTTGATTTACTATCCTTTTTAAAACCTTATTTTTTTATCACCATTCCTGCAATGTTTCTAATAGCTTCCATTGCTGTAATTTTTGAAGTTATTTTTAGAAATAAATCTATTTTACAAAATATTGTATTTTTTTTCACCTTCACATTACTAGTATCTTCATTACCAAAGAATAATTATAATTTAGATTTTTTAGGAAGCAAAATTGTAATCCATCAAATGGAACAAAAAATACTTGAAGTTTCAAAAAACACTACTGAAAAAGGATTAACAATTGGTTATGTTTTGGGCAATATAAGTGAATCTAAAAAATTTAATTTTGAAGGTATTTCCTTTCCTATATCTTTTTTAATAAGTCGCCTTTTAGGTGTTTTAATCTGCTTAATAGCTATATATATTATCTCTTTTATTTTCCATCGTTTTAATTTAAGAGAAATTATAAATCGTAAGAAAAATTTGATTGTTCATATAAAAAATCATGCTTCTCTTAATTTACAATCACTTCCAAAAGCAACTATAAACTACAGTATTTTCCCGCTAATTAAAACTGAGTTTCTTTTACTTTTAAGAAAAGGAAAAGTGTATTGGTTATGGATAAATTTAATTGGTATGATTTTATTAGCTGTATTACCAATAAAAACAGGACACTCTATAGTATTACCTATTTTATGGTTTTTACAAGTACATAGAATTTCTGACCTAACTATAAAAGAAATTACAAACAATACGCATCTTTTTTCATTTGTTTCCTACTTACCTTTACGTAGGGTTTTAAGCTCTCAATTTATAGCTGGTTTCTTATTAATGCTTACTTTATCAATTCCTTTATTAGTTAAAACAATTGTTTTAGGGCAAAATTTTTCAGCTATTTCTATTGTTATTGGAAGTTTATTTATTGTATCCTTGTCTTCTTGTATTGGAATGTTTTTTAAGAATAAAAAAGTTTTTGAAGTAGTCTTTTTTACGATAACATATGCTAATCTTAATAGCATTCCCTTTACAGATTATTTTGGAGCAATATACATGAGTTCATCTATATTATTCGGAATTTTAATAAGTAGCTTGTTATTAATAGCTTTTAGCTTCTTAGTTAGAAAAAGACAATTAATCTAAATAGAAAGCCCATGATTTTTAGTCATGGGCTTTTATTTTTATCCTTTTAACCAAGCTTTTCTTAGTTCTTTTTGTTTTGAAGTGGCATTGATATTTTCTTTCAGCCCTTCTCCTTTGGTATAGGATTGTGTCAATTTTGTTTTAATAATTACTTCTTTTCCATTTCTATCTAACTTAACTTCTATATCCTTTCCTGGTTGCCACATATACATTTGTGAAAATATTTGATTGGCATTCTTTTCAGTTAATTCAACTCCTTCAACAACTTTTACAACATCATTAGGTTTTACTCCATTCTCTGCCCAAAAACTATTGTTATTAACAGCATCTGTAAACATTATTGCTTTGGTTTCCTTATCTGCTCTAAAAATAAAAGCACCATTATTTTGAATGTAATTCGTTTTTACTTTTGATTTTTCTACACTTAAACCTGCTTTTTCAAAAAATACGGTGTAATCTATAGGTGTATTTCCTACAACATGTGTATTTAAAAACTCACCTATAGAAGGATAGGTCATTGCGTTAATTTCTTCAATTAAACGATCGTCTTCAAATGGTTTATTCTTTCCATATTTATTTGATAATTCTTTCATTAAAGATAATACGCCTCTATGTCCATTACTTTCTTCTCTCATTAAAATATCAATACACATTCCTATTAAAGCTCCTTTTTGATACACATTGTAATATTGTGATGCGTAAGGTTCTTCTAAAACATTCTCACTCATTTCAGTAAAACTCATTGAATCATTCATTTTAGAAGCTGATTTTATTTTCCCCATTACCTTCTCATAAAACTCATCTTCCTTTACTAAGTCTTGATTTATTTGAAAAAGTGTTGCAAAATATTCAGTAATTCCTTCATACATCCATAAATGTTTTGAGAAAGTAGGCTGATTATAATCAAAATAATGTACATCTTCTGAATGCACACTTAAAGGTGTTACAATATGGAAAAATTCGTGAGAAACTACATCAATCATACTTTTTGCTAACGCTTCATCTGGCATTGCTTCTGGTAATACGACTACTGTTGATGTATGATGTTCTAAAGCTCCAAACCCTTTTGGTGAATTTTCTTTTCCTTCTGATAAATACAAATAAATATCATACCTCGCTGTGCTATTAATACTTCCTAAGTATGTTTTTTGAGCTTGCATCATTTTTTCCATTACCGCTTTAATTTTTTCAGCAGAATGCTTTTTATTTGGTGAGTACACACTCAATACAATTTTTATGTCCCCAACTTTAAACTCCTCTACATCCAGTTCTCCATAAAACATTGGATTATCAGTAATATCAAAGTAACGAGGTGCAAAGTAACTAGACGTTAACACTGAACCATCTTTATTGGTATTTGTAGCTACTTCTTGTAATGCTGATGTTCTTTTAAATTTAGTAGGAGCAACAACATCTAACTTATATTGATTATTTTTTAATGAATCAAAATACCCTATGAATCCATGTAAGTTCAAAACATAATTAGTCTTTTCAATATTTGTTCCTGCTGGTGAAAATGGTGTATCTCCTCCAATTCCTCCAGAAACTTCTATATCAAAGGTATCATTTACTAAATAGGTTATTTTATCTAGTTTTTTTGCTTCGCTTATTTCCCATGTATTGGTATCTATTTTTTTTACAGGTAACTCTTTCCCTTCATAATCTAAAGCCTTTAAATTATCTATATATTTTCCAAAATCACTTACCGAGTATGTTCCTTGGACTACTCTTGGCAATCTATAAATCACTTTATCAGTAGTAAAGCGCCCTGGGTTTATTAAAACAGGTACTTTATCTTCCTGGATATTTGTTAAGTTTAGTGAAGTTTCAATTGGGTTTTTAGTAGCTAAATCATTCACTTTGTTTTTAGTGGAACTACATCCAACTAATAGAACACTAGCTATTGCTACGGTTAGTAAATTTTTATTCATCTTAATTCTCTATTATATATTTGTAATGTGACTGCAAAAATTGCAATCTGTTACGTCATTTTTTTATAACATTTTGTTAATTTTACCCATAAAGCGACAAATATTACCTTACTATGTTAATGTTTCCTAATATAGAAACTATTTTAAGTTCTTGTTTAATATTATCTGTAGTAATGTATGGAGTACTTACCTTTTTCTTGTTAATTTTTATAGCTCCTTTTTTTGTCTCTAAATTCAATCTTGTTTTTTTTACTTCTGCTTTTATGTTACCTTGAAAAACAGATACAAAGGTATTTCCAGATACTTTTTGCAAATCTATATTACCTTTATTTATGAATATATTCAATGTTCCTTCATAACTTCTTGAAGTGACACCTACATTTTCTCCATAAACTGTTACTAACTTGTTTTTAGGTATTTTTATTAGTACACGAGCCCTTTCCAGTCTTTTTGTTATAAACTTTCTAAAAACAGTATTACTTTCTTTATAAATAATAGGGTTTATCTTAAAAGTTATTTCTGTTTTATTGTTAATTTCTTCTACATTAACAATATGCGTATTACTATGTTCATCTAATAAAAAAACCGTTATAAAGTCATTTTCTGATGCCTCTATTACAAGATCATCTATTCCAAATGTATTGACTTCTATTTCTTTAAAAGCAGGCTTAAATTGCTTTGTTATTTCCGTTTGGGAAAAAACAATTGAGCTAAATAGAAATAGATATACCTTTATAACTGTTTTCATATTAAAAAAGGATTCCTAAAAAGGAATCCTTATCAAATTTTATTATTCTTAAAAATGTAAAGATTATTGTTTTCTTTTAGCCTCTATACTTAATGTTGCATGAGGAACTAACTTTAATCTTTCTTTTTGAATTAATTTACCAGTAACTCTACATACACCGTATGTTTTGTTTTCAATTCTAATTAATGCGTTTTTTAAGTCTCTAATAAATTTTTCTTGCCTAATGGCTAGCTGCATATTAGATTCTTTTAGCATGGTATCAGAACCTTCTTCAAAAGATTTAAATGTTGGTGAGGTATCTTCCGTACCATTATCAGCTCCATTTTTATAAGAGTCTTGTAACATTCTTAAATCTTCTTCTGCTGTTTCTATCTTCTTTAAGATAATTTCTTTGAATTCTTGTAAATCTCCATCGGAGTATCTTACTTTAACGTCATCCATAATGCTATATTTTTTCAATTAACATTTTACTTTTAATGGCATCAAACTCAATATCTATGCCACTTTCTAACGCTTCAACAAAAACTAACTCATTGGTTAATGTTTCCGTTTTTATGTAAGATTCATTAGCTAATACCGATTCTTGTAAATCTGCAAAACTTAAGAAAGTTAATTTTATTCTATCTGTTACTTCTAATCCAGATTCTTTACGTGCATTTTGAATTCTATTAATTAATTCTCTTGCCACTCCTTCTTTATGTAAATCCTCTGTTATGGTAACATCTAAAGCAACTGTTAATCCTTCAGCGTTTGCCACTAACCAGCCTTCGATATCTTTTGATGAAATCTCAACATCAGCGGATTCCAATTTAATAATTTTCTCATTAATTTCAACAGTTATTTGCCCTTCTTTTTCAATAATGGCAATATCTTCTTGAGAAAAAGACTGTATCTGACTAGCTATCAACTTCATATCTTTCCCAAACTTTGGCCCTAAAGCTTTAAAATTTGGTTTAATTTGTTTTACTAAGATTCCAGATGCATCATCTAATAGCTCTATTTCTTTAACGTTTACCTCTGATTTTATTAAATCTGCTACTGCTAAAATCTCTTCTTTCTGTGTATTATCTAATACAGGGATCATTATTTTTTGTAATGGTTGGCGCACTTTTATTTTCTCTTTGGCTCTTAATGATAATACTAAAGAAGAAATAGTTTGTGCATTCTCCATTTTACGTTCTAATGATTTATTTACAAAGGCTTCATTGTAAACTGGGAATTCTGCTATATGTACACTCTCAAATGTTTCTTTTTGAGTTGCTCCTACTAAATCTTTATATAACTTGTCCATAAAGAAAGGTGCTACTGGTGAACTTAACTTAGCAACCGTTAACATACAAGTATATAATGTTTGATAAGCAGATATTTTATCTTGCGCATATTCTCCTTTCCAAAAACGCCTTCTACATAAGCGTACATACCAGTTACTTAAATGATCCTGAACAAAATCAGAAATAGCACGTGTAGCTCTGGTTGGCTCATAATCTGCGTAAAACTTATCTACTTTATTAATTAAAGTATTTAATTCAGATAAAATCCAACGGTCAATTTCTGGTCTTTCGTTTAATGAAATTTCTTCTTCGCTATAATTGAATCCGTCAATATTTGCGTATAAAGAGAAAAATGAATAAGTATTGTATAATGTTCCAAAAAACTTACGTTTTACCTCTTCAATTCCTGCAATATCAAATTTCAAATTATCCCAAGGGTTGGCATTTGATATCATATACCAACGTGTAGCATCAGCTCCATGTTTTCCTAATGTTTCAAAAGGATCTACAGCGTTTCCTAAACGTTTAGACATTTTTTGTCCGTTTTTATCTAATACCAATCCATTAGACACTACATTTTTATACGCGACTGAATCAAAAACCATAGTTCCTATAGCATGCAGCGTATAAAACCAACCTCTAGTTTGGTCTACTCCTTCAGCTATAAAATCTGCAGGGTATGATTCTTGATTATCAATTAATTCTTTATTTTCAAATGGGTAGTGCCATTGCGCATACGGCATAGAACCTGAATCAAACCATACATCTATTAAATCACTTTCTCTATGCATTGGTTTTCCTGTTGAAGAAACTAAAACTATTTTATCAACTACATTTTTATGTAAATCGATTTTATCATAGTTTTCTTCTGACATATTACCTATTTCAAAATCTGCAAAAATATCTTCGCTCATAAGTCCAGCAGCAACTGATTTTTGCATTTCCTCCTTCAACTCAGCAACAGAACCTATACATACTTGCTCTGTTCCATCTTCAGTTCTCCAAATAGGTAACGGGATTCCCCAAAACCTAGAGCGAGATAAGTTCCAGTCGTTTGCATTTTTCAACCAATTCCCAAAACGTCCTTCTCCTGTAGACTTCGGTTTCCAGTTAATGGTTTCATTTAAAGAATGCATTTTATCCTTCACCTCGGTTACTTTTATAAACCAAGAATCTAACGGATAGTATAATACTGGCTTATCTGTTCTCCAACAATGTGGATAACTGTGCACATATTTTTCAACCTTAAAGGCTTTATTTTCTGTTTTTAGTTTAATAGCTATTTCAACATCTACCGATTTTTCAGGTGCCTCTCCTTCATTATAATACTCGTTTTTAACGTATTTTCCTGCAAGTTCTCCTAATTCAGGTCTAAACCTACCTTGAAGATCTACTAGTGGTACAGCATTCTCATTTTCATCTAAAACTAACATTGGAGGAACCTCTGGTGAAGCTTGTTTAGCTACTAAGGCATCATCTGCTCCAAATGTAGGCGCTGTATGTACAATTCCTGTACCGTCTTCAATAGTTACAAAATCCCCCGAAATAATTCTAAAGGCGTTTTCTGGATTTTGATAGGGCAATACATAATCTAATAATTGTTCATATTTAATACCTACTAAATCTTTACCTATAAATGACTTTACTATGTAAAAAGGAATTTGTTTTGCTCCTTCTTCATAATTAACTAGATCTTCTTCATTTTCTACGTTGGTAAATTTTTTTCCTGCAAATTGTTTTGCTACTAAGTTTTTTGCTAACACAACTTGTATTGGCTCAAACGTATATTGATTATATGTTTTTACTAAAACATAGTCTATTTTGGGTCCAACAGTTAATGCGGTATTACTAGGTAATGTCCAAGGTGTAGTTGTCCATGCTAAAAAGTGTACATCTCCTTCTACTTGTAAAAATTCTGGCAATGTTTCTTTTACTGCTTTAAACTGCGCAACTAAAGTAGTGTCGGTAACATCTCTATAACATCCAGGTTGATTTACCTCATGTGAACTCAATCCTGTTCCTGCTTTAGGTGAATATGGTTGAATAGTATACCCTTTGTATAACAATTCTTTGTTATAAATTTGTTTTAACAACCACCAAACTGATTCCATATATTTTGGCTCGTAAGTAATATATGGGCTCTCCATGTCTACCCAATATCCTGCCTTGCGAGTCATATCATTCCAAATATCAGTGTAACGCATCACAGCTTTCTTACAAGCTTCATTATATTCTTCAACTGTAATTTTAGTACCTATATCTTCTTTGGTAATTCCTAACTCTGTTTCTACTTTTAACTCTACAGGCAACCCATGCGTATCCCAACCAGCTTTACGTTTTACTTGGTATCCTTTTTGAGTTTTATAACGACAAAAAATATCTTTAATAGTACGTGCCATTACATGGTGAATTCCAGGTAATCCATTTGCCGAAGGTGGTCCTTCAAAAAATACAAATGGCTCGTTTCCTTCACGGCTAGTAATACTTTTTTCAAAGATGTTGTTTTCAGACCAATAGTTTAATATTTCTTCTGCTACTTTTGGTAAATCCAAGCCTTTGTATTCAGTAAACTTTGTACTCATTTTGTCATTATATTAATTGAATGTGCGAAATTACGTATTTTCTTGTAATTGTTAATATTGAAATATAAAAAACGCCCCTATTCTAGAGGCGTTTTCATATTATTTCTATTTTTTGCGTCTATTACTTATTTAAATTGGTTTACCACTTTAATATTCCCTGGGTTTTTAACAATATAAAAGTAAGACCTTCTGTTACGTTGATGCTCAGCTTCTGAACAGTTAGATTGATTTGCATCATCACATTTATTTAGCAAGTAATCTTCTCCATATCCAATAGCACTTTGGATTCTCTCACTTCCTATTCCTCTTGAAATAATGTAATCTCGTGTAGACTTTGCTCTGTTATCAGACAACGTTCTATTATACACTTTTCCTCCTCTACTATCTGTATGTGATTCTATTTTAATAACCATTCCTGGGTTATTTTGCATTACAGTAACTACATTTTCTAACTCGTATTTAGCATCTTCCCTAATAAAGTACTTATCATAATCAAAATATATTGGTGCTATTACTATCTGATCTCCAACTATCAAAGATTCTAACTGTAAATTTGCTGTTACAATCTTATCATCTATATCTTCTGTTCCTGTTTTCTTTTGTGTTGCTTTATAATCTTGCTTAGACGCTGTTACTACAAAATTCTTTTCACAGTCTATCTTTTTAAATGAATAAGCTCCATCTGCTTTAGTTATTTGTTCTGATACTGGCTCTCCTTTTTCATTTATCAAACGTACTTTTACATTGTCTATAGGTGCTCCTGTTCTAGAGTCTGTAATCACTCCATTAATATCTTCTTTACAACTGTAAATTAAAAAGCTATATATATCATCATCTCCTTTTCCTCCTCCTCGATTAGAAGAAAAATAACCGCCTGTTCTTTCTCTATTTAAGGTAAATGCAAAATCATCTAATGGGCTATTAATGGGCGCGCCTAAATTAACTGGTTCTGTTAATTTTCCTTCTATAATTTTTGATTCAAATACGTCTAAAGCTCCCAAACCTAAGTGTCCATCTGAAGCAAAATACAGCGTATTATTAGTACCTACATAAGGAAACATTTCTCTTCCCTCTGTATTTATTTCTTTTCCTAAGTTTATAACATCTCCATATTTATCACCTCCTAAAATAGCAACTTTATAAATATCCGTTGCTCCAAATCCAGCTGGCATATCAGATACAAAGTACAATGTTTTTTCATCTTTACTTAAAGCTGGATGTCCAATTGAATACTCATTACTATTAAAAGGTAGTTCTTTAATATTTCCCCAACCTTCGCCATTTTTTGTGGCTTTATAGATTTTTAAATGCGTGGTTCGTTTTTTATCTCCTCTGAGTTTTTTACCATCGTAATTATCTCTTGTAAAATACATGATGTAACCATCATTGGTTATTACTGCATTTGATTCATGGTATTTTGTGCTTAATGATTGTACTTTTTCAGGCTTATCAACATCCATTATACCATTTTTATCTAATAACTTTTGATTAGATGTATAAATATTCAAATAAGGTTGATTATTCCATCTATATAATTTTGAAGAAACTTTCTTATCTGGTTTGGTAGAAGCAAAATAAAATTTTTCATCTTGAACAAAACCTCCAAAATCAGAATACTTTGTATTAGACGACAAATTATGCACATTTATATATATCTTTTCTTTATTAGAAAACTCTGCAAAATAATCACGATTATTTTCAAGTGCTTCTGCCCTACTGTCTGAAGATTTATCTCTAAGCTTTAAAAGCCAATCATCTGATTCACCTACTTTACCATTACTTTTTAACGATTGAGCGTAACGAAAAATATGTTTAGGCTCCATTTGTTTAGCATATTTATTTGCTAATATGGAATACCATTTTTCGGACTTCTCAAATTCAGCATTGTAATAGTAAGAATCAGCTAGTTTACTTACTACATCGTAAGACTTATCATCTTTTACAATATATTCATATAGCTCTGCTGCTTTTTTGTATGAATATTCTTGAAAATATCTATTAGCAGCATACTTACGCTGTCCAAAACTACTTACTGTAGCTACTAATAATATGAAGAGTATTGCTTTTTTCATATCTAGTTCGGTTTTAAAAGAATCGAGGTGATTTCATGGTTTGTTCTTTAAATATCTCGTATCTCAGCATTAACTCGTGCGTTCCTGAATTATAATTACTATAATTAGAAGTGGTTAAGTCATATGCATAGCCTATTTGCAGGGATTCTGTTATTTGAAAACCTAACAAAGCACTAATTGAGTCATCCCATCTCCAAGCGGCTCCTACTCGAAACCTTTCGTTAAATAAAAAGTTAGCAGAAACATCTAATGATAAAGGTGCTCCAGATACAATTTTGGATAAAACAGCAGGTTTAAACTTAACAGAATCAGACAAATCAAACACGTATCCTCCAATTAAAAAGAAGTGCATTCTTTCTGTTGCCACACTTCCTCCTGCTGCTACATCATCATAATGTTCTGTCCTTAAAATATTAGGCACTGCCAACCCAAGATACCACTTAGGCTTATAATAATATATACCTGCTCCAATTGTTGGCAAAAACCTACTAATATTAGCCTGTAAACTTTGATCTGCTTTATCTCTATATACCCCTTTATTCCAATCAACATTAAAAAAGCGTCCTCCCAACTTTAATCCAAAGGCTAAATTTCCTTCTTCGCTTGTTCTAACAGTATAAGATACATTAGCATCTAAATAGGTTTCATTGGAAGGACCTATTGCGTCATTTACCAAGTTAAAACCTAAACCTACACCACTATATCCTAGCGGAGTATCAAAACTCAATGTTTGGGTATCAGGTGCTCCATCAATACCTACCCATTGGGTTCTTGCTAATACGTTTATTACACTATGACCTTTTGAACCAACATACGCTGGATTCACACTCATTGTATTATACATATATTGAGTATACTGAGGATCTTGCTGTGAATATATGATACTAGAAATTGTTAAAAATATTAGTATACTTATATGTTTAAATAGCTTATTCATCTTTTACTAATTTTCTTCAAATTTATAATTTTAATCTCTATTTATATATATCCATCCTACTTTTGGTTTAGACCCATCTCCTAAATCAAGGACATAATAATACGTTCCTGTTGGTAATTTTTCATCTACTTGAACATTAATTCTACCTTCAGAAGTTCCATCCCAAGAATTGTCATAATTCTCTTTTTTGTACACTGTATTACCCCATCTATTAAATATTTCTAAAGAGTTATTAGGATAATATTCAATTCCCTCTATAACAAATGTATCATTATCTCCATCTCCGTTTGGCGTTAAAATGTTATACTCTGTAACTCCATTACTTGTATCTAGGTAATCAGGTGTTCCATCTCCATCACTATCTTGTGCATCATCAGGGTTTCCATCTGAATTTGGATCAGGGTTTTCATCAACAGTATTTACTCCATCTCCATCATCATCAATATCTAAGTAATTTGGATTGTCATCATTGTCTGTATCATCATCTGTTGGATTTCCATCTTCATCTACATCTTCATTTACTGTATTAACTCCATCATTATCATCATCTAAATCCCTAAAATCAGGTTCATCAGTGCCATCTGAGTTATTTGTATCACTAGCTCCATTATCTAAATTATCATTTGAATCGTAACCATCATTTAAGTTTGTTCCTTCAAAAGCATCATCTAAACCATCTCCATCTATATCTGTTCTCACTGGTATAATATCAGCTATTCCATCTCCATTTGTATCAAAAGCTTCAATAGTATCTAAAACGCCATCATTATCAGAATCAGCATCTAAATAATCTGGTATGCTATCTCCATCTGTATCTATTGGTGTTAATGGGTTTCCTCCTAGATCTGGATCATAAGCATCATCTAGTCCATCTCCATCCGTATCGTCTCCTGTTGGCGCAATATAATTACTTGTTCCTTGAGCTTCAACGTTATCTGGAATTCCATCATCATCCGTATCAAGATCAAGATGATTCGCTACACCGTCTCCATCAGTATCAAAACCATTCTCTACCATACCATCATTATTTCCAATAGTATTATCATTATCATCATCATCTAAATACAATGGCACTCCATCACCATCAGTATCTGTATCTGGATCTACTCCATTTGGTGATTCATCTACATCTAGTATTCCATCATTATCATCATCAATATCATTTGCATTAGAAATACCATCGTTATCATTTTCATCAGAAATAGTAATTGTTACTACTGCTGTATCACAAACGAGTGTTCCTGACTCATTATTACATACCTCATATTCTATAGTAACAGTTTGTCCTGCTTCTGTTCCTAATGGTGTATATAACAATTCTCCTGTATCTGGATTAAATATTGCTGTTCCTGTTGCCGTACCATTACCTGTATTAGTAATCGTTGTTTCACCTAGATTTGTAGTATCATTATTAGGTAAGTAATCATCATTTGCTAAGATATTAATGGTTACTGACTCTCCTAATTCAACAATTCCAACATCATCTGTTGCAGTAGGCGTATTTGCATTTGGATCAGTTGTATCAGAATTTCCATCTCCATCAGTATCTGAATCTTGTGGATCCGTTGTTACTCCATTAGGATCTGCTGTAGTATCAGGATCATCAACACCTGTAGTTTCCTCTCCGTTATTTAATCCATCACTATCACAATCTGTCTCGCTCCATATAGCATCAACTATATTTAAATCTTGACTAGATGCTTGATAATTACATAAGTCATTTGGATCCGTTCCATCTGTTGCTTCCACGCCATCAATCACTCCATCTCCATCGGTATCTGGATCCTGGGGATCTGTTGTATTTCCATTTGGATCTATCGGTGTCGTTGGATCATCTATTCCTGTGATCTCTTCGTTATTAGTCAATCCATCATTATCACAATCTGTGGTAATCCAACTATCCTCTACTTGAGTTATATCTTGACTACTTAATAAATAATCACAAGGGTCGTTTGGATTTGTCCCATCTGTTGCTTCTACTCCATCTGTTACTCCATCTCCATCAGTATCTGAATCTTGTGGGTCTGTTGTATTTCCATTTGGATCTATCGGTGTCGTTGGATCATCAATTCCTGTTGCTTCCTCTTCGTTATTCAATCCATCACTATCACAATCTGCATCATTCCATGCCGCTTCCACATTTGCTAAAATCTGACTTGCAGTTTCATAATCACATAAATCATTTGGATTTGTACCATCCGTTGCTTCTTGACCATCTGTTACTCCATCTCCATCAGTATCTGGATCCATTGGATCTGTTATATTACCACTTGGATTTATTGGTGTTGTTGGGTCATCTATTCCGGTTGTCTCTTCTGCATTAGTTAAGCCATCAGAATCACAATCTGATGTATTCCATGCTGCTTCTACATTTGCTATAACCTGACTCGTAGCTAAATAATCACATGGATCATTTGGATTTGTACCATCTGTTGCTTCTACTCCATCTGTTACCCCATCTCCATCAGTATCTGGATCTTGTGGGTCTGTTGTATTTCCATTTGGATCTATCGGTGTGGTTGGATCATCAATTCCGGTTGCTTCCTCCTCATTATTCAATCCATCAGAATCACAATCTGCATCATTCCATGCTGCTTCTACATTTGCTAAAACCTGACTTGCTGCTTCATAATCACATAAATCATTTGGATTTGTCCCATCTGTTGCTTCTTGACCATCTGTTACTCCATCTCCATCAGTATCTGGATCCATTGGATCTGTTATATTACCACTTGGATTTATTGGTGTTGTTGGATCATCTATTCCAGTTGTCTCTTCTGCATTGGTTAAGCCATCAGAATCACAATCTGCACTACTCCAACCTGCTTCTACATTTGCTATAACTTGACTCGTAGCTAAATAATCACATGGATCATTTGGATCTGTGCCATCTGTTGCCTCTACTCCATCTGTTACTCCATCTCCATCGGTATCTGGATCTTGTGGGTCTGTTGTATTTCCATTTGGATTTATTGGTGTTGTTGGATCATCTATTCCGGTTGCTTCTTCCTCATTATTCAATCCATCAGAATCACAATCTGCATCATTCCATGCTGCTTCTACATTTGCTAAAACCTGACTTGCTGCTTCATAATCACATAAATCATTTGGATTTGTCCCATCCGTTGCTTCTTGACCATCTGTTACTCCATCTCCATCAGTATCTGAATCCATTGGATCTGTTATATTACCACTTGGATTTATTAGTGTTGTTGGGTCATCTATTCCGGTTGTCTCTTCTGCATTGGTTAATCCATCAGAATCACAATCTGCATCATTCCATGCTGCTTCTACATTAGCTATAACCTGACTAGTAGCTAAATAATCACATGGATCATTTGGATCTGTACCATCTGTTGCCTCTACTCCATCTGTTACTCCATCTCCATCGGTATCTGGGTCTTGTGGATCTGTTATATTACCATTAGGATCTGATATAGTACTTGGATCATCAACTCCTGTTACTTCCTCTCCATTTGTCAATCCATCACTGTCGCAATCTACACTATTCCAAGCTCCTGTAACAATACTTACATTTTGATTGACTGCATTATAATCACAAGAATCTTGTGGATTTGTACCATCTGCTATTTCTTGCTGGTTTGTCACGCCATCCCCATCACAATCTGATGTATTCCATCCTGCTTCCACATTTGATAAAACTTGACTTGTAGCTAAATAATCACATGGATCATTTGGATCTGTGCCATCTGTTGCTTCTGTTCCATCAGTTACTCCATCTCCATCGGTATCTGGATTTTGAGGATCAGTTGTATTTCCATTTGGATCTGCTAATGTACTAGGATCATCAATTCCTGTTGCTTCCTCTCCATTTGTCAATCCATCACTGTCGCAATCTGAAGTATTCCATGTAGCTGCTACATTTGCTAATATCTGACTAGTAGCTAAGTAATCACATACATCATTTGGATCCGTTCCATCTGTAACTTCTTGTGCATCTTCTACTCCATCTCCATCATTATCTAAATCGCAGGCTCCTATTAATCCATCCGCATCTAAATCTACTCCTGCTGTAGTTACATCAGCATTCGTTCCTGTACTATAATCCGCTGCTGATACTGTTCCATTGGCATTCACTTCTCCTTCTCCTAATGTTAATGGGTCTCCTGTGCCATACTGTGCTCCGTCTCCTCCATCGGCTGTACTGCTTCCAAAGGCTTCGTTCGCATCATTACAACCGTCGCCATCACTATCGGTATCTAAGAAGTCTGGACTGTTTGGATCCGTTCCGCTATCACTATCTGTTGGGGTGGCAACTCCTGTTCCTGCTGTATTTGGGATACCATTATTATTGGTAGTATCTCCATCAGTATCATCAGCTGTTCCATTTCCATCGGCATCTGTTCCGCCTGTTTCTACTACATCGTAAATTCCATCGTTATCCGAATCTAAATCGAAATGGTTTGGTACTCCATCACCATCGGCATCATAATTATCATTTACTCCATCTGAGTTAGCATCTACAAAACCTGCTAAATCTGGGTCTAAATAGTTTGGTGTTCCATCATTGTCAGCATCAGCACTTGGATCTGGTTGGCCATTGGCTTCTGCGGTATCTAATATTCCATCGTTATCATCATCTAAGTCCACAGCATCTGCTACACCATCGCCATCACTATCGGTTCCAGTTACGGTGATCGTTACTGTTGCCGTTGCACAGATATCTTCTGGCCCTGAGCCTGCTGGCGCCACATCATTACATACCTGATAATTAATGGTTACGTCTCCATGCTCACTTAAAGATGGCGTATAAACTAACTCCCCTGTAGAAGGATCTAAACTTACCGTTCCTGTAGCCGTTCCTGTTCCTAAATCTGTTAAGGTTGTTATTCCTAAGTTAGCAGGATCACTGGTTGGTAAGTAATCATCATTTGCTAAAATATTTATCGTTGTGCTACTTCCTACAGTTGCAGCTCCACTATCATCTTGTGCTACTGGGGTCGTTATATTTGGATCTGTTGTGTCTGGTGCTCCATCTCCGTCTTCATCTAAATCACAGGCTCCTATTAATCCATCCGCATCTAAATCTACTCCTGCTGTAGTTACATCAGCATTAGTACCAGTACTATAATCCGCTGCTGATACTGTTCCATTGGCATTCACTTCTCCTTCTCCTAATGTTAATGGGTCTCCTGTGCCATACTGTGCTCCGTCTCCTCCATCGGCTGTACTGCTTCCAAAGGCTTCGTTTGCATCATTACAGCCATCGCCATCACTATCGGTATCTAAGAAGTCTGGACTGTTTGGATCCGTTCCGCTATCACTATCTGTTGGAGTAGCAACTCCTGTTCCTGCTGTATTTGGGATACCATTATTATTGGTAGTATCTCCATCAGTATCATCGGCTGTTCCATTTCCATCGGCATCTGTTCCGCCTGTTTCTACTACATCGTAAATTCCATCGTTATCCGAATCTAAATCGAAATGGTTTGGCACGCCATCACCATCGGCATCATAATTATCATTTACTCCATCTGAGTTAGCATCTACAAAACCTGCTAAATCTGGGTCTAAATAGTTTGGTGTTCCATCATTGTCAGCATCAGCACTTGGATCTGGTTGGCCATTGGCTTCTGCGGTATCTAATATTCCATCGTTATCATCATCTAAATCTTGGGCATCAACCACTCCATCGCCATCACTATCGGTTCCAGTTACAGTAATGGTCAAAGTTGCGGTTTGACATATTGGAGCATTCACTCCATCGTCACTACAAACCTCATAAATAATTGTTACATCGGTTCCGGCTTCTGACGCTGTTGGAGTATACGTTATCTCTCCTGTATTGACATCGATAACAACTACTCCTGCTGCTGTTCCTCCTGTCTGGGTTAATGTAGTGGTGGTTCCTGCTAATTTCGCTGGATCTGTTTCGCCTACATAATCATCATTACTTAAAACATTAGTCACAACTGCTACTCCTGAATCGGTAGTCGCTGTATCATCTGCTACTGTAGCTACTAATGGGTTAGGATCTGTAGCATCTGGGTTTCCATCACCATCATCATCTAAATCACAAACCGCCGCTGTTCCATCTCCATCGATATCTGGACCTACTGTAGTGACATCTGTATTGGTTCCTACTGTATAATCTGCCGCGCTTACTGTTCCATCGGCGTCTACTCCTGACCCTAATACTAAAGTACCTGTGCCATACGTTCCGTTATCATCCGCATCCGTTGCTGGGTCACCAAAGGCTTCGTCTGCATCGTTACAACCGTCTCCATCACTGTCGGTGTCTAAAAAGTCTGGACTGTTTGGATCCGTTCCGCTATCACTATCTGTTGGGGTAGCAACTCCTGTTCCTGCCGTACTTGGGATACCATTATTATTGGTAGTATCTCCATCGGTATCATCGGCTGTTCCGTTTCCATCGGCATCTGTTCCGCCTGTTTCTACTACATCGTAAATTCCATCATTATCCGAATCTAAATCGAAATGGTTTGGTACTCCATCACCATCGGCATCATAATTATCATTTACTCCATCTGAGTTAGCATCTACAAAACCTGCTAAATCTGGGTCTAAATAGTTTGGTGTTCCATCATTGTCAGCATCAGCACTTGGATCTGGTTGGCCATTGGCTTCTGCGGTATCTAATATTCCATCGTTATCATCATCTAAGTCCACAGCATCTGCTACACCATCGCCATCACTATCGGTTCCAGTTACGGTGATCGTTATTGTTGCCGTTGCACAGATATCTTCTGGCCCTGAGCCTGCTGGCGCCACATCATTACATACCTGATAATTAATGGTTACGTCTCCATGCTCACTTAAAGATGGCGTATAAACTAACTCCCCTGTAGAAGGATCTAAACTTACCGTTCCTGTAGCCGTTCCTGTTCCTAAATCTGTTAAGGTTGTTATTCCTAAGTTAGCAGGATCACTGGTTGGTAAGTAATCATCATTTGCTAAAATATTTATCGTTGTGCTACTTCCTACAGTTGCAGCTCCACTATCATCTTGTGCTACTGGGGTCGTTATATTTGGATCTGTTGTGTCTGGTGCTCCATCTCCGTCTTCATCTAAATCACAGGCTCCTATTAATCCATCCGCATCTAAATCTACTCCTGCTGTAGTTACATCAGCATTAGTACCAGTACTATAATCCGCTGCTGATACTGTTCCATTGGCATTCACTTCTCCTTCTCCTAATGTTAATGGGTCTCCTGTGCCATACTGTGCTCCGTCTCCTCCATCGGCTGTACTGCTTCCAAAGGCTTCGTTTGCATCATTACAGCCATCGCCATCACTATCGGTATCTAAGAAGTCTGGACTGTTTGGATCCGTTCCGCTATCACTATCTGTTGGAGTAGCAACTCCTGTTCCTGCTGTATTTGGGATACCATTATTATTGGTAGTATCTCCATCAGTATCATCGGCTGTTCCATTTCCATCGGCATCTGTTCCGCCTGTTTCTACTACATCGTAAATTCCATCATTATCCGAATCTAAATCGAGATGGTTTGGTACGCCATCGCCATCAGCATCATAATTATCATTTACTCCATCTGAGTTAGCATCTACAAAACCTGCTAAATCTGGGTCTAAATAGTTTGGTGTTCCATCATTGTCAGCATCAGCACTTGGATCTGGTTGGCCATTGGCTTCTGCGGTATCTAATATTCCATCGTTATCATCATCTAAATCTTGGGCATCAACTACTCCATCGCCATCACTATCGGTTCCAGTTACAGTAATGGTCAAAGTTGCGGTTTGACATATTGGAGCATTCACTCCATCATCACTACAAACCTCATAAATAATTGTTACATCGGTTCCGGCTTCTGATGCTGTTGGGGTATATGTTATCTCTCCTGTATTGGCATCGATAACAACTACTCCTGCTGCTGTTCCTCCTGTCTGGGTTAACGTAGTGGTGGTTCCTGCTAATTTCGCTGGATCTGTTTCGCCTACATAATCATCATTACTTAAAACATTAGTCACAACTGCTACTCCTGAATCGGTAGTCGCTGTATCATCTGCAACTGTAGCTACTAATGGGTTAGGATCTGTAGCATCTGGGTTTCCATCACCATCATCATCTAAATCACAAACCGCCGCTGTTCCATCTCCATCGATATCTGGACCTGCTGTAGTGACATCTGTATTGGTACCTACTGTATAATCTGCCGCGGTTACTGTTCCATCGGCATCTACTCCTGATCCTAATACTAAAGTACCTGTGCCATACTGTGCTCCGTCTCCTCCATCGGCTGTACTGCTTCCAAAGGCTTCGTTTGCATCATTACAGCCATCGCCATCACTATCGGTATCTAAGAAGTCTGGACTGTTTGGATCCGTTCCGCTATCACTATCTGTTGGAGTAGCAACTCCTGTTCCTGCTGTATTTGGGATACCATTATTATTGGTAGTATCTCCATCAGTATCATCGGCTGTTCCATTTCCATCGGCATCTGTTCCGCCTGTTTCTACTACATCGTAAATTCCATCGTTATCCGAATCTAAATCGAAATGGTTTGGTATGCCATCGCCATCAGCATCATAATTATCATTTACTCCATCTGAGTTAGCATCTACAAAACCTGCTAAATCTGGGTCTAAATAGTTTGGTGTTCCATCATTGTCAGCATCAGCACTTGGGTCTGGTTGGCCATTGGCTTCTGCGGTATCTAATATTCCATCGTTATCATCATCTAAATCTTGGGCATCAACCACTCCATCGCCATCACTATCGGTTCCAGTTACAGTAATGGTTAAGGTTGCGGTTTGACATATTGGAGCATTCACTCCATCGTCACTACAAACCTCATAAACAATTGTTACATCGGTTCCGGCTTCTGATGCTGTTGGGGTATATGTTATCTCTCCTGTATTGGCATCGATAACAACTACTCCTGCTGCTGTTCCTCCTGTCTGGGTTAATGTAGTGGTGGTTCCTGCTAATTTCGCTGGATCTGTTTCGCCTACATAATCATCATTACTTAATACATTAGTCACAACTGCTACTCCTGAATCGGTAGTCGCTGTATCATCTGCAACTGTAGCTACTAATGGGTTAGGATCTGTAGCATCTGGGTTTCCATCACCATCATCATCTAAATCACAAACCGCCGCTGTTCCATCTCCATCGATATCTGGACCTGCTGTAGTGACATCTGTATTGGTACCTGTACTGTAATCCGCTGCGGTTACTGTTCCATCGGCATCTACTCCTGATCCTAATACTAAAGTACCTGTGCCATACGTTCCGTTATCATCCGCATCCGTTGCTGGGTCACCAAAGGCTTCGTCTGCATCATTACAACCGTCTCCATCACTATCGGTGTCTAAAAAGTCTGGACTGTTTGGATCTGTCCCACTATCACTATCTGTTGGACTAGCAACTCCTGTTCCTGCCGTACTTGGGATACCATTATTATTGGTAGTATCTCCATCAGTATCATCGGCTGTTCCATTTCCGTCAGCATCTGTTCCGCCTGTTTCTACTACATCGTAAATTCCATCATTATCCGAATCTAAATCGAAATGGTTTGGCACTCCATCTCCATCAGCATCATAATTATCATTTACTCCATCTGAGTTAGCATCTACAAAACCTGCTAAATCTGGGTCTAAATAGTTTGGTGTTCCATCATTGTCAGCATCAGCACTTGGATCTGGTTGGCCATTGGCTTCTGCGGTATCTAATATTCCATCGTTATCATCATCTAAATCTTGGGCATCAACTAATCCATCTCCATCACTATCGGTTCCAGTTACAGTAATGGTCAAAGTTGCGGTTTGACATATTGGAGCATTCACTCCATCATCACTACAAACCTCATAAACAATTGTTACATCGGTTCCGGCTTCTGACGCTGTTGGGGTATACGTTATCTCTCCTGTATTGGCATCGATAACAACTACTCCTGCTGCTGTTCCTCCTGTCTGGGTTAACGTAGTGGTGGTTCCTGCTAATTTCGCTGGATCTGTTTCGCCTACATAATCATCATTACTTAAAACATTAGTCACAACTGCTACTCCTGAATCGGTAGTCGCTGTATCATCTGCAACTGTAGCTACTAATGGGTTAGGATCTGTAGCATCTGGGTTTCCATCACCATCATCATCTAAATCACAAACCGCCGCTGTTCCATCTCCATCGATATCTGGACCTGCTGTAGTGACATCTGTATTGGTACCTGTACTGTAATCCGCTGCGGTTACTGTTCCATCGGCATCTACTCCTGATCCTAATACTAAAGTACCTGTGCCATACGTTCCGTTATCATCCGCATCCGTTGCTGGGTCACCAAAGGCTTCGTCTGCATCATTACAACCGTCTCCATCACTATCGGTGTCTAAAAAGTCTGGACTGTTTGGATCCGTTCCACTATCACTATCTGTTGGAGTAGCAACTCCTGTTCCTGCCGTACTTGGGATACCATTATTATTGGTAGTATCTCCATCGGTATCATCGGCTGTTCCATTTCCATCGGCATCTGTTCCGACTGTTTCTACTACATCGTAAATTCCATCGTTGTCCGAATCTAAATCGAAATGGTTTGGTACGCCATCACCATCGGCATCATAATTATCATTTACTCCATCTGAGTTAGCATCTACAAAACCTGCTAAATCTGGGTCTAAATAGTTTGGTGTTCCATCATTGTCAGCATCAGCACTTGGATCTGGTTGGCCATTGGCTTCTGCTGTATCTAATATTCCATCGTTATCATCATCTAAATCTTGGGCATCAACTACTCCATCGCCATCACTATCGGTTCCAGTTACAGTAATGGTCAAAGTTGCGGTTTGACATATTGGAGCATTCACTCCATCGTCACTACAAACCTCATAAACAATTGTTACATCGGTTCCGGCTTCTGACGCTGTTGGAGTATACGTTATCTCTCCTGTATTGACATCGATAACAACTACTCCTGCTGCTGTTCCTCCTGTCTGGGTTAATGTAGTGGTGGTTCCTGCTAATTTCGCTGGATCTGTTTCGCCTACATAATCATCATTACTTAAAACATTAGTCACAACTGCTACTCCTGAATCGGTAGTCGCTGTATCATCTGCAACTGTAGCTACTAATGGGTTAGGATCTGTAGCATCTGGGTTTCCATCACCATCATCATCTAAATCACAAACCGCCGCTGTTCCATCTCCATCGATATCTGGACCTGCTGTAGTGACATCTGTATTGGTACCTGTACTGTAATCCGCTGCGGTTACTGTTCCATCGGCATCTACTCCTGATCCTAATACTAAAGTACCTGTGCCATACGTTCCGTTATCATCCGCATCCGTTGCTGGGTCACCAAAGGCTTCGTCTGCATCATTACAACCGTCTCCATCACTATCGGTATCTAAAAAGTCTGGACTGTTTGGATCCGTTCCGCTATCACTATCTGTTGGGGTAGCAACTCCTGTTCCTGCCGTACTTGGGATACCATTATTATTGGTAGTATCTCCATCGGTATCATCGGCTGTTCCATTTCCGTCAGCATCTGTTCCGCCTGTTTCTACTACATCGTAAATTCCATCATTATCCGAATCTAAATCGAAATGGTTTGGTACGCCATCGCCATCAGCATCATAATTATCATTTACCCCATCTGAGTTAGCATCTACAAAACCTGCTAAATCTGGGTCTAAATAGTTTGGTATTCCATCATTGTCAGCATCAGCACTTGGATCTGGTTGGCCATTGGCTTCTGCGGTATCTAATATTCCATCGTTATCATCATCTAAGTCCACAGCATCTGCTACACCATCGCCATCACTATCGGTTCCAGTTACGGTGATCGTTACTGTTGCCGTTGCACAGATATCTTCTGGCCCTGAGCCTGCTGGCGCCACATCATTACATACCTGATAATTAATGGTTACGTCTCCATGCTCACTTAAAGATGGCGTATAAACTAACTCCCCTGTAGAAGGATCTAAACTTACCGTTCCTGTAGCCGTTCCTGTTCCTAAATCTGTTAAGGTTGTTATTCCTAAGTTAGCAGGATCACTGGTTGGTAAGTAATCATCATTTGCTAAAATATTTATCGTTGTGCTACTTCCTACAGTTGCAGCTCCACTATCATCTTGTGCTACTGGGGTCGTTATATTTGGATCTGTTGTGTCTGGTGCTCCATCTCCGTCTTCATCTAAATCACAGGCTCCTATTAATCCATCCGCATCTAAATCTACTCCTGCTGTAGCTACATCAGCATTCGTTCCTGTACTATAATCCGCTGCTGATACTGTTCCATTGGCATTCACTTCTCCTTCTCCTAATGTTAATGGGTCTCCTGTGCCATACTGTGCTCCGTCTCCTCCATCGGCTGTACTGCTTCCAAAGGCTTCGTTTGCATCATTACAACCGTCTCCATCACTATCGGTGTCTAAGAAGTCTGGACTGTTTGGATCTGTCCCACTATCACTATCTGTTGGACTAGCAACTCCTGTTCCTGCTGTATTTGGGATACCATTATTATTGGTAGTATCTCCATCAGTATCATCGGCTGTTCCATTTCCATCGGCATCTGTTCCGACTGTTTCTACTACATCGTAAATTCCATCGTTATCCGAATCTAAATCGAAATGGTTTGGCACTCCATCTCCATCAGCATCATAATTATCATTTACTCCATCTGAGTTAGCATCTACAAAACCTGCTAAATCTGGGTCTAAATAGTTTGGTGTTCCATCATTGTCAGCATCAGCACTTGGATCTGGTTGGCCATTGGCTTCTGCGGTATCTAATATTCCATCGTTATCATCATCTAAATCTTGGGCATCAACTACTCCATCGCCATCACTATCGGTTCCAGTTACAGTAATGGTCAAAGTTGCGGTTTGACATATTGGAGCATTCACTCCATCGTCACTACAAACCTCATAAACAATTGTTACATCGGTTCCGGCTTCTGACGCTGTTGGAGTATACGTTATCTCTCCTGTATTGACATCGATAACAACTACTCCTGCTGCTGTTCCTCCTGTCTGGGTTAATGTAGTGGTGGTTCCTGCTAATTTCGCTGGATCTGTTTCGCCTACATAATCATCATTACTTAATACATTAGTCACAACTGCTACTCCTGAATCGGTAGTCGCTGTATCATCTGCAACTGTAGCTACTAATGGGTTAGGATCTGTAGCATCTGGGTTTCCATCACCATCATCATCTAAATCACAAACCGCCGCTGTTCCATCTCCATCGATATCTGGACCTGCTGTAGTGACATCTGTATTGGTACCTGTACTGTAATCCGCTGCGGTTACTGTTCCATCGGCATCTACTCCTGATCCTAATACTAAAGTACCTGTGCCATACGTTCCGTTATCATCCGCATCCGTTGCTGGGTCACCAAAGGCTTCGTTTGCATCATTACAACCGTCTCCATCACTATCGGTATCTAAAAAGTCTGGACTGTTTGGATCCGTTCCGCTATCACTATCTGTTGGGGTAGCAACTCCTGTTCCTGCCGTACTTGGGATACCATTATTATTGGTAGTATCTCCATCGGTATCATCGGCTGTTCCATTTCCGTCAGCATCTGTTCCGCCTGTTTCTACTACATCGTAAATTCCATCATTATCCGAATCTAAATCGAAATGGTTTGGTACGCCATCGCCATCAGCATCATAATTATCATTTACCCCATCTGAGTTAGCATCTACAAAACCTGCTAAATCTGGGTCTAAATAGTTTGGTGTTCCATCATTGTCAGCATCAGCACTTGGATCTGGTTGGCCATTGGCTTCTGCGGTATCTAATATTCCATCGTTATCATCATCTAAGTCCACAGCATCTGCTACACCATCGCCATCACTATCGGTTCCAGTTACGGTGATCGTTACTGTTGCCGTTGCACAGATATCTTCTGGCCCTGAGCCTGCTGGCGCCACATCATTACATACCTGATAATTAATGGTTACGTCTCCATTCTCACTTAAAGATGGCGTATAAACTAACTCTCCTGTAGAAGGATCTAAACTTACCGTTCCTGTAGCCGTTCCTGTTCCTAAATCTGTTAAGGTTGTTATTCCTAAGTTAGCAGGATCACTGGTTGGTAAGTAATCATCATTTGCTAAAATATTTATCGTTGTGCTACTTCCTACAGTTGCAGCTCCACTATCATCTTGTGCTACTGGGGTCGTTATATTTGGATCTGTTGTGTCTGGTGCTCCATCTCCGTCTTCATCTAAATCACAGGCTCCTATTAATCCATCCGCATCTAAATCTACTCCTGCTGTAGCTACATCAGCATTAGTACCAGTACTATAATCCGCTGCTGATACTGTTCCATTGGCATTCACTTCTCCTTCTCCTAATGTTAATGGGTCTCCTGTGCCATACTGTGCTCCGTCTCCTCCATCGGCTGTACTGCTTCCAAAGGCTTCGTTTGCATCATTACAGCCATCGCCATCACTATCGGTATCTAAGAAGTCTGGACTGTTTGGATCTGTCCCACTATCACTATCTGTTGGACTAGCAACTCCTGTTCCTGCTGTATTTGGGATACCATTATTATTGGTAGTATCTCCATCAGTATCATCGGCTGTTCCATTTCCATCGGCATCTGTTCCGCCTGTTTCTACTACATCGTAAATTCCATCGTTATCCGAATCTAAATCGAAATGGTTTGGTACGCCATCGCCATCGGCATCATAATTATCATTTACTCCATCTGAGTTAGCATCTACAAAACCTGCTAAATCTGGGTCTAAATAGTTTGGTGTTCCATCATTGTCAGCATCAGCACTTGGGTCTGGTTGGCCATTGGCTTCTGCGGTATCTAATATTCCATCGTTATCATCATCTAAATCTTGGGCATCAACCACTCCATCGCCATCACTATCTATTCCAGTTACAGTAATGGTTAAGGTTGCGGTTTGACATATTGGAGCATTCACTCCGTCGTCACTACAAACCTCATAAACAATTGTTACATCGGTTCCGGCTTCTGATGCTGTTGGGGTATATGTTATCTCTCCTGTATTGGCATCGATAACAACTACTCCTGCTGCTGTTCCTCCTGTCTGGGTTAACGTAGTGGTGGTTCCTGCTAATTTCGCTGGATCTGTTTCGCCTACATAATCATCATTACTTAATACATTAGTCACAACTGCTACTCCTGAATCGGTAGTCGCTGTATCATCTGCAACTGTAGCTACTAATGGGTTAGGATCTGTAGCATCTGGGTTTCCATCACCATCATCATCTAAATCACAAACCGCCTCTGTTCCATCTCCATCGATATCTGGACCTGTTGTAGTGACATCTGTATTGGTACCTGTACTGTAATCCGCTGCGGTTACTGTTCCATCGGCATCTACTCCTGATCCTAATACTAAAGTACCTGTGCCATACGTTCCGTTATCATCCGCATCCGTTGCTGGGTCACCAAAGGCTTCGTCTGCATCATTACAACCGTCTCCATCACTATCGGTGTCTAAAAAGTCTGGACTGTTTGGATCCGTTCCACTATCACTATCTGTTGGGGTAGCAACTCCTGTTCCTGCCGTACTTGGGATACCATTATTATTGGTAGTATCTCCATCGGTATCATCGGCTGTTCCATTTCCGTCAGCATCTGTTCCGCCTGTTTCTACTACATCGTAAATTCCATCGTTATCCGAATCTAAATCGAAATGGTTTGGTACGCCATCGCCATCAGCATCATAATTATCATTTACTCCATCTGAGTTAGCATCTACAAAACCTGCTAAATCTGGGTCTAAATAGTTTGGTGTTCCATCATTGTCAGCATCAGCACTTGGATCTGGTTGGCCATTGGCTTCTGTGGTATCTAATATTCCATCGTTATCATCATCTAAATCTTGGGCATCAACCACTCCATCTCCATCACTATCGGTTCCAGTTACAGTAATGGTCAAAGTTGCGGTTTGACATATTGGAGCATTCACTCCATCGTCACTACAAACCTCATAAATAATTGTTACATCGGTTCCGGCTTCTGACGCTGTTGGGGTATACGTTATCTCTCCTGTATTGGCATCGATAACAACTACTCCTGATGCTGTTCCTCCTGTCTGGGTTAATGTAGTGGTGGTTCCTGCTAATTTCGCTGGATCTGTTTCGCCTACATAATCATCATTACTTAATACATTAGTCACAACTGCTACTCCTGAATCGGTAGTCGCTGTATCATCTGCAACTGTAGCTACTAATGGGTTAGGATCTGTAGCATCTGGGTTTCCATCACCATCATCATCTAAATCACAAACCGCCGCTGTTCCATCTCCATCGATATCTGGACCTGTTGTAGTGACATCTGTATTGGTACCTGTACTGTAATCCGCTGCGGTTACTGTTCCATCGGCATCTACTCCTGATCCTAATACTAAAGTACCTGTGCCATACGTTCCGTTATCATCCGCATCCGTTGCTGGATCTCCAAAGGCTTCGTCTGCATCATTACAACCGTCTCCATCACTATCGGTGTCTAAAAAGTCTGGACTGTTTGGATCTGTCCCACTATCACTATCTGTTGGACTAGCAACTCCTGTTCCTGCCGTACTTGGGATACCATTATTATTGGTAGTATCTCCATCAGTATCATCGGCTGTTCCATTTCCGTCAGCATCTGTTCCGCCTGTTTCTACTACATCGTAAATTCCATCATTATCCGAATCTAAATCGAAATGGTTTGGTACGCCATCGCCATCAGCATCATAATTATCATTTACTCCATCTGAGTTAGCATCTACAAAACCTGCTAAATCTGGGTCTAAATAGTTTGGTGTTCCATCATTGTCAGCATCAGCACTTGGATCTGGTTGGCCATTGGCTTCTGCGGTATCTAATATTCCATCGTTATCATCATCTAAGTCCACAGCATCTGCTACACCATCGCCATCACTATCGGTTCCAGTTACGGTGATCGTTACTGTTGCCGTTGCACAGATATCTTCTGGCCCTGAGCCTGCTGGCGCCACATCATTACATACCTGATAATTAATGGTTACGTCTCCATTCTCACTTAAAGATGGCGTATAAACTAACTCTCCTGTAGAAGGATCTAAACTTACCGTTCCTGTAGCCGTTCCTGTTCCTAAATCTGTTAAGGTTGTTATTCCTAAGTTAGCAGGATCACTTGTTGGTAAGTAATCATCATTTGCTAAAATATTTATCGTTGTGCTACTTCCTACAGTTGCAGCTCCACTATCATCTTGTGCTACTGGGGTCGTTATATTTGGATCTGTTGTGTCTGGTGCTCCATCTCCGTCTTCATCTAAATCACAGGCTCCTATTAATCCATCCGCATCTAAATCTACTCCTGCTGTAGCTACATCAGCATTAGTACCAGTACTATAATCCGCTGCTGATACTGTTCCATTGGCATTCACTTCTCCTTCTCCTAATGTTAATGGGTCTCCTGTGCCATACTGTGCTCCGTCTCCTCCATCGGCTGTACTGCTTCCAAAGGCTTCGTTTGCATCATTACAGCCATCGCCATCACTATCGGTATCTAAGAAGTCTGGACTGTTTGGATCTGTCCCACTATCACTATCTGTTGGACTAGCAACTCCTGTTCCTGCTGTATTTGGGATACCATTATTATTGGTAGTATCTCCATCAGTATCATCGGCTGTTCCATTTCCATCGGCATCTGTTCCGCCTGTTTCTACTACATCGTAAATTCCATCGTTATCCGAATCTAAATCGAAATGGTTTGGTACGCCATCGCCATCGGCATCATAATTATCATTTACTCCATCTGAGTTAGCATCTACAAAACCTGCTAAATCTGGGTCTAAATAGTTTGGTGTTCCATCATTGTCAGCATCAGCACTTGGGTCTGGTTGGCCATTGGCTTCTGCGGTATCTAATATTCCATCGTTATCATCATCTAAATCTTGGGCATCAACCACTCCATCGCCATCACTATCTATTCCAGTTACAGTAATGGTTAAGGTTGCGGTTTGACATATTGGAGCATTCACTCCGTCGTCACTACAAACCTCATAAACAATTGTTACATCGGTTCCGGCTTCTGACGCTGTTGGGGTATACGTTATCTCTCCTGTATTGGCATCGATAACAACTACTCCTGCTGCTGTTCCTCCTGTCTGGGTTAACGTAGTGGTGGTTCCTGCTAATTTCGCTGGATCTGTTTCGCCTACATAATCATCATTACTTAAAACATTAGTCACAACTGCTACTCCTGAATCGGTAGTCGCTGTATCATCTGCAACTGTAGCTACTAATGGGTTAGGATCTGTAGCATCTGGGTTTCCATCACCATCATCATCTAAATCACAAACCGCCGCTACTCCATCTGCATCGATATCTGGACCTGCTGTAGTGACATCTGTATTGGTTCCTGTACTGTAATCTGCTGCTAATACCACTCCATTAACGTTTACTTCTCCCTCTGTTAAAGTTAGTGGGTCACCTGTACCATACTGCTCTCCATCTCCTCCATCGGCTGTTGCACTTGCAAAAGCTTCATTTGCATCACTACATCCATCACCGTCACTATCGGTATCTATATAATCTGGAGTATTAGGATCTGTTCCACTATCACTATCTACAGGACTAGTTACTCCTGTTCCTGCAGTAGCTGGGATACCTGCTGTTCCTCCAGAAGTTCCTACAACTCCATCTGCAATACCATCATTATTAGCATCCGTTCCTCCGGTTTCTATTACATCATAAATCCCATCGTTATCCGAATCTAAGTCTAAATAATCTGGTATTCCATCAGAATCCGTATCACAAAGACTACTAGACTCCAGCACTACGATACCATCAACAAAAGCCCAAGTAACACTTGCAGAAGACTGTGAACCTAGGAAGAAGTTATAAGAACCGGCAACAGTTATACCATGATTAGAAGGTGTAAACACAATCCTTCTAAGCTCCCAAGTTCCTTGTGTACCTCCTGACATACTCAAATTATCTATACTTGAAATTAATTGTCCGTTAGAAGGTGTTGTTGCATCTATTCTAAATCCAACACTAACCGCTGGATCATTAGCGGGAACTGAGGCTGTAGTAGTACCTGGGAATGGATCTGTATATTCTGTATAATAGAATTGAATGATCATTTCTTGATTGGGATCATTAATTACAAGCATATTATACATTCCCTCATCTACAGAAGTCGTTCTAAACCCTGCAAAAGATCCTCCTGCAGGTGAAGAGGCAAACCCTGCTAAATCTGTTCTATTTAAATTAACACCGTTAAAATTAATTTCTGTATCCGATGAACGATCTGGCGTACTGTTTATAGTCCATGGTATAAGAGGGTTACCTGGATCAAAAAATGCTATAGAACCCGTTAAATATGGAGTTCCTTGATCATTAGCATCTACATAGTTCCCATTAAAATCTCCATTTGCTATTAAACTATTAGAAGTGGTTATTTGTGTTACGCCACTAGGACATTCTGTTAAATCTGGAATTCCATCATTATCATCATCTAAATCAACTGCATCACCGATGCCATCTCCATCTATATCATCAAAGGAGGTATCACATGCATCTGGTGTTCCATCACCATCTGCATCTGGCCCTACAGTTTGATAATCTGTATTTACTGGATCTGTATAATTTGTAATCCCTGCAACTACCGAAGTAACTAATCCATTGACCGAATTTACTGTAGCTGGATCAGACCCTAAAACACCTGTGTCTCCTCCATCTGCAGTAGCACTTCCATAGGCTTCATTGGCATCACTACACCCATCACCATCACTGTCTAAGTTCAAGTAATCAAAACTACCATCTCCACCAGTATCGGTGGGTGTTATCCCTGTACCTGCTAGTGACGGAATACCATTACTTGCTGTATTATCTGTATTGTTATCATCATCATCATGAAGTCCATCATTATCATTATCCGTTCCCCCAGCTTCTACTACATCATAAATTCCATCATTATCACTATCTAAATCTAAACAGTTAGGTATTCCATCTAAATCATCATCTGCATCAAATGAAGTATCAAATGTAACCTGAAATCCACCTAGAGAAGCTCCATTTGTCAATCTAACTTCTACTTCATCCCCAGCACTCACATTAACACTAATTACATCAGCTGCAGGTAAACTACCTGTAAACGAATTTATTGAATCTTCTAAAACCCCATTAACGAAAACTTCAGCAAAATCATCAAAGTATTCTCCAGGTTTACCTACGATTAAAGTCCCTGAAGAAATCATTGTTCTTTTATAGATTATACTATAAGTACCTGAAGTACCAACAACATATGAAGGACTTGTTAAAAAGTTCACTCCGCTAGCTATAATACTTGCTATTGGGTCTTCTGGAATTGAATTATCAATATTTGTATCATTAAAAACATATGTTGCTTGTCCTTCAGCTGTGTAACCTTCACCATACAAGGTTGGAGTTCCAGGACTACCATTTTCATCACGAGAAACTTGATCAAATGGATTAACTGCATTAACTACTCCAAAATGACCACCATAAAACAATACTTCCCAAACTCCTGAAGGTGGAGTAACATCTAATATTCCATCTGGGGTTAATCCTAAACCAATCAAACACCCTTCTACTGTATCAATAATCCCATCATTATCATCATCTAAATCCGCTGTATTTCCTATACCATCTCCATCAACGTCTACTATAATAGCTGGACCAGTAGGATCTTCAATTACCCCAGCTATCTCTGTATTATCGTCACCTACTGCATCATCTGTTAAATTATATATTACCGTAAAAACATTAGTTCCGTTAACAGTTTCTATTTGTTGAGAGACTGGTATTAAATCACTTCTGTAATTAAAATCTACACCTCCAGCTGTTGATGGCCCATACTTTCTATAAGCATCTAAAGCATCAAGCGCTGATATTCCATACCAATAATATTTTACTTGAGCTGTCTCTCCATTATTAGCACATGCTAGCGAAAAATCTATTAAACCAAAAGGGTATTGATAATCTGCATCTTCAGAAGCTAAGTCAGACTCATTAACTAATGTTACCGCAGTTATCTGATTACAGTTTTCTCCCATATTTGGAGAGGTTATCTCAAGTGTAACATAACTCCCCCCTACAACAGGCAAAGAAGCTACACTTGATTGTTCCCCGTCTGGTATTCCATCATTGTTCCCATCTCCACCATTAGGCGCTCCATTCTCAACAGCTAAATCAACTCCATCTGAATCTAAAACTACATTTACAGTTAAAGTTGATGTAGCAACTGTACAATTTATTACTGTATAGTCAAAAATATACGTACCTACTGCTAGTCCGTTAGTATCCAATGTTCCTGCTCCTTGAACATAATTAGCTCCAGGTGGATCAGAGCCTACATTCAAACTCCAAGTTCCCCCAGTATCTGGAGAACCAGATAGATTATTAAATAAATCTACAACCTCAGATGGATTAATTACACCAGTTATTGTTGTATTTGTACCCGCATTAGGTGCTGCCTGTACTGAAACGGTTACTGATGTTACCGCGTTTACTGTACATGGTGAAACAGCATTCACTGTATAATCAAAAATATAAGTTCCTCCAGTAGTAGGATCATAAGTGCCTGCTCCTGCACTAAAATCTGCTCCAGGATTATCGGGGGAACTTCCTGATACCGTCCAAGAACCTGTTCCAGCTCCCGTAATTAATGTATTTAAATTTATAACTGCATCTCCTGCACAAGCAAACTCATCTGTACCTGTACCACTATCTGGAGGGTCTGTTACTGTTATTTGCATCACATCTTCTGTTGAACAACCTAACCCGTTATCCATTTGAATTCGATACCAAGTAGTTTCTGTTGGAGCAACTGTTGGTGTAGTTGAGGCATTTTCAAAAGGCCCACTCCATGGTCCTGTTGGACCAACGGTACTAAAACTCCATTCATATCCCCCCACACTTCTTATTCCTATACCTATATTAGGGTTAATACTTATAGAGCTATCTGTTTGTGCTTGAGCAGGATTAAACGGCACTTCATAAATAGAAGCTGTTCCTGCTGAACAAGAATCATCATTTATAGCTACACTAATAGAGCCACTGGTATAGGTTCTTATATCTCCTGCTCCATCATTAAAAACAATCGTGGCACCTGTTAGAACACCAAAATCCTGATTTTCACAATCATATATCTGTACCTTCCAACCACCTTGTCCTGCATCATAGCCTATTAACGAGCTTCCATCAATAGACACAGGTCCAGTAAGTGTAGGTACATATTGGGTATAGTATCTGTTATAAGTGCCTGTTAAAGGAGTAGATGCTGAACACAAGTTGTAATCTGAATTTCCTCCTGAAAAATCATTAGTAAACGTTAAACTTGTTACATCTTGACCGCTATTACAAGCGTGACCTGGTTGATTTGGCGCTAATAGTACTGTTGCCGCTTCATCAGGTGAAACTAAATAAAATGCTAAATCTGACACATAGGTATGTGTAGCATCAAAAGTTACTGAGAAAGTTGTGAGTGCATCTATTTTAAAAGGTCTTCTCACAGGATCATAGTATGTATAGGTAGGATTTAATACAGTACCTCCTCCATTAATCATAATACTATTACCGTTACACACTGCTAAATCTGCACCTGCATTGGCATCTAAACTAGAGTTCCATACCCAAGCTCTTCCCTCGGTCTTAGTTCCTGCATCATCCCTAACAACTAAGTAACCTCCATCCGGTAAGTTTGTTTGTGTTGCAGAAGATGAGCCAATATCATAGTCATCATAGGAATTGGTAGTTGAGTTGTATACATACCAATCATAAGTTGCTCCTGCCGCTGCTTCACATGTAAGTGTTCCTGCATTCCCTGGTGCATCAAAAATATAAATAGGATCATCTGATCCTACCGACAAAGTATTATCTGTGTATTCTGTCATTACATAGGCACAGGCTGTAGAGGAACTCATTTCTAACTCATTACCATCTAACACAATTAACACTACTGTAGTAAAAGCATTATTACATGGAGCTGTACCAGTAACATCATATCTAAAAGTATACGACCCTACATTTATAGCAGGAGAAGTTATATCAACTACACTTCCTGTTAAAGCTCCAGTACCATCAACATCCGTCCATATTCCACCCACATCTTGTGAACCATCTAAAGCCGTTGTTAAATCAGCAGAAGTGTCCGTACTAAAAACCACTAAAGGGCCTGTTGAATTACCTGAATTAGATGCCTCAGTTAGTGTTATAGTTCCTGTAGCTACTATTGATGAATTCCCAAATTGATCATACATTACTACTTCTACTATTCTAGGTGTAGTAGTTTCTGGTGTTGCTGATGTATTTTTATAATATAGTTCGTCTATAATTTCATCATAGTCATCAAAATCATTACTACTTGGATTATTATTAAGAGCCACTACAGTATTAGTTCCATTTCCAGTTATTACAACATCTGGTTTAGTTATTACTACAGATAATTCTTCTTCTCCTACATTTTGCTCATTGGTTAAATTAAACTCAACTCTTTGAATACCATGGGGTGCATTAATTACTAAATCAGTACCATCAAAAGGCTCTGTTCCTGTTGTACAAGCCGTAGTATTTATATTTATCCCTCCAGCTCCAGTAGAATTATCATCATCTAACCTTATAAATGGTGTGGGTGCCAAACTCATTGTAAATGGTTCACCTGCCGCCGCTTCTGTTGCATTTGTAACATAATACTCTACAGATAACGTAGTAATAGCCATATTACTTTCTACTGTCCAATAAGTACCTGCTGTAGTTACCAATGCAGTAGATCCTAAGTGAACTTCAGAAGTATTGTTATTATTTATAAAATGCCCTGTCTGTTCTCCAAACATTTCACCCGTAAAGAGTGCCCCCACATCTGGGCTAGAAATTTTAATATTTTCTGTATTTACTAAATTACTATGTTCTTGCGAACTTAATATAACGTGTACTGGCTCACTAAATGTGTAGGTATAGGTATTTCCTGATACACCTACAGTAGCTCTGGTATTATCAAAACTATTAGCATGTATACTTGTTGGATTAATGGCATTGATTGCGCCTCCAACGGTAGCTGAATTAGCTCTGGTAATATCAACCGTTACATAGGTTGTATTATCACCAACCGCTGATAAACTACTTGTTTGATAACCATTTTCAGGCAATGTTCCTGACAAGCCACCCCAAGTAGTTACTACTTGAGCATTTGCCCCTAAAACAGTGATTAATAATAAATAAAAAATTAAGTTTAACTTACTCAATAAGTTATTACCTCTAGCGTAATTTTCTTTCATAATTGAGGGATTATTTTATAAAGAAATATTTTTGAACTGTACATTATAATAGTAACCTTCCTTTTGGAAGTGATTTATAGACTCAAAAAAGCATATTGATTTTTTTTTGACTCTCTCTATAATTTTTTCAGCTAAATTCCGTTGTCTTAATAGAATATAGTAGGTTTCGTGTAGTAATTTGAAAAAATTAGAACTTCCTTTCTTTATTCTAACCTTTACATTTTTAATTGAAGTAAAATAAAAATTAAACATCTTTTGAACTTTAACAGCTTTGTATTTTCTTTTCTGAAAACCCTCTGCTTTAACTGCTTCAAAAAGCGTTAAATTTTTATTAAAAATATTTTCATCTAAGCTTACTAATATTAAATATAGTAACTTAGCCTTCTTCACAAGGAGACATATAGACATAATAATCTATTTATTTTAAATTGATTGTTATTTACAAACCCTGCTTTTGTTTGCTCGCCAAAGTTTCACAATTGCGGGGTATATATTTTATGTTATTTAAAAATCATGTATTGCTTATTCTTCGCAAACCATGTTTATTATTATTTTATTTTAATAAACAACTAAGAATAAAATCCGTGCAGCAAAAAGTCATTCCCTTATTATATTCTTTGCTATTACAATTTATATAAATTGCATTACTAAGTGTCTTGCACTTAAAATTAAGCTTTTGTGTGTAGTAGTAGTTATAGTAGTTTAGTTCTGCAAAAATAAAAAAAGAAAGCACTTATCAAAATTATTCCCTCGTACAAATTCCTTTACATATATTTCCACATAGCTAATATAATAAATTAACACATGTTAACAAATTTTTAGGAACTATTTTTATATCCATCTATTTAAAATCCTCTTTCTTTTTTAAGTTTATCATATGCCAACTGAATTTCTTGAAATTTTTGCTTTGCTACTTTTTTATGTTCTTCTCCCACATCTCCTAGCTTATCTGGGTGGTATTTTTTTACCATTTTTCTATACGCTTTTTTCACCTCATCATCTGTTGCATTTGGAGTTACCTCTAAAATTTTATACGCACTGTCTACTTCTTTATAAAACATGGCTTTAATAGAAGTATAATCATATTCATTAATATATAAATACCCTGCAATTCTTTTAATCACTTGTTCTTCAGAACTTGTTACTTCACCATCTGATTTTGCTATTCCAAATAAAAAATGTAACAATTGTAAGCGAGAAGAATGCGACATGTATTTACGAATTTGCAAACATACCTGCCTTGTTGAAACATCTTTTTTAACAATACCGTTAAATAATTTAAAAGCATGATTGGCTCTTTCTTTTCCGTATAGCTTTACAAAATATTGCCTTACATAATCAAGTTCTTTAGGGTCTATACGCTCATCTGATTTTATTACTACAGAAGCTAAAATTAATAAGCTTATTTCAAAATCACCTGACTGTACGTAATGACTACCTCTGGTATGTTTTGCTTCTTCATACTCTCGTTGCTCTTGTTTTATATCTTCTACTGACACTTCATCTATAAAACTTCCTACTACAAAACCAATAATTGCTCCAATAGGCCCTCCTAATGTAAATCCTGCGCCAGCTCCTAACCATTTTGCAAATTTCCCCATACTCTGTTTTTTTCTCAAATATACATCTAATCCAACTAGTATTCGAAACTTTTAAAATGAGATTCCTTAATAATAAAAAACCAACTTATTAATAATAAGCTGGTTTTTTCTTGAGTTTAAAAACGACTTTAACAAGTAAATCCTCTTATATAAATGGTTTGTTTTAGTTTATTTACACTTTTAAAAATATAATTATAGAAAATTGACAGGTATTCCCTACTGACAATATTTTAAAAGTTTATATTTAATTTAAACTCAAATTTCATTAAAATCTATGACTGCATTTATATTATTTAACAACCTTAGAACTTAATCTCCTGAAACCATAGTCTCAAGGCTATTTCATTTTTGTTTAGTTTAGCTTGAAACGAGTTTTATGTTAAAAAACAAAAACTGCATTACACCTGCCTTACTTTGCTAATTTAAACATAACCAAACCACAAAACCTATCATTAATGTATATATAGTATCATTTCAATGATACTTGAACCTGAATTCATCATGTGTAGTAATTTTACTAATAAGTTTTGCTCACTTTTTCCTAACAATCAAAATACTATGGATTTTATAAAAACCTATCAATAATTTTTATATATCTCCTAATTCGACAAAAAACAATCTCTACTTCTTTAATTTTAATTTAAAAGTACAAAGGATTATATATAACAAAAAGCTATCAAACAAAACAAAACCATAAATAAAAACACTTAAAAAACAACTATTTTAAAAAGATTTAAAGGACTTTTAAAAAATACCAACCCAACAACAAACACCATAAATAAAAACCACTCTAAGCTTCTTAAATCAACCTTTACTAAATTAAACATCCAACATTAGAAATTTACAATTACTTACAGAACCGCCATGCACAGAAAAACATCAAATTGTAAACTTACAAAACCTTCCTGCACTGGAAAATGCTAAATTGTAAACTTGCAAATCCTTCCTGCATTGGGAAATGACTTTTGTTAACTTACAGAACCGTCATGCAATATGTAATGGCTTTTGTTAACCTTACAGAACCGCCGTGCAACATGGTTTAATTCTGAAGTATGAATGTTTAATTATGAGTTGATGTATACCTAATAATTAAAAAACTTAAAACTGATTACACCTTATATAAAACATTATTTGGTTTTGTTTTTTTATTTTTCTTAGGCTTTGTCTTACAAGTATAAAAAAGTATCTTTGCTAAAATTTTTATTTATGTATCCAGAAGAATTAGTAAAACCAATGCGTGATCAGTTAATTGACGCTGGTTTTGAAGCTTTATATACTGCTGAAGATGTTGACAATGCTTTAGCTAAAAAAGGTACTACCTTAGTAATGGTGAATTCTGTTTGTGGTTGTGCCGCTGGTACTGCAAGACCTGGAGCTATCGCTTCTTTAGGTGCAGATAAGAAACCAGACCATATTACTACTGTTTTTGCTGGTGTAGAAAAAGAGTCTACAGCTAAAGCTAGAGAATACATGGTACCATTTCCTCCATCTTCTCCTGCAATTGCTTTATTTAAAGACGGACAAATAGTACATATGTTAGAGCGTCACCATATTGAGGGAAGATCAGCACAAGCTATTGCTCAAAATTTAGCCGCTGCTTACAATGAATTTTGTTAAAAACTACCTCTATGGTTGTTAACGATAGCAATAAAACACTAAAACCACTCTTTCGAGTGGTTTTTTTTATATTTTTACTTCTTTCTTATCTGCTTACGTTATGACAAAAAAATTAAAAATTGATGGTATTGATAAAATCATCATTAAACGACTATTAAATGATGCTCGTACTCCTATATTAAGTATAGCTAGAGAAGTAGGGATTTCTGGAGCAGCTATTCATCAACGACTTAGAAAACTGGAAGATGCAGACTTGATTGATGGGTATAAAATGATTCTAAACCCTAAAACGCTTGGATACGACACTACAGCTTTTGTAGGTGTTTTCTTAGATTCTTCTAGTTTATACTCCTCTGCTATTAAACGTTTAAAAGAAATCCCTGAAGTGGTAGAAAGCCATTATACTACCGGTAACTATGCTATTTTTATTAAAATAATGTGTAAAAACAACGAGGATTTAATGCATTTATTAAATAAAGATATTCAAACTATTAAAGGAGTTTCTAGAACTGAGACATTCATCTCATTAGACCAACAAATTAAAAGACAAATTAAAATTTAATGAACGATTTTATTTTTTATTTTAAAATGGGCTTGTTCCATGTATTGGATATTAAAGCTTATGACCATATTCTTTTTTTAATTGTATTAGCCGCTGTTTACCAGTTTAAACAATGGAAAAAAGTATTATGGTTAATTACTTTATTTACTATTGGACACTCTATTACCTTAGCTTTATCTACTTACGGTGTTTTAAATGTTAATGCTAAACTGGTAGAGTTTTTAATACCACTTACCATATTTATTACTGGATTAATGAATGTATTAACCGCAAAAAAAGCATCGGTAGGAAAAGAAAATCAAAACTTATTTTTTGCCTTATTTTTTGGTTTAGTTCATGGGTTAGGTTTTTCTAATTATTTTAAAATGATGATTGGAAGAAGCAACGATAAACTAATACCTTTATTAGAGTTTGCTTTAGGTGTGGAAGCCGCACAAGTTATTATTGTTTTATTAATTCTTTTAACAGGAAGCTTTGTACAATCTATTTTAGGAGTTAATCGTCGTGATTGGATTTTAGTAGCTTCTTCTATAGTAATTGGTATTGCAATTCAAATGATGATAGACCGTGTTTTTTGGTAAAAATTAACACATAACCGTTTTTTTCTGGCTAAATTAGCAATTGCCCTAAACATTTTAACGATTGGATAAAAAACAACTTAAATACGACAAGGCTTACTTAAGAATGGCGCAAGAATGGGGAAAACTTTCTCATTGTAAACGTAAAAAAGTAGGCGCTCTTATTGTTAAGGATAGAATGATTATATCAGATGGTTACAATGGTACGCCTTCTGGTTTTGAAAATTATTGTGAAGACGAGGAAGGTTATACTAAATGGTATGTTTTACATGCAGAAGCAAATGCTATTTTAAAAGTAGCGGCTTCTACACAATCTTGTAAAGATGCTACTTTATACATTACCTTGTCTCCTTGCCAACAGTGTAGTAAATTAATACATCAAGCTGGTATTAAACGAGTAGTTTACTTAGATGCTTATAAAGATCCATCTGGTTTAGAGTTTTTAAAGAAAGCAGGCGTTGAATTGACACATTTACCTAATGAACAAGAATAATTTACCTATTTATTTTTCTATTGCTGTAATTTTTGGAATCCTTATTGGAATGTTCTTTGGTAAGGACAATGATATGATTCCTGGCAAAACATCTTCTAATGAACGTAAAATTAAACGATTAATTGACTACATTCAGAGTGATTATGTAGATAATGTAAATACAGATGAGCTTTTAGATGATGCTATTGCTAAAATGCTTGATAAATTGGATCCACATTCTGTTTATATACCTAAAGAAAATTTACAGTTAGTTACAGAAAATATGCAAGGTAACTTTGTTGGAATTGGTGTGCAGTTTAGAATGATTGGTGATTCTATTACTGTTATTGAACCTATTAAAGGTGGACCAAGTATTAAACAAGGTATTAAAGCTGGAGATAGAATTTTGCTAGCTGATAAAGACACTTTGTTTGGTAAAAAATTAGCTTCCAATCAAATTTTAAAACGTTTAAAAGGGAAACCCAATACACAAGTAGCTCTCCAGATTTACAGAAAAACAAATGATAGCCTTTTTACAGTTACTATTAATAGAGGAAAGGTAAATATTAAAAGCGTAGATGTTGCCTATATGCTTAATGATACTATTGGGTATATTAAACTAAATCGTTTTGCACGTAATACCTATAAAGAATTCAAGTCTTCCTTAACTAATTTATTGGGTGAAGGAATGAAAAGCTTGGTATTAGATTTACGTGGCAATGGTGGTGGTTTTATTGATATAGCCAACAAAATTGTAGATGAGTTTTTAGAAGATGATAAACTAATTGTCTATACAAAAAACAATAAAGGTGCTATTAACGAATCATTTGCCACTGAAAAAGGTGATTTTGAAAATGGTGATTTGTATGTTTTAATTGATGAAAACTCTGCCTCTGCCTCAGAAATTGTAGCAGGTGCTTTACAAGACAATGACAAAGGAATTATTATTGGAAGAAGGTCTTTTGGAAAAGGTTTGGTACAACAAGAAATGGATTTAGGTGACGGGTCTGCTGTACGATTAACAACTGCACGCTATTATACACCAACAGGAAGATCTATTCAAAAGCCTTATAAAAAAGAAGAGAGTGCTACAGATTACGATAGTGATATTCAAAGTAGATATTCCAACGGTGAGCTTTTTGACAAAGATAGTATTAAAACTGTAGATAGTTTAAAATTTACAACTCCTAAAGGAAAGATAGTTTATGGCGGCGGCGGTATTATTCCTGATGTATTTGTACCTGTAGATACCTCAGCTTATATTCCAACAATCTTCTTTAGACCGCTTAACAATTTTGCTTTTGAATATGTAGATGGCAACAGGAAAGAATTGGCAAAACTTTCTTTAAAAGACTTTATTGCTAATTTTGATAAGAACCAAAATGTATCTAGTAAATTTTTAGCAAAATTGAAAGACTTTAAGATTTCTGCTCGCACAAAAAAGCAGTTAGAGAAAAACCTTAAAACCCTTATTGCACGCGACTTATTTAATGATGAAGGTTTATACAAACTAAATCAACAAGAGGATAAAATGATTCAAAAAGTATTGGAATTAGAAAAAAAATAAAAAATGTGTCCCCTTTTTATTGCAGATAAACGTCTTACTAGTAAATAACTTTAAATTTTAAAATTATGAAAGATTTTATGATGATTTTTATCGGAGCTGATTACACTGACTTAGGGCTTTCTCCTGAAGAGATGCAAAACCGTATGGGAAAATGGTTTGCATGGAATGCTAAAATGGAAAAAGAAGGTGTGGTAGTTAGCGGAAATGCATTAACCCCTCAAATTCGTCGTATTGTTGGTAAAAATCGTACTGTAACAGATTTAACTTCTGCTGAAGTAAAAGAAATTGTTGGTGGTTACTACTTGGTAAAAGCTAACGATTTTGAAGCTGTTGAAGAAATTGCACAAGATTTTCCTGATTTTGATTTAGGCGGTACCGTAGAGATTAGAGAGATTATGGTATTTGATCAATAATGGATAACAAAATGCTAGACCATCTTTTCCGACATCATAGCGGAAAGATGGTTGCTGTTTTAACACGTATTTTTGGCCTCACACATCTTGAACTTATTGAAGATGCTGTACAAGACACTTTTTTAAAAGCCAGCATTCATTGGCGAAAACAACTTCCTGAAAACCCTGAAGCTTGGTTAACACAAGCTGCTAAAAATAGAGTGGTTGATATTTTTAGAAAGTTACAATCTGAGAAAAAGAATGCTCCTTTTCTTCAACAAGGTATTAACACTGTAGCTATTGAAGAACTTTTTTTAGAAAGTGAAATTGAGGATGCACAGTTACGAATGATTTTTACTGCTTGTCATCCTAAACTTGATGCTAAAGATCAAATAGCTTTTGCCTTAAAAACCATAGCTGGGTTTAGCAGTAAAGAAATAGCTGCTGCTCTATTAACTAAAGAAGAAACCATAAAAAAGCGCTTAGTAAGAGCTAGAAAAACTATTCATAAACACAACTTACAGTTTACCATTCCTCAAGGAAATCAATTACCTGAACGTATTGAACATGTATTAGAAGTTCTATATCTTATTTTTAATGAAGGTTTCCATTCTATAAAAAAAGAAGTATTAGTAAGAAAAGAATTATGTGGTGAAGCCATGCGTCTATGCAAATCTCTATTAAAAAATTCGTTTACTGCTAATTCTGCCAGTTATGCCTTATTTGCCTTAATGTGTTTTCATGCTGCACGATTAGATGCAAAGGTAAATGCGAATAATGAAGTGATAGATTTACAATCGCAAGATCGCAACTTATGGTCTTTCCCCTTAATTCAATTAGGCAATGCTATGATGAATAAAGCAGTTGTAAACAATGAATTTTCATCCTATCATTATGAAGCTGCAATTGCCGCTGAACATATTAAAGCTCCTAATTTTAATATGACTAATTGGACTAAAATTTTACAATGGTATGAATGTTTGTACCAACTAAACCCTTCTCCCTCTCTTTTATTAAACATGGGAGTGGTATGCCTGCAAACTAAAAACTATGTGAAAGCTAATTATTATTTTAACCAATTACAACCTGAAGATTTAGAGCAACGTGCTTATTTATATTATGGAGCCAAAGCTGACTATTTTTCTAAAACCAATAACGTTAATAAAGCTATTGAATATATAAATATTGCATTAACCAAAGTTAGCAACGAACTAGAAAAAACGTATTTAACCAAAAAGAAAACACAGTTATTAGCGCTTTAATAAACACTTTTATTTCTCTAATATGTTTTCACGGTGTTCTACTCCCCAAGCTACCATAGCATCCATAACTTTTGTTATACTTTTTCCCGATTCTGTTAACTCATATTCTATAAGTACAGGTCTGCTATCATATACTTTTCGTGATATTACCCCATTAACTTCTAACTCTTTAAGTTCTTTAGACAACATTCTTGGTGTAATGCCTCCTACATTTTCTTGAATATCTTTAAAACGTTTGTTATTATACAATAACGCTGCTAAAATTGGCAATTTCCATTTACCATTTAATACATTCATGGTATCATTCATTGCTAAAATATAACTCACACAACATTCTTCAATATGCGGGTAGGTTTTAATTATATCCATAAAACATAATAATTACTAACTTATATAGTTCAAAAATACTATTTGATTCTATTTATTGAAAATAGTTTACACCAATTAAATAGCACCATAATTTTCATAAAACTCTTCATACACAACTGAAAAAATAACCATCTAACTACTAATTTGAAAACATAATGATATACTTTAGTATAGTAGCGTTTAACAGTTATTATTATTCATTACAGTACATAAAGAATACTTTTAGCCTATGTATAAAACAAACATATTATGGCTAAATTAGTTATTATAACACACCCTTACTTATCAAACTCCATAGTTAATAAAGCTTGGCTTTCTGAGTTAGAGAAATATCCTAATGACTTTATTCTTCACGATATTTATGAACAATATCCCGACTTAAATTTTGATCTTGAAAAAGAACAACAATTACTAGAAAAATATGATGAAATTATTTTTCAGTTTCCTTTTTATTGGTTTAGTGCTCCTTTTGCTTTTAAGAAATATTTAGATGAAGTTTTTGCTTATGGCTGGGCTTTTGGCCCCGAAGGTGATAAACTAAAAGGTAAAAAATTAAGTTTGGCAGTTTCTATGGGAGGAAAGCAAGAAGCTTATGAAGCTGGTATTTCTGTACATGATTTATTAAACGATATTACTTTAAGCTTTACTTATTGTGGATGCGAAATAGGTAGTACTCATTTTTTCTATGGAGCTGAACATAATCCAGAAATGACTACCATTACTCAAAATGCAAAAAGCTATGTGAATACATTTCTATCTCAAAAAAACACCTACAAAATAAGAGTATAAAATTCTATTAGTAGAAGTAATTATAAATGTTTATTGTAAACATTTATAATTACTTTTATTAAGGTAAGTACTTTATCATTTAAGAGTATTCTTATTGATAAACAGCCTTACAATATCTTTTAGTTTAGAATTATTTTTTTCAATAGACTTAGTTTCTTTATTATATTTCATAAACATTTTTTCGTCATTTATAATACCGTGATACCCATCTGAAACATAAAGCAATGCGCTAGGCGTTAAATTACATTGGTTCTCAATACTTTTATAAGGAATGATATCATCTTGTTTATTTTTCAAGAATAGTAAAGGAATGTCAATTGTTTTAAAAATACTTTCATGTGATTTTTTTAAAGCATCCTCATTTAAGATATATCTGAAATTATCCTTAACATCATTATGGGTTAATTTACTCTCCTTTAAATAATTCTCAAATGCTTTTTCAAACTTATTTTCAGAGTATTCACCATCTATACTAAGTAAATAAAGACCATGATTAATTTTTGATTGGGTCTCAACAATTGAAGGTAAAAACTGTTGAGATATAGAAGGTAATAATCGAAACACTTTTAATAACTTTTCATAATAAATATAGTTTTGACTGTCAGATTCAAAGTCTTGTGAAATTTTATTGATTATAAACTTATTGTATTTTAATGTTTTTAAAAACAAATTTTCCATATCTGCTAAAGAACCTGATAAGGAAACTGTTTTTAAACTACCATCTTCTTGCAACTCTTTAATCTTAAAAGTATAATCATAAGTATTCTTTTGTAACGTACCTGAACCTCCATAATCATTCTCATTAAAAAAACTACTTATATAATCCTTTTCTATAAGCTCTTGAGATAGGTGCCCTCCCAATTTTATTAAAAGGAAATCTTTAGTTAATTTATACTGGTTTTCCAACTCTTCAAGTGTTTCCTTATAATATGCTACCATATTATAGAAACTATTTTTTACAGAATAAGACATTCCATCGTATGAAATAAGCCCTCTAACATCATATTTACTCTTGTTTTTTGTTTTATTATCGTAAGCAAATTGTAACATTAACCAGCCACCCCAACTAGTTGCATCAACAAAGAATTTTTTATATTTAAGGTTATATCTTTCAACTATAGTTTCAAATACCTTATTTGTTTCTGCATACATATCTTCAATTGTAGTGTTTTTTAATTTTTGTTCTAGAGAATTAGCCCCAACTCCATAACTTTCTCCAGAATCACCTCTTTGCAGATAAGAAATAACAAGATAATCTTTATATAAATTACTAGATACTCCATTATAAATTTTTCCTCCTGGCCCTCCATGTATTGTAAATATTACAATGTCAGATTTTTGGTTACCGTAAATTTTAACTGGAATTTGAAGCCCATCATGATTAACTATTGTTTTAAACGGAGCTTTTAATGGAATAATAGCATCTGCTGGTATTGTTGAATTTGTATTAACTGGTTCTTCTTGATTTATAGGTAATTTAATATCATCACTACAACTCAAAAAAAAAGCACAAGAAAAAACAATTACACACCTGAAAACATTATTTTTACACTTTATTTTGAATTTCATTTCTTAATTTTAATTTTAATTCCCAAAAGACAAAACAAGTTAAAATAATATTACCCTACCTAAAAATAAAAAATTAACATATTATTTATAAGCTAAAAACTCGCGCAAAATTTGTCTAATAGCTAATCAACTCAATTAAACGGCTTTTTTCTACTTATTTTTCAAAATAAAATAATATTAACCTCTGCTATGCTCTAGTTTTCTTTTTCTTACAAGTAAATTCCCTAAAAAGCTAGATTAAATTCTATTTTTACAAAAAATACAGATCATATAAAATGGGGACTTATATAAGGAAAACTTCTAAAAAAGAAGATTGTCCTATGGAAAAAACATTAAACATTATTTCTGGCAAATGGAAGTTAGCTTTATTATGTGAATTAAACAGAAATAAACGTAGACTTAGAGATTTAGAAAAACTAAATCCTGAAGCTTCTAAAAGAGCATTAACTCAACAACTAGGCGAACTGATTGAAGATGGTGTTATTGAAAAAAAAGATTTTGAAGTATACCCTAAAAAAGTTGAGTACGCTTTAACTCCTTTAGGTAAAGAACTAATGTTAGTTGTAAAAGTACTAGGTAAATTTGGTGAAAAACTCTAAATACATCATGAAATAATAGGGGTGAATTTGCCCCTTATTGTCTAAATAATTCTTCTAAAATACTTTTGCTGTTCTTAAACACACACAACATGAACAGAAGACTATTAGGAAATTTATTGACTACTATTTTTATAATTTTATCCATATCTGGATGTTTGCTTTACTTTTTTCCATTCCAAAAAAGCATTGCTTCTATACATACTTT